>NZ_JBFRFZ010000004.1:0-355510 GCF_052115065.1 Terrabacter sp. 2TAF16
AGACCACCAGACGATGGACCGAACCAGGCCTCGGGACGAGGTAATTGGCATCGATTTTTGACACGCTGTTGAGTTCTCAAGAATCGGACACACACCATCAACCACCTCAACGAGGAGGCCTCCGGGGCAACCCTTCAAACTTACCCGCCTTGATGCGATGGTCCAAATCGGCGCCGGCTCCGAGGAGCAGACCCAACCGGCCACGCCAGACACGCGGGCTGCCACGTCGATCAGGCCGAACGATCGGTCCTTCTCTCTGTGGTGCCAACCCCGGGACCGGCCTACTTCGCGAGCGAAGTATCGCTCAGCGGTGGCGTCCGGTGCTCCCTGTCGGGCTGACGAAGAGAACGTTACAGGGCCTCCCCCGAGATCTCATAATCGGGCCTCCGGACCCCCTCCCGAGGCTCTCCACTGAGCCGTCCGGAGGCCCGTCCGGACACCCATACGAGCCCACGGAGAAGCCGCCCAGAGCCCACCGAGAGCCTGGAGAGCACCCCCTGAGGAGAGCCGCCGTGGGTCGGCTCGTCAGCCGAGCCGGGCGAGGTCGACGGTCCAGACCGGGTTGCCCGGCAGGACCTTGACCCGCTCGCCGCTCGCGAAGCGCGTCGACGGCTGGAGAAGGGGGACGAACGGGCTGCGCAGGTTCATCGCGAGCTGCCAGGCGGCATACGCAGCCGCCCGGTTGTCACCCACCGACGAACGCGCCGCCTCGGTGAGGTCGTCGACGAGCGTGTCGGTGCCACGTTCCCACCCGGCGCGCGACCCGACGAGCTCGCCCGGCGCGAAGGCGAGGTAGTTCTCGGGATCCGGGTAGTCGGGGTTCCAGCTCCACAGGCTGAACGCGGTGCGCCCGCTGCGGTAGGCGGCGACAGCCTGGGCCGCGGGCGCCGGGTTGAGCTGCACCTTGATGCCGACCTGCGCGAGCTGCGCACGCACGGCCACCGCCAGGGCGCTCGTCGGGATGCCCTGGATGGGCAGGTCGGCGGCATACGAGAGCGGGATCGGCTGGCCCTTGTAGCCGGAGCGACGCAGCGCCGCCCTGGCCGCGGCGAGATCGCGCTGGGGCACGACGGGCAGCGTCACCACAGGCGTGGGTATGCCGTCCGCCCCGGTCGTGAGGATGCTGTCGGGGGTCGCCGTGGTGCCCGACGAGGACGGGGCCGGCGTGACCGAGGTCGTCGACGTCGTGGGCGTCGGGGTCCCGGTGCCGTCGGTGCCGGTGCCGGTGCCGTCAGTGGGTGTCGGCGCGGGCGAGGGCGCGAGGTCCTCGAGGGCACCGACGATGCCCGCGGGGATGAGACCCGCCGCGGGCATGGACCCGGGCGCGGCAGCCCTGCCGAGCGCCTCACGGTCGAGGCCCCGGCGAACCGCCTCGGTGAAGTCGGGGTCGGCGGTCCACGGGTTGAGGGCCCTGTCGCGCCCGAGGGCGAGGTAGACGAGCGAGCTCGACCGCATCGTCGTCACCGTGACGGCCGACCGTTGCGGCCGGCCGGTGGCCGCATCGGCCTGGCTCGGCGAGAGGTCGAGCACGAGGTCGGCACTGCCGGACCCGATGGCGGCCAGCTGCCGCCGCGCGTCGAGGTTGCGCACGACGATCTCGGGGAAGGCAGGGGTCGGCCCCGACCACATCGGGTTGGCCGCGAGCCGCACCTCGGAGGTGCCGCTGACGCTCTTGATGACGTAGGGGCCCGAGCCCGCCGAGTGCTGCGAGAGGTAGGAGCTCGCCTCGTCACCGGGGCCGATGGTGCCGCCGTGCGCCCTGACCGCGGTCGCGTTGAGGATGCCGAAGGCAGGGTTGGCGAGGATCGCTGGCAGGGCGAAGTTCGAGCCGGGAGAGCTGAGCGTGAAGGTGCGGTCGTCCACCTTGACCGCCGAGACGGTGCCGAGGATCGAGCCGGCCGGACCGGACAGCCCTCGCGCGCGCTGGAGGGTGAAGAGGACGTCGTCGGTCGTCACCGGTGTGCCGTCGGAGAAGACGAGGCCCTTGCGCAGCCGCAGCGTCAGCCACCGGCCCTCGGGGGACAGGGTGTATTCCGCCATCCCGGGCACGACCTTGGTCGGGTCGTCGGGGTCGAGCGTCGTCAGGGTCTCGTAGAGCGCGTGCGTCAGCATCGCCCCGCTGCGGTCGAACTGCCGCGTCGGGTCGAGCGTCGTGTGGTCGAAGACGGCCCCGACGACGAGCGGCGCGACCGCGCTCGTCGGCGCCGCGGTGGGGGTCGTGCTCGCCGTCGTGCCTCGCGTGGGGGCGGGCGTCGCGGTGCTCGTCGTGCATGCGGCACCCGAGCCAAGCGCGAGCACGCCGAGGGCCGCCACCGCGGTGGGGCGGACGAGACGTCGACGCATGGACTTCCTTCGGGGCGCCCGGACCGGAGACCGGACCCGGGACTTCGGCGGGCACGGAGAGCACGGTGGCAGGTGGCACCGACGGCGACCCGGAGCACCCCTGTCCGTGGTCGGAAGTCTAGCTGCCGGAGGCCGCCGCGGCGCCCGCCTGCTCGGCCGCCGGCGCGAGCACGAGATAGGCCTGCGCGACGAGCACGACCCCGATGGCCACCCACTTGCCCGTGGGCAGCTCCACCCCGTAGCGCCAGCGGTCGATGAGGACGAGCCCGACCTGGAGCATGACGACCCAGCCCATCGTCACGAGGGCCAGCTCTGCGTACCGCAGCGACGATGCATACACCCAGAAGAGGACGAGGAAGGCGCCTGCACCGAGCACGAGCGCCCGCACGCTGCCGTTCTCGGCCCACTCCTTGGCGAGGACCGCCCCGAGCAGGTCGAGCCCTGCGAGGCAGACCATGGCGACCGTCGCGACGACCGGCACGGGCCAGGCATCTGGTGCCTTGATCAGCGGGAAGACGTCGGTGACGCTCATGGGTCGTCCTTCGGGGAACGGGCCCGCTCGAGCCACGGACCCCTACGCCTCAGAGGGCGCCGGTCCCGCCGCTGATACCCCTCAGGCCTGGCCGCCCTCGAACCAGGCGACGAGGGCGGGGTCGAGTGCCGGCACGTCGACCGCGCCACCGCCGGTGCGCAGCGACGTCGTCGCCGAGGCCCCGGCCGCCACGGCCTCACGCGCCGCGACGGGCGAGGTCATCGTCGGGCCGCCGTCGCGGGCGAAGCGGACGAACTCGGCGATGAGCAGCGGGTCGGCGCCGCCGTGACCCGTCGTGTCGGCCGTCGGGATCTCGATGACCTCGTCGGCGTCGTCGCGGTAGGTGTCGGTGCGGCGGGTCCACACCTTGACGAGCGCGCCGGGGCCGTCGCCGAAGTTCTCGAGCCGGCCCCTCGTGCCGATGACGGTGTAGTTGCGCCAGTAGTCCGGCGTGAAGTGGCACTGCTGGTAGCTGGCGAGCACCCCGCCCTCGAGGACGAGGTTGGCCATCGAGATGTCCTCGATGTCGACGACCGGGTTGAGCTCGCGCTGCTCGGTGGGCGGCCAGTTGTCGAGGGAGTACCAGTCGGCCATCCGCCGGTCGGAGTTGTCGCGGTGGTCGGTGACGTCGCCGTAGACCGCGAGGGCGCCGACCGCGCTGACCCGCCGCGTGTAGGCGCCGGCGAGCCAGTGGATGACGTCGATGTCGTGGGCGCCCTTCTGCAGCAGCAGGCCTGTCGTGTTGCGCCGGTCGGCGTGCCAGTCCTTGAAGTAGTAGTCGCCACCCGCCGAGACGAAGTGCCGGCACCACACCGCCTTGACCTCGCCGATCGTGCCCGCCTCGATGACGTCGCGCATCGCGCGGACGACCGGCATGTGCCGCATGTTGTGCCCGACGTAGAGACGCGTGCCCGTGCGGTGCGCGGCCTCGAGCACGGCGTCGGCGTCGGCGACGCTCGTCGCGAGCGGCTTCTCGACGAACGTCGGTATGCCGGCCTCCAGGGTGCGCACGGCGTGCTCGGCGTGCGCGTGGTCGGGTGTCAGGACGAGCACCGCGTCGATGTCGGCGCGCACGTCGGGAGCGAGCAGCTCGTCGAGCCCGTCGACGAGGCGTACGCCCTCGATGCGCTCCGCGGCGTCCGCGCGGCCCCGCTCGGCCGGGTCGCAGACGACCGTGACGCGGCTGCCCTCACCGGGACGGTGGGCGTACCTCGCGAGGCTGGCCCGCAGGCCGAAGCCGATGATCGCGATGCGGAGGTCCGGCTGGTCGGGCCGGTCGGGCCGGTCGGGCTGGTGGGGCTGCTCGGTCATGGGTGGGGCACCTTCCGGGTGGTGGTGGTTCGAGGGTCTCAGCCCTTGGAGCCGCTGAACGCGATCCCCTGGATGAACTGCTTCTGGAGCACGACGAAGAGGAGGAGCACCGGCAGCGTCGCGAGGACCGAGCCGGCCATGAGCGTCGTCGTGTCGACGGAGAACTGGCCGATCAGCGAGGCGAGCCCGACCGACAGCGGCATCTTCGTCGGGTCGTTGTTGACCACGAGAGGCCACATGAGGTCGTTCCACGACCACAGCACGTCGAGCACGGCGAGCGCGATGAGACCCGGCTTGGCGAGCGGCAGCATGATCCGGGTGAAGATCTGCCAGTGGTTCGCGCCGTCGAGCTTGGCGGCCTCCTCGAGCTCGCGCGGCAGGCTGAGGAAGAACTGGCGCAGCAGGAACGTGCCGAAGGCGCTGAAGAGGCCGGGGACGATGAGCGCCTGGAGCGAGTTGAGCCAGCCGAGGCCCGACACGATCTCGTACTGCGGCAGCAGGAAGAGCTGGCTCGGGACCATGAGGACCGACAGGAAGAGGCCGAAGAGCAGGCCCCGGCCGCGGAACTCGAAGCGCGCGAAGGCGTAACCGGCCATCGAGCACAGCACGAGCTGGCCGAGCACCCGCCCGAGCGTCTGGATCGTGCTGTTCCAGAACATCTGGCCGAAGGGGAGCGTGTCGAAGACGTCGCCGTAGTTGCTCCACCGGGGCGAGCGGGGGAAGACCGTCGGCGGCACGGTCAGCGTCTCGCCGAGCGTCTTTAGAGAGGTCATGACCTCCCAGAAGAACGGGCCGACCATGACGACCGAGCCGAGGATGAGGACGGCGTGCACGCCGAGGTGGTTGCGGCGCAGACGCTTTCGCCCCCTGGCGCGAGGGAGGCGGGTCGCGAGCTCAGACATAGTGCACCCACTTCTTCTGGAGCCGGAACTGCAGGGCGGTCACCGCGACGATGACGACGAGGATGACCAGGGCGATCGCGGCGGCATACCCCTGCTGGTTCTCGACGAAGCCCCGCTGGTAGAACTGCGCCACGATCGTCTCGGTCTGCGGGTAGGCCGGGTTCGTCGGCCCGGTCATGACGAAGATGAGGTCGAACGTCTGCAGCGCGCCGATGACGGCAAGCACCGAGATGAAGAAGACGCTCGGGCTGATCTGCGGGAGCGTGATCGACCAGAACTGCCGGATGCGGCCCGCGCCGTCGAGCGCGGCCGCCTCGTAGAGGTCCTTCGGCACGCCCTGGATCGCGGCGAGGAAGATGACGATCTGCGTGCCCAGGCTGAGCCAGATGCCCACTGCGGCAATGGCATACAGCGCCGTCGCGGGATTGGAGAGCCAGTTCGTGCCTTCGATGCCGACGAGACCGAGCAGGGCGTTGATGACGCCGACGTCGCCGTTGTAGAGCGTGCGCCAGATGAGGCCGACCGCTGCCGGCATCGTCACGACGGGCAGGAAGTAGAGGACGCGGTAGATGCGCACCCCCCGCAGACCCTCGGTGCTGAGCAGCGCCGCGACGACGAGCGCGACGGGGATGCCGAGCAGGGCGACGACCGTGAACGTCAGGGTGTTGAGCATCGTCTCCCAGAGGCGCGCGTCGCCGAACAGCGCGCCGTAGTTGGCGAGCCCGACGAACTCCGACCCGCCGAACGGCCCCGTCTCCGTGAAGGAGATGAGCAGCGTGCGCACGACCGGCCACAGGTAGAAGACGACGAGGCCGAGCAGGGTCGGGAGGATGAAGACCGCCGCCCAGAAGAGGTCGTTGCGCGCCATCCGCGACATGCCACGACCGGCTCCGCCGGATCGACCGGATCGACCGGGCCGGCGGCCGGGGGCCGGGGTGTCGCCCCGGCTCCCCGACCCCCACGGGGCGCCGCCCGGCGCGGTCGCGCCGACGGATCCCGACGCCTGCTCCCGGTCGGTGAGCACGCCCGCCACGGTCACTTCTCCTTGGCGAGCGCCGCGTTCATCTGCGTGGCGAGGTCCTTGAGGCCCGTCGCCGCGTCGACCTCGCCGTTCCACACCTTCGTGAGGAGGTCGGTCTGGAGGGTCGTCCACGCCTTGGTGTTCTTCGACGCCGGGTAGGGCACGGCCGTCGCGACCTCGTCGACGTAGGCCTTGAGGTTGAACTGTGGCATCGCCCTGACCCACGCCTCCTGGGTGCCCTCGTAGGCGGGGATGACCGCGCCCGCGTCGGCCTGGATCTGCGCGGCGCGCTCACCGCCGAGGAAGCCGACGAACTTCTGCGCGGCGTCCTGGTGCTTCGTCTTGGCGTAGATGACGTTGCCGAGGCCGTGGATGACCGAGACCTGGCCCTTGGGCCCGGCGGGGACCGGCGCGACGTTGACGGCGTCCTTGAGCTCGGGGACGCCGTTGTACTCGACCGCGGCCCACGAGCCGTTCCAGTACATCGCGACCTTGCCGGCCTTGAACATGTCGCCGGGGCTCGTGTCGGTCATCTGCTGGACCGTCGGCGACGCCCCGTCCTTGACGAGCGAGGTCCAGAACTCGATGCCCTGGAGCGCCTCGGGGGAGTCGAAGCCGCTCTTGGTGCCGGCGGCGTCGATGACCTGGCCACCGGCCGAGGGGATCGTGTCGTAGAAGCCGGCCTGGTCCTCGACGGGAGCCGCGGCGCCGTAGACGCCCTTGGTCTTGTCGGTGAGCGTGCGGGCGGCGGACTGGAAGTCGGCCCAGGTCCAGTCGTCCTTGGGGTAGGCGAGCTTCTTCGCGTCGAAGAGCGCCTTGTTGTACCAGACGCCGATCGTGTCGAAGTCCTTCGGGATGCCGTACCTCTTGCCGTCGTAGGTGTAGAGGTCGACGAGGGCCTCGGGGTACTTCGCGAGGTCGAGCTTGGCGCGGCTGATCGTCTGGTCGAGGGGCAGCAGCTGCTGGTTCGCGGCGTACAGCTTGACGTTGGGGCCGTTCATCCAGAAGACGTCGGGGGCACCACCGCCGGCGGCGGCCGTCTGCAGGGTCGTGAAGTACTGCTTGAACGGCGTCACCTGGATCTTGACCGTGACGTTCGGGTTCGCGGCGTGGAACTCGTCGGCGATCTTCTGCATGGCCGGCATCTGGTTCTTGTCCCAGATGCCGTAGGAGATCGTGACCGGCCCCGACTCGGGCTGGGCGTCGGCCGTGGCGCCGCCGGTGGACTGGCCGCACGCGGCGAGGCCGAGCACGAGCAGCGGGGTGAGCACGGCCGTGGCGGCCAGCGTGGACGTTCTGCGCATTCGCGACTCCTTGGGTGGGGGTCCGCGGCTGGCGGGAGGCCGCTGCGGTCCGGTGCACGTCATCGGGCAACCCAAGCCTGATCGCTCGTTTGTGCTTGGGCGGGACTACAATCGATCACATTCGATCACCTGTCAATCCGTAGGACAGGTCGGATCCCGGCCCCGGACAGGCCTGCAGAGCAGACCGCCGCGGGTCCCTGTGTGTTGCCCGGAGGCATCACTGACGGCGTGGGGCGTCGCGCCCGGAGGTCCGCGATGCGGACTCCCCGAGGGGTGGGCGTCAGCCCGCCAGGACCTCGCGGAGGCGCTGCGACACCGGCCGTGCGACGTCGCTCCGGTTGGCCAGGACCGACCAGGTCAGGGACCGCGACGGCTCGTGCCGGGTCACCGCCGAGACGCCGGCGTCGTAGCCATTGAGCACGACCCCGTCACCCGTCCCGTCGAGCCAGACACCGAGGCCGTAGCGCCGGCCGTCGTCCATGACGTCGGTGCGCGGGCGCAGGATCTCGGCGACCCAGGGCGGGTCGACGATGCGACCGCCGAGGAACGCGTCCCACAGCGCGTGGAGGTCGTCGGCCGTCGTGTACATCCCACCGTCACCGCTGCCACGGACGGGAAGGTGCAGCACGTTGGTGCGCAGCCCCACGGCGTCGAGGTAGCCGAGCGCGGCGCGCCCCGGCAGCTCGTCGGAGCGGAGGTATGCCGTGTCGACCGTCCCGGCGCGGGCGCAGACTCGCTCCTCGACCGCCTCGTGGAAGCTCGTGCCGGTCAGCCGTTCCACGACGAGGGCGAGCACCACGAAGCCGCTGTTGCAGTACGAGAAGCGTTCTCCCGCAGAGAACTTCGCCGGTCGTCCGCGGAGGGCCGGCAGGTAGCCCTCGGTCGTGGCGAGCCGGTGCACCGGCAGGGTCATGACGTAGTCGGAGGCGTCGAAGTCGGTGTCCTCGTCGAGGTAGTCGCCGATGCCCGAACGGTGCGAGAGCAGGTGCTCGATCGTGACGTCCTCCCCGATGTCGGGCAGGTCGTCGCCGACGACCGCGCGCACAGGGGTCTCGAGGGCGACGCGACCCTCGGCCACGAGGCTCACCACGGTGAGCGCCGTCAGGCCCTTGCAGACGCTGGCGGTCCCGAACTGCGTGTCGAGCGTGTTGGGCAGGCCGTGGGCACGGTCGGCGAGACCGTGTGCCGAGGCGTGCACGACCTCGCCGCCGCGGTCGACGCGGACGACGCCCGAGAACCCGTGCTCACGCACGACATCGGCGACCGCGGCGTCGAGGTCCACGGCGCGCCCCCGGTCAGGCCCCGACGTAGGCGGCGAGGTGCTCGCCGGTCAGCGTCGGGCGGTCGGCGACGAGGTCGGCCGGTGTCCCCTCGAAGACGACGTTGCCGCCGTCGTGACCGGCCCCCGGTCCGAGGTCGATGATCCAGTCGGCGTGCGCCATGACGGCCTGGTGGTGCTCGATGACGAGCACCGACTTGCCCGACTCGACGAGCCGGTCGAGCAGGCCGAGCAGGTTCTCGACGTCGGCGAGGTGCAGGCCGGTCGTCGGCTCGTCGAGGACGTAGACGTCGCCCTTCTCGGCCATCTGCGTGGCCAGCTTGAGGCGCTGGCGCTCCCCACCGGACAGCGTCGTGAGCGGCTGGCCGAGCGTGAGGTAGCCGAGGCCGACGTCGTCGAGCCGCTCGAGGATCGTGTGGGCGGCGGGGGTGCGTGCCTCCCCGGCGTCGAAGAAGTCGAGCGCCTCGGCCACCGGCATGGCGAGCACGTCGGCGATGTTGCGCCCGCCGAGCTCGTACTCGAGCACCGCAGCCTGGAAGCGCCGGCCCTCGCACTCCTCACACGTCGACTCGACCGTCGCCATGACGCCGAGCTCGGTGTAGATGACGCCCGCGCCGTTGCAGGCCGGGCAGGCCCCCTCGGAGTTGGAGCTGAAGAGCGCGGGCTTGACGCCGTTGGCCTTGGCGAAGGCCTTGCGGATGGGCTCGAGCAGTCCGGTGTAGGTCGCGGGGTTGCTCCGGCGCGAGCCGCGGATGGCGCCCTGGTCGACGACGACGACACCGTCGCGCTTGGCGACGGACCCGTGGATGAGCGAGCTCTTGCCCGACCCGGCGACCCCGGTGACGACGCACAGCACCCCGAGCGGGATGTCGACGTCGACGTCGCGCAGGTTGTGGGTCGACGCGCCGCGGACCTCGAGCGCCCCGGTCGCCTCGCGCAGCGAGTCCTTGAGGCTGACCCGGTCGTCGAGGTGGTGGCCCGTCGTCGTGTCGCTCTTGCGCAGTCCCTCGACGGTGCCCTCGAAGACGACCTCACCGCCCGCGGTACCCGCGCCCGGGCCGAGGTCGACGACGTGGTCGGCGATGGCGATCGTCTCGGGCTTGTGCTCGACGACGAGGACGGTGTTGCCCTTGTCGCGCAGCTGGAGCAGCAGCTGGTTCATCCGCGCGATGTCGTGGGGGTGGAGCCCGATCGTCGGTTCGTCGAAGACGTAGGTGACGTCGGTGAGCGATGAGCCGAGGTGACGGATCATCTTGGTGCGCTGGGCCTCACCACCGGACAGCGTGCCCGCGGGCCGGTCGAGCGAGAGGTAGCCGAGTCCGATCTCGGCGAAGGAGTCGAGCAGGTGCTGCAGCCCCCGCAGGAGTGGTGCGACCGACGGGTCGTCGACGTCGCGGAGCCACTCGGCGAGGTCGCTGATCTGCATGGTGCACAGCTCGGCGATGTTCTTGCCCTTGATCTTCGAGCTCAGCGCCTCCTGCGACAGGCGCGTGCCCTTGCACTCGGGGCAGGTCGTGAACGTGACCGCCCGCTCGACGAAGCGGCGCACGTGCGGCTGCATCGCGTCGAGGTCCTTGGACAGCATCGACTTCTGCACCTTCGACAGGACGCCCTCGTAGGTGAGGTTGACGCCCTCGACCTTGATCTTCTCGGGCTGTCCGTAGAGCAGCTTCTGGAGCTGGCGCTCGGTGAACCTGCCGACCGGCTTGTCCATGGGCAGGCCGGCGCCGCTGAAGATCCGGCCGTACCACCCGTCCATGCTGTAGCCGGGGACGAGCAGCGCGCCGTCGGCGAGCGACTTGCTCTCGTCGTAGATCGCGGTGAGGTCGAAGTCGTTGACCGACCCCATCCCCTCGCAGCGCGCGCACATGCCGCCCTGGTAGACCGCCTCGCGGACGATCGAGGTCTCCTGGCGGTTGCCCTTGTCGGTCTTCATGACGCCGCTCGCGACCCGCGTCGGCACGTTGAAGGCGAAGGCGGTCGGCGGCCCGATGTGGGGGGTCCCGATGCGGGAGAAGAGGATCCGCAGCATCGCGTTGGCGTCGGTCGCAGTACCGACCGTCGAGCGCGGGTTGGCGCCCATCCGCTCCTGGTCGACGATGATGGCCGTCGTCAGGCCGTCGAGGTAGTCGACGTCGGGGCGCGCGAGCGACGGCATGAAGCCCTGGACGAAGGCGCTGTAGGTCTCGTTGATCATCCGCTGCGACTCGGCGGCGATCGTCGCGAAGACGAGCGAGCTCTTGCCCGAGCCGGAGACGCCGGTGAACGCCGTGAGCCGGCGCTTCGGCAGGTCGAGGCTGACGTCCTTGAGGTTGTTCTCGCGCGCGCCCTGGACGCGGATCATGTCGTGGACGTCGGCCGGGTGGGACCCGGCGGAGGGGCGCGACGCGGTCTTCGCAGCGGTGCTCTTCGACTCCATGCGACGTACGCTACGGCCCCGCGCCCACGCCTGGCCTCCCGATTCCCGACGACCTCACCGCGTGACCGAGCGGCCCTCGACCGGGAGAGAGGGCGTATGCCGTCAGGGGAGGAGGTCGTCGAGGTAGAGCGGGAGCATCGCCCACCACGTCGGCCAGTCGTGGTCGTAGGCCGTGCCCCAGTCGTCGACGCGGTTGGGGATGCCCTTGCTGCCGAGGACGTGCGCGACGGCACGGGACTCGCCGACGTCCTCCCAGCGGCCGCTGCCCGAGGCGAGCACGATCATCCGCGTGCGGAGCACGTCGAGCGCCGGACCCTCGAGACCGGGCAGGAAGCGTAGCGGCGAGCTGAAGTAGAGGTCGTCGTTGACGTGCCCGCCGAGGAACTGCTCGATGGCGTACGTGCCGCTCATGCACACGGCCGACTGCACGAGCTCGGGGTAGCGGCACGTGATGGCGAGGGCGTTGAAGGCGCCGATCGAGGCGCCCGCGACGGTGACCGGGATCGGCTGGCCGCCGAGGTCGGAGTGGATCGCCGGGATGACCTCGCGGGCGATGGCCTCGTGGAAGCCGTTGAAGAGGGCGAGCTGGTGGTCGGGCGTGCCGCGCCCCTCGGCCAGGGCCCGCCCCGCGACGCTGTCGACGGAGTAGACCTTGGCGCGGCCGGCCGCGATGAGCGGCTCGAGGTGCGCGATCATCTTGTGCCGCTCGACCTCCTCCGCGTCGCCCCCCGCCGTCGGGAAGAGCAGCACGGGCGCGCCGTAGGAGCCCCACCTCGCGACGCTGATGTCCTGGCCCAGACGGTCGGAGTACCACCGGTCGGTGACCTTCATGGGTGACCTGCCTTCTCACTTGCGCTCGTCACTCGTAGACGAACTTCTGGGGTCCGGGGAAGAGCCACGCGAGTCCGTCACCGAGACGGTCGCGCCAGTTCTCCCAGTTGTGGCCGTCGCGCGACTCCGTGTAGCGCACCGTCATGCCAGCGTGGCGGAAGACCGGGACCATCGACCGGTTCGGGGTGATGAGCGGCTCGTAGACGCCGCACGACATGAAGAGACGGTCGACGACCGCGGACGGCTTCTCCCGGAAGCGGTTGACGAACTTCACGACCGGGTCGAAGGCCGGGCCGCCGCCGTGGTCGAAGCCGATGTCGGTGAAGACGAGCGAGGCGGACTGGAGCATGAGCGAGCCGAAGAAGCCGGGGTAGCGCACCGCCGTCGACAGCGACGCGATGCCGCCGAAGGAGCTGCCCATGAGGCAGCGCGCCTCCGGGGTGTCGATGAGGGGGAGTCGCTCGGTGAGCAGCGGCACGAGCTCGCGCGCGATGAACCGGGCGTGCGGCGCGTGGTTGGGGTACTCCTTGAGCCGGTCCCGGGGCGGCACGAAGACCGCGACGAGCGGGTCGACGTCGAGCCGGTGGATGAGGTTGTCGAGGACGGTCTTCATCGCGGCGAACTGGAGGTAGTCGGTGCCGTCGTGGACGACGAGGAGCGGATAGCGCTGCGCCCGGTTGAAGCGCGCCGGCAGGTAGATCTGCACCGGCTGGTCGCGCCGCAGGGCCTTGCTGTGGACCTGCTCCTCGACGAGGGTGCCCGGGCGGGCCTCGGGGTCGTGGGCGACCCAGTCGGGCACGCGGTAGCCGATGGCCGCGCACACCGACGACGACCCCATCGGGCTGTGCGCCAGGCGCGGGTTGAGCGGGTCGTTGAAGCGCTCGTAGTGCTCGCCCTTGCGGATCTCGATCTGGTACTCGACCCGCGACCCCTCGGGCAGCACGGTCGTGACGGC
This sequence comes from Terrabacter sp. 2TAF16, assembly GCF_052115065.1. NCBI lineage: Bacteria > Bacillati > Actinomycetota > Actinomycetes > Micrococcales > Intrasporangiaceae > Terrabacter > Terrabacter sp. 2TAF16. The sequence continues at coordinate 12,898 of NZ_JBFRFZ010000004.1, forward strand.
CCAGAGGTCGGACTCGCCGATCCGCTTGAGCGGCAGGGGATCCGGCAGACCGACGACGCGGTGGCGCACCCACACCTCGTCGACGTCGCCCCGGTAGAGGAAGGTCGCGCGCTCGCCCTCGATGATCGGGCACCCGTAGCGCTCGACGAAGCGGTCGATCGTCGGGCCGTCGAGCGGCAGTCGCTCGCGGAGGCGGTTGACGGCGAGGCGTTCCATGGCGCTCACGCGACCCCCACCACCGAGACGTGACCGGTGCGGTCGATGACGCGCGCACCGACCGGCAGCTCGGTCGCGCCGTCGGGGAAGCGCACCACGGCCCCGTCGTCGAGCAGGAGCAGCCGGTGCTCGGCGAAGCGCCGGGCCAGCACCGACATGCGCTCGTGGTCGTCGAGGAGCAGCCGCCTCTTGGCGTGCGGGAGCGCGACGATCCCGGGCAGCCGACCCAGCCCCCGGTCGTGGAGCTCGGCCGCGGCGACGCCGTGGGGCGTGAAGTCGTGGAAGAGGACGACCTCGTCGGTCAGGGCCATCGCACCGGCCGACCACGCGACCACGGACTGCTCCGGCCGGAGGGTGACGTCGAAGACGCGCAGCGTCCGCAGCAGGGTGCGCACGTTGCCACCCGCGATGACGACCGCTTCGCACTCGTCGAGGAGCGCACCGATCTCGCCCCGGTGCCAGCCGATGGTGCCGCTCTCGTCGAGCGGCGCGGTGGCGCGGACCGAGCCGTACAGCTCCTCGAGCTCGGCGGCATACCACCGGTCGACCTCGCGCACGGCCTCCATCGCGGACTCCTCGGCGATGGGGCCGACGGCGTGGATCGAGGTGCGGTGCGCGACGGCGTGCACGGCGTCGATCGCCGCCTGGAGGCGTATGCCGTAGAAGGCCCGAAGCTCGTCCATCCGGTCGCGGAACGCGACCGCCGCCGCCGCGAAGTGCTGGTCCTTGGCCAGCACGTCCATCATCCGGTGGTGCAGGCGCAGGTTGACGCCGCGCCCGGCGAGGTGGCCGGCGAGCTCGGCGTCGTCGGACTCGCGCTCCTCCCAGCCGGAGTTGACCATGGCGATGCGGCCGGTCACGCCGAGGGAGCGCACGGTGGCGCCCACGGTCGTCGTGAACCGCTGGGGGCCGAGCAGGATCGTCGTCGACATCAGGACAGGGCTCAGCCGCGCTCAGCCCGCGTGCACGTGGATCGTGCGGCCGACGTCGTCGAGCATGGCGCGCGCCGTGTCGAAGTCGGGGTGGCGCAGTCGCACCCACGCGTTGGCCATGTAGCCGGCCTCGACGCCCTGGGTGCCGTGCCCGACCGGCGGGAAGTGGCCGTCGATGACCCACTCGCCGTAGCGCGACTGGATCTCCTCGATGCCGGTGTAGCCGGTGATCGACCCGTCGTGGTCGGGGCGGAGCGCGACGATGCCGGCGGCATACGTGCGCTGCATCTGGCGCTCGGGCGCGCGGTGGGTGATGACGTGCGCCCACTCGCGGTAGACGTCGACCTCGTTGGCCGCGGAGTAGACGTCCCAGGCGCCGACACCCGGGGGGCGGGCGCCGATCTCGCTGAACTTCAGGCCCTTGGGGCCGTAGAACCACTCCATGTGCGTGGCCGACGTCTCGATGCCGAGCGCCTCGATGACGCGGCGCCCGAGCTCACGCACCTCGGTGTAGAAGGCATTGCCCGGCTCGTCGATGCGGTTCGTCGTGATGAACTGCGGGGAGATCCAGCGCTGGCGCATCGCCTCGAGGACGTTGGGGTAGTAGTGCGTCGCCCAGTCGTGCACGACCTGGCCGTCGAGGCTGATCGTGTCGTAGAAGCCCTCGTGACCCTCGACGAACTCCTCGATGGCGATCGAGCTCGCACCCTCGCGGGCGTAGCCCTGGAGCGCCTGCTCGAGCTCGTGGTCGGAGTCGACGCGCACCGTGCCCTGGGCGCCGGCGCCCGCGCGCGGCTTGAGGATGAGCGGGTAGCCCTCGCGCTCGGCGAACGCGCGCGCCTCGGCGGCCGAGTCGACGGCCGCGCTCGCCGCGGTGGGCACGCCCGCCTGGCGCAGCGCCTCCTTCATCGACGGCTTGTCGCGGCACAGCCAGGTCGTGCGGACGCTCGTGCCGGGGATGCCGCACGCCTCGCGGACCTGCGCCGCCGGCATCGTGTGCGCCTCGACGGTCGCCTCGAGCGCGTCGATCCAGACCTTGTCCTGGAAGTAGCGGACCGCCTCGACCATCTGGTCGACGTTCGTCACCGAGCCGACGCGGTAGTAGCCGCGGAGCGCGCCCAGCACCTCGTCGCCGAGGTGCGCCTCGTCGGACTCACCGATGCCGTAGACGTTCGCGCCGACCGAGGCGAGGGCGTGCACGAAGCGACGCTGGTTCGCCGGGAACGACGGCTCCACGAAGATGATGTTCACGGCGTCGACGCTATCGGTCCACCGGGAGGCCCGCCACGGACGGCCGCTCGCCCCGTGTGCCGCCGCGCGGGTCGCGGGGCAAAAGCGCGCGCCGGGGGCTGACGAGGACGAGACTGGTGGTGCCGCACCTCGGGCAGCACTCACCCCTTACGGAGGAAGCCATGTCGAGCACCGTCCCGAACGCAGCGTCACCCGACCCGACCGACCCCGCACCCGACGCACCGAGGACGCGCCGCGAGGCCGCCGCCACGTGGGCGTCCCCGGCCACCTCCTCCGGATGGTCGGGCGCCCTCATCGCCATGGGCATCCTGTCCGTCATCCTCGGCATCATGGTGCTCGTCTGGCCCAAGGCGACCCTGCTCATCGTGGCCATCCTGTTCGGGCTGCAGCTCATCGTCGCCGGGGCCGTCCGCCTGTCGGTGACGCGCGACCTGCCGAGCGACCCGGGCTGGCTCAAGCCCGTCTCCATCGGGCTCGGCGTGCTCTCGATCATCGCCGGCATCATCTGCCTCTTCCGGCCCGGGACCTCGCTCGCCGTCATCGCCATCTTCATCGCGATCGGCTGGATCGCCGAGGGCATCGCCGCGCTCGTCCAGGGCTTCGGCTCCGACCGGACGACCGGCACCCGCGTCTTCCTCATCGTCAGCGGCGTCGTCTCGATCCTCGGCGGTCTCGTCGTCGCGATCTTCCCCGGCTCGTCGCTCGTCGTGCTCACCCGCATCGCCGGCATCGCGCTCATCGTCATCGGCATCGTCGAGCTCGTCGCGGCCCTCATGGCGCGTCGGACCGCCGGCAGCAGCAGCAGCACCCCGGCGCCGGCCACGGCCTGACCCGCTCGGTGCACCGGACGGCATACGACAGCGTGGAGGTTCGCACCCCGTCCGAGGGGTGCGAACCTCCACGACGTCGGTCGGCTCAGGACGGCTGCGGCAGGTCCTCGAACTCGTAGACCCGGCGGACCTCGACCGACACCTCGTCGAAGAGCGAGGCGAACCTCCCGGCCAGCTCGAGTGCCTGCTCCTTGCTCTCGACGTTGACGAGGGCAAAGCCGCCGATGACCTCGCGCGCCTCGCTGAACGGGCCGTCGGTCACCGTGACGCCGGCGCCCTCGGTCTTGCGGAGGATCGCGCCGTCCTTGCTCTGCGTCACGCCCTCGGCGGCGAGCAGGATGCCCGACTCGGCGTACTCCGACATGAGCGCGCCCATCGCGTCCTGGAACTCCTGGCTCGGGTTCCAGGCCTCGGGGCGGGACTCGTCGATCTTGTGGATCATGAGGTAGCGCATCGGTCTCTCCTTGCGTCTCGTGCCGGGTCCGTCCCAGCCTCCACCACGACGTCGAACGGGGGCGACCCGACTCGACACTTCGATCCTCGAAAGGCCGGTCAGAGCCAGCCACGCTCCTGGGCCACGCGGGCGGCCTCGGCGCGCGTCGACGTGCCGGTCTTGCCGATGGCCGCGCTGAGGTGGTTGCGGACCGTGCCCGGCGACAGGTGGACGACCCCGGCGATGGCGGCGACGGTGCCACCGCGCAGCGCGACCCCGAGCACCTCGCGCTCGCGCTCGGTCAGGGGGTTGGCACCGTCGACGAGCGACTCGGTGGCGAGTGACGGGTCGACGACGCGGAGCCCGGCGTGCACGCGCCGCACGGCCTCGGCGAGCTGGCGGGCAGGAGTGTCCTTGACGACGAACCCGGACGCGCCGGCCTCGAGCGCCCGACGTAGGTAGCCCGGGCGGCCGAAGGTCGTGACGACGAGCGTGCGTACGCCGGGGAGCGCATCGCGCACGGCGGCCGCGGCGGCGATGCCGTCGACGCCCGGCATCTCGATGTCGAGGAGGCAGACGTCGGCGTCTGAGGCACGGGCGGCGTCGACGACCTCGTCACCGCGCCCCACCTCGGCCACGACCTCGAGGTCGGGCTCGAGCGCGAGCAGCGCCGCGAGCGCCCCACGCACGAGGGCCTGGTCGTCGGCGAGCAGCACCTTGATCGTCGTGCTCACAGCACCACCTCCAGCACGGTCCCGTGGCCCTCGGGGCCCGTCTCGATCGAGAGCCGACCTCCCGCGGCCTCGACCCTCTCACGCAGCCCGCGTATGCCGTTCCCCTCCGGCCGCTCGCCGAGGCCGCGTCCGTCGTCGCGGACGGTCAGACGGTTCGAGTCGAGCTCGACCCAGCAGGCGTCGGCGTCGCTGTGGCGCACGACGTTGGTCGTCGCCTCGCGCAGCACCCAGGCGAGGACCGTGCGGTGGCGGGGATCGACCGCGCTCGGGTCGTCGGGCACGTTGCCCTCGATGCCGGCGCCGGCGAGCGCCGTGCGAGCCGAGGCCAGCTCGTCGCCGAGGCGGGCCACCCGCAGGCCCCCGACGGTCGCCCGGATCTCGGCGAGCGCCTGACGGCTCAGGGCCTGGATCTCGGCGAGCTCGCCCTTGGCCCGCTCGGGGTCGAGGTCGACGAGACGTTCGGCCAGCTCGGCCTTGACCGTGACGACCGTGAGCGAGTGACCGAGCACGTCGTGGACGTCGCGGGCCACGCGCTCGCGCTCCTCGACGATGGCGAGGTCGCGCGAGATCCGCTCGTAGTCCTCCCCTCGGTCGGTCATGAGCCGGACCGCCCCGGTCATCGCACCGACGGCGAAGACGATGATGGCCACGACCCAGGTGCCCTCGTCCGGGTCGACGAAGACCGCGACCGCCGTCGCGACCGCCACGCACGCGATGCCGAGGGCGATCGACCACGCGAGCGGCAGCGCGAACATCCCGAACGACACGATGAAGGGCAGGAAGCTGAGGCTGCCGGCGCCGATGAGCGGAACGAGCCCGACCGCGCAGCCGACGAGCACGACCAGGTAGCCGACACCCCGACGCTGCGTCGGCGCGCACCTGCGGTGCAGGCGCTGGAGGTGCTGCGCGCCGAGGCCGTAGACGACCGCGAAGGTCAGCACGAGCGCCAGCCCGAGCACGACCTGCCAGGCCGGCAGACCGCTCGAGACGATCGCGATGACGGGGAAGACGAGGAAGACCAGCCACACCGACTGGACGACCCAGCCGAAGCGTTCCCACGGGTTGCGCCCCGGCGCCGGGGCGGCGGCCGGGGCGCCCGGGACGCCGGAGACCGACGCCCGCTGGGTCACTGGCGCTCCCGGCCGCGGCGCACGAGGAGCACGGCAGCGGTCCCGAAGATCGCGAGCCAGGCGAGCACGTTGACGATCGGCACCCACAGCGGGTCCTGCGACCCGTCGGGCAGGTAGCCCTCGGTGAGCGGATAGCGCGCCAGGGCGGCGTACCCGTAGAGCGGCGTGAACTTCGCGAACGCCAGCAGCGCACCGGACAGCGGGATGAAGACGTTGCCGAGGAAGGCGAAGATCACCATGGTGCCGCTCGCGGCGCCGACCGCGGCCTCGGAGCGGAACGCCGTGCCGACGAGCAGGCCGTAGACGGCGAAGACGGCGGACCCGACGAGGCAGAGCACCGCGCTGAGCACCCAGGCCTGCGCCGAACCGCGAGCGCCGGTCGCAGCTCCGAGGGCGAAGGTCAGCAGGATCGGCACGGCCGCCACGGTCATGGCGATGAGCGCCTTCATGGCGATGTAGGACGAGTCGGCGAGCGGGGTGAGCCCGAGCTGGCGGCCCCAGCCCTGCTGTCGCTCGACGGCCGCGTTGCCGCCGATGCTCGTCGTCGCGGTGACGGCGCCGTAGGCGGCCATGCTGATCATGACGTACATCGCGACGTTGCCGTTGCCGATGGTCGCGTCCTTGGCGTCGACCGTCGCGCCGAAGATGAGGTAGAAGAAGGCGGGCAGCACCGCGGTGAAGAACATGCCCGCCCAGTCGCGCGTGATTCGGCGCATCTCGAGCAGGGTGAAGGTGGCGTTCATCGGACGAGCTCCTCGTCGGGGGTCGTGGCGTCGCGGGCGTCGCGGGCGTTGCCGGTGTCGCGGGCGTCACGGGAGTCGCGGCCGTCACCGGTCAGGGTCATGAATGCCTGCTCGAGGCCGGCGGTGACGATCTCGAGGTCGGTGCCGCCGAGCTCGAGCAGGAGCAGCCGCGCGACGGTGTCGGAGTCGCCGGCCGTGACGACGACCCGGTTGCCGCGCTCCTCGACCTCGTGCACGCCGCCGACCGTCCGCAGCCTCGCGACGGACTCGGCGACCGAGCCCGGCGGCAGCGTCGCGGAGACGGTGCGTCCGCTCGCCTGCGACCGGATCTCGGCCGTCGTGCCGTCGGCGACGATGCGGCCGCCGGCGATGAGGACGATGCGGTCGGCGAAGGCGTCGGCCTCCTCGAGGTAGTGCGTGGCGAAGACGACGGTGCGGCCCGCACTGGCGTCCGCGTGCATCGTGTCCCAGAAGTCGCGCCGGGCCGTGACGTCCATGCCCGCCGTCGGCTCGTCGAGGACGAGCAGCCGGGGGTCGGGCAGGAGGGCGAGGGCGAAGCGCAGCCGTTGCTGCTCGCCGCCCGAGCACTTGGAGACGCGACGGTCGGCGAGCGACCTCAGCCCGGCACGGTCGATGACCTCGTCGACCAGGGAGTGGACGGCATACGTCGACGCGATCATCCGGACCGTCTCGCGGACGGTGAGGTCGCGCAGGAGCCCACCCGTCTGGAGAACGGCGGACACGTGCCCGCCGACGACGGCCTCGCGAGGACGCCGGCCGAAGACCTCGGCCGTGCCGCTCGTCGGCTCGGTGAGGCCGAGCACCATGTCGAGTGTCGTCGTCTTGCCGGCACCGTTGGGTCCGAGGAAGGCGACGACCTCGCCGGGCTCGATGCGCAGGTCGATGCCGTCGACGGCACGGACCTCGGCATCCTGGGACCCGCGTCGGGAGGGGAAGCTCTTGACGAGCGAACGCAGCTCGATCGCCGGCGCCCCCGAGGCGCCGTAGACCGGACGAGGTGTGGTGGTCATGGTCCAACTCTCCCGCTCGGCGATGCTCCGCGTCAGCAGCAGGCGTCACGTCCTGCGCGTGACAGGTGTCACGGGGCGCCGGACCGGACAGACTGACCCCATGGCCGACTTCGAGGTGCACCTCGACTCACCCCTGCCCGCACCCGAGGCGTGGCGGCGGATCCTCGACCTGCGCGCGCACACCGCCGTCATCCCGCTCACGACCGTGACGGGCGAGGCGATGGGCGCGAGCGAGCTCGTCGAGGGGTCGCGCTTCGTCGCGCGGACGGGCGTCGGGCCGGTGGGTTTCGACGACGTCATGGTCGTGCAGTCGGTGGTCCAGCCGACGGCACATTCGGCCGGAAGCGCCCGGATCCGCAAGGAGGGCAAGGTCGTCCGCGGACGCATCGACCTGCTCGTGACCCCCACGGCCGCCGGGTCGACGGTCCGGTGGACGCAGCGCATCGGGGTGCGAGGCGTGCCCGCGCTCCTCGACCCCCTCGTCGCGAAGGTGGCCGGGGCGGCATACGGCTCGACCCTCCGCAAGCTGCTCGCGCGCGGCTGAGGGGCGCGGGCCCGCGCGACACACGAAGTGCCGCGCGGATCTGCTCCCGTGCGTGGCCACTCCACGCCGGACGGACGTCGTGCGTCGTGGGGGACCGTGCGGGACCGCGGCGGTCAGCGCCAGCCGAGCTCCGGAGCGACGTGCGTCAGGAGGCTCTCGATGACGTGCGCGTTGTAGTCGACGCCGAGCTGGTTGGGCACGGTGAGGAGCAGCGTGTCGGCGGCGGCGATCGCCTCGTCCTCTGCGAGGTCACGGACGAGCTGGTCGGGCTCACCGGCATACGTCTTGCCGAAGCGGGCCGTCCCGCCGTCGATGTGGCCCACCTGATCCTGGCTCGCCGACTCGCGGCCGAAGTACGCGCGGTCCCGGTCGTCGACGATGGGGAAGACGCTGCGGCTCACGGAGACCCGCGGCTCGCGCTCGTGCCCCGCTGCCGTCCACGCGTCGCGGAAGCGCTGGATCTGCTCGGCCTGCAGCTGGTGGAAGGGCACGCCGGTGTCCTCGGTGAGCAGGGTCGAGCTCATGAGGTTCATCCCCTGCTGAGCCGTCCACTCGGCGGTGGCCCGGCTGCCGGCGCCCCACCAGATGCGGTCGCGCAGCCCCGGCGCGTGCGGCTCGATGCGGAGCAGCCCGGGCGGGTTGGGGAACATCGGGCGCGGGTTCGGCTCGGCGAAGCCCCGGCCGGACAGGACGTCGAGGAAGACCTCGGTGTGCTGGCGTGCCATCGCGGCGTGGTCGCCGTCGGTGGGCTCGTAGCCGAAGTAGCGGAAGCCGTCGACGACCTGCTCGGGTGACCCACGGCTGATGCCGAGCTGGAGCCGCCCGCCGGAGATGAGGTCGGCCGCGCCGGCGTCCTCCGCCATGTAGAGCGGGTTCTCGTAGCGCATGTCGATGACGCCCGTCCCGATCTCGATCCGTCTCGTGCGCGCCCCGACCGCGGCGAGCAGGGGGAACGGCGACGCGAGCTGGCGCGCGAAGTGGTGGATCCGGAAGTAGGCGCCGTCCGCGCCGAGCTCCTCGGCGGCCACCGCGAGGTCGATGGACTGGAGCAGGGCGTCCGACGCCGACTGCGTGCCCGAGTGCGGCGACGGGTTCCAGTGGCCGAACGAGAGGAATCCGATGTTCTTCACGTGCGGTCAACAACGGCGGCGCCCGTGCTCTTCCCACCGCCGCACACGCGCCGCCGCCGGGCGACCGACAATCCGGATCGCCCTCTCGCGCCGAACCACGAGTCATGACGCGCCTACGATTTGCCCTCAGCGGGATCCTCGCCGCGGTCGCCGGGATCGCTGCCGGCCACCTCGTCGCGGGCTTCCTCGCTCCCGCATCGTCGCCGGTGCTCGCCATCGGGTCGACCGTGATCGACCTGACCCCCACGCCCGTCAAGGAGTGGGCGATCGCGACCTTCGGCACGAACGACAAGCTGATCCTCCAGGGGTCGGTGCTCGTCGTGACGCTCGTCCTCGCCGCCGTGGCCGGCCTGCTCGCCCGCCGCCGCATGCCCCTCGCCGTCGGCTTCATCGTGCTGCTCACCGGCCTCGCCGGCGCCGCCGCGCTGCTGCGGCCCGCGACCCGCCCGCTCGACGCGCTGCCCGCCGTCGCAGCGATGACGGCCGGTGTCGCCACGCTCGTCTGGCTCGTCCGCCTCGCCCGGACCGCCTCCGGCGACGTCGTCCGGGAGACCACGGGCCCGCGTGGCTCGGTCATGACGAACGCCACCGGGCCCGACAGCTCGACGGCCGGCTCGAAGGCCGGACGCCGAGGCTTCGTCTTCGGCGCACTCGGCGTCACGGCCCTCGCCGCGCTCGCCGCCGCCGGCGGCCAGCTGCGCGCCGGCGCCCAGTCGGTCAAGAAGGTCGTCCTGCCGGCCGCCGCCGACCAGGCGAAGGCGCTGCCGAAGGGGCTCGAGACGACCGTCTCCGGCATCTCGCCGCTGCGCACCCCGACCGACACGTTCTACCGCGTCGACACCAACCTCGTCGTGCCCCAGGTCGACGTCGACACGTGGACGCTCGAGGTCGACGGCATGGTCGAGAAGCCCTTCACGATGACCTTCGCCGAGCTCGCCGCCATGCCGCTCATCGAGCGCGACATCACCATGACGTGCGTCTCCAACGAGGTCGGCGGCGGCTACATCGGCTCCGCCCGCTGGCTCGGCGTCAAGCTGACCGACGTCCTCGACCGAGCCGGCATCACCGGCAGCCCCGACCAGGTGCTGAGCACCGCCGTCGACGGCTTCACCATCAGCACCCCGCTGGCCGTCGTCCGCGACGGACGCGACGCGATGATCGCCATCGGCATGAACGGCGCCCAGCTCAGCGACACCCACGGCTTCCCCGCGCGCCTCATCACGCCCGGCCTCTACGGCTTCGTCGGCGCGACGAAGTGGCTGACCAAGCTCACCCTGACGACGTATGCCGCCGACCAGTCCTACTGGACGAAGCGGCAGTGGGCGACCGACGCCCCGATCAAGACGAGCGCGCGCATCGACACGCCCGCACCCCTGTCGACGATCAAGGCCGGCACGACCGCCATCGCCGGCGTCGCCTGGGCCCAGCACCGCGGCGTCGGCACGGTCGAGGTCAGGATCGACGACGGCCAGTGGCAGAAGACCAAGCTCGGCCCCGACGTCGGCATCGACTACTGGCGCCAGTGGTACCTCCCGTGGGACGCCAAGCCCGGACTGCACCGCATCGCGGTGCGCGCGACCGACCTCGAGGGGCAGGCGCAGATCACCGAACGCGCCACCCCGTTCCCCAGCGGGTCGAGCGGCATCCAGGAGGTGGTGGTGACCGTCGCGTGAACGCATACGGCCAAGAACCCGCGAGAAAACCTCTCCGACAAGCAATCCGGAGCCACAGCGGCACCGAATCCCAGATGACCGTGCACCACACAGCCACAAGGAGTGACTGACATGAAGAGCATGAAGACCCGTACCGGCCTCGTCGCCCTCGCCATCGCCCTGCCCCTGAGCCTCGCGGCCTGCGGCAGCTCCAGCGACAACACCGCCGCCGCCGCTGGTGGCAGCACGCCCGCCGCGACGTCCTCGGACGCCATGACGAGCACGCCGTCCGACACGATGACCTCGTCCGAGTCGATGGACGCCGCTGCGGCCGTCTTCGGTGAGGGCTGCGCCGCGGTGCCGAAGGACGGCGCCGGCTCGTTCAACGGCATGGCCACCGCGCCGGTCGCGACCGCCGCGAGCGCCAACCCGCTCCTGTCGACGCTCGTCACCGCCGTCAAGACCGCCGGCCTCGTCGACACCCTCAACTCGGCTCCCGAGATCACCGTCTTCGCGCCCGTCAACGACGCGTTCGCCAAGATCCCGGCCGCGGACCTCAAGAAGGTCCTCGCCGACAAGCCGACCCTCACCAAGATCCTCACGAACCACGTCGTGGCCGGCAAGCTCTCGCCGGACCAGCTCGCGGGCGACCACAAGACGCTCGCCGGCACCACGATCACGGTCAAGGGCTCTGGCGAGAACTTCACCGTCGGCAAGGCCGACGCCAAGGTCATCTGCGGCAACGTCCCGACCGCCAACGCCACGGTGTACATCATCGACGGCGTCCTGATGCCCTGATCGTCACCTGACCAGGCTGACGCAGACCACGACGACGGGCGACACAATGGACCCCATGTCACGGTTCTCGGTGGTTCCCTCCGGCGATGAGTCGCCGGAGGGACCCGCCCGCCCAGTCACCCTGGAGCAGCTGCTCCGCCGAGCAGCGACGGGAGACGAGACGGCCTTCGCAGAGCTCTACGACGCCGTCTCCTCCCGGCTCTTCGGTCTCGTCCGCCGGGTCGTGCGCGACCCGGCCCAGTCCGAGGAAGTCACCCAGGAGGTCTTCCTCGAGATCTGGCGGCACAGCGCACGGTTCGACCCGAGCAAGGGTGGCGCTCTCTCGTGGATGCTCACCATCGCTCACCGCAAGGCCGTCGACCGGGTCCGGTCGGCGGAGGCAGCCCGCCACCGCGACGAGGGATACGGCGCCAGCAACCAGGACGTCACCCACGACTCCACAGCGGAGGCCGTCGTCGAACGGCTCGATGCGGAGCGGGTTCATCGGGCGTTGGAGACGCTCACACCGGTCCAGCGGCAGGCCCTCGAGCTGGCCTACCTCTCGGGATACACCCATACGGAGGTGGCCACCATGCTCGACCTGCCACTCGGGACCGCCAAGACACGCATCCGTGATGGACTGATCAGACTACGAGACACGTTGGGGGTGACACTGTGAGCGAAGACATCCACGCACTCTCGGGTGCCTACGCCGTGGACGCCCTCGACGACGTCGAGCGAGCGCGCTTCGAGCGCCACCTCGCCGGCTGCACCGCCTGCCAGGCCGAGGTCGAGAGCCTCGTCGCCGCGGCGTCGGAGCTGTCGGTGCTGACCGAGGCCGCTCCGCCGGCCTCGCTCCGGGCCAAGGTGCTCGCCGAGATCGCGACCGTCCGCCCACTGCCGCCCCTCACGGCACCGCAGCACGACTCCGCCGACGAGGACGCCACGTCGCCGACGCCCCCGGAGCCGGCGCAGGCTCCGGCCGCCACCGCAGCCCCCGCCACCCAGGCCGAGCACGCCGACGACCTCACCGAGCGTCGCCGGTCCCGCTCCGCCCGTGGGCTGGCCCGCGGCTGGCGGGTCGTCGTCGCTGCCGCCACGGTGGCCGTGCTCGCCATCGGCGGTTTCACGGTCTGGAAGCAGATCGACAAGGACCCGTCCCGGGCCATCGCCGACCAGGTGCTCGCGGCCCCCGACGCCACGCGCTACGGGCAGCGGCTCGCCGGCGGCGCGACGGCCACGGTCGTCCGCTCCAACGCGCTCCAGAAGGCCGTCATCGTCACCTCCGGCATGTCGCAGCCCCCCTCGGGCAAGGTCTTCCAGCTGTGGCTCCAGGACGCGACGGGTCACATGACCTCGGCGGGCCTCATGCCCGGCGGCGGCGACCAGGTAGTCGTGCTGAGCGGCGACGCCAGCCACTCGAAGGGCGCCGGCATCACGGTCGAGCCCGAGGGCGGCTCCGACCAGCCGACCTCCGACCCCGTGGCCTTCATCGCCTTCGCCTGAGACGACCGGTCGCTCGCACGTCAGGCGGTCACGAGCTCGCTCCCGGCTTCCCCAGCTGGAGCTCGTGACCGCCCGACGTCCGCAGTCCGGCGGGATTCGCGCCTACCGCTCCCGGATCGGTCACCCCTGGTACGGCGGCGCGACGCCCCAGCCCCACTGTGGAGTGGGAGCGCGTTCGACCGGTTCGGCGCCGGGCTGGGAGTTCTCCATGGCGAGCCGGGTGCCCCACTTGAGGTAGCCGATGATCGCGGCCCGGAACTCCGGGTCGGCGGGCAGCTCGGCGTCGTCGGCCGCCAGACTCATCGTGGCTGCGAACCGGTGCCGTTGCGCTGGCGTGATGGCCAGTCCGAGGTGGTGGCGGAGCATCGACTCGTACCCCCCGTGCCGCTCCGTGTAGGTCGCAGGACCGCCGAGCACCTCGGCCCACCAGTCCGCGACGTGCGCTCGATGATCCTCCGACACCCCGCCCGGGAAGAAACCCGACAGGGTCTCGTCGAGCTCGACCCGGTCGTAGAAGCAGTCGATCATCCGGCGCAGCGGCGCGAGACCGCCCGCCCACTCGTACAGCGTCGGAAGCTCCGGTTCGTGGACTCCACCCATGACGCCAGTGCACCCCACCCGGCGGCCTGCCGCACCCGGATTGATGATCGTGAGCCGTCGGTTGCCGCGATGTCGGGACGTCGGTCGACGTGAGCAGCCGGCTCCGTCGGCGACTTCGGGCTGGTCGTCCCGGTACGTTCTCCTGCCATGGACCGGATCGAGGTGGCGGGCTTCCCCACGGGTGCCGTATGCGTGGCCCTCGTCGTGCGCGGACGATGACCGGGCGTCACGGGCACGGGCTCGTCATCGGGAAGTTCTACCCCTTCCACGCCGGCCACCAGGCGCTCGTGCGGGCGGCGACGAGCTCGTGCGACCGCGTCACCGTCGAGGTCATGGCGCACACCGTCGAGTCGATCCCCGTCGACGTCCGCGTGGGCTGGGTGCAGGCCGAGCACCCGACGGCGCGCGTCGTCGCGGCCCCGGACGACCACGACGTCGACTTCGACTCGCCGGAGGTCTGGGACCTGCACATGGACGTCATCGAGTCGCACCTCGACGCTCCCGTGGACGCGGTCTTCACGAGCGACGCGTACGGCGCGGAGATGGCCCGCCGGCTCGGCGCGACGTGGGTGCAGGTCGACCCGGGGCGGGCCTCGACCCCGATCTCGGGCACCGCCGTGCGCGCGGACGTCGCGGGCTCCTGGTGGGCGCTGCCGTCGCCGGTCCGGGCGTGGTTCGCCAAGCGCATCGTCGTCGTGGGCGCCGGATCGACGGGCGCGACGACGCTGGCCGACGCCTTGGGCGCGCACTACGGCACGACGGTCGTCCCCGAGTTCTGGCGTGAGTGGAGCGAGCGGCGAGCCGGCGGGCTGACCGGGCCGTGGCACGCCGCCGAGTTCGAGCTCGTGGCCCGCGAGCAGGCCGCCCTCGAGGACGCGGCGGCCGCCGCCGCACCGCGACCACTGCTCGTCTGCGACAGCGACGCCTTCGCGACGACGCTCCTGCACGAGCGCCACGTCGGCGCCCCGTCGCCCAGGGTGCGGGCCCTCGCCGACGCCCGCCCGACTCCGGCCCTCTACCTCCTGACCGGCGACGAGATCCCCTTCGTCCCGGACGGGATGCGCGACGGCGAGCACGGGGGCGCGTGGATGCAGGGTCGGTTCCGCGAGGAGCTCGCGGGCCGCCGCGTGCCGTGGGTCGAGGTGCGGGGCACGCGCGACGAGCGACTGGCCGCGGCCACCGCCGCCGTCGACGAGGTCGTCGCCGAGGGCTGGGACCTCGCCGACCCGGTGGGCTGACGGACCGGTCGCGACCCGGCTGGCAGAATCGCGTGCGTGCCCACGTCAGGGGAGCAGGCACGCACGGGGCTCGGCCACGTCTCGAGCCAGCACGTCGTCGTCGAGTCGGTGCCCGATGCGGCCGCCCTCGGTCCGGGCAAGCCGCGGCGGTTCGCGACGGCCACCTGTGGCGACTCGCCCACCCGAGGTCGCGGACGGCATACGCCATCGGTCGACGAGCGTCAGTGCGGCCGGCCGGCCGCGTCGGCCCAGATGTCGAGCGGCACCGAGCGGACGCTGCGGCCGTCGAGGTCGAGCTCGCGGCCCATCCTCTTGATCGACCGGAGCACCATGGACCGGTCGTGGATCGTCATCTGCGGCACCTCCGCGGCGAGCCGCGCCTCGACGTGCGACAGCTCGGTCAGCGAGTGGGTCGTCAGGGCGATCATGAGGTTGGGGCGCCCGCCGGAGATGCGCCAGCACACCCGGATCCCCGGCAGGCGCCGGAGCGTCGTCGCCACGGCCTCGATGTCGCCGGCGTCGGCGTAGGCCCAGAGCCAGCTGATGACGGGCCAGCCCGAGTCGGGCAGCGCCATGTCGCAGCGGAGGACGACACGACCGTTGCCGACAAGATCGGCGAGCCGGCGCCGGACCGTGCTCTCGCTGAGGCCGGCGCGTGCGGCCATGGCGGCCACCGGCATCCGGCCGTCCTCGCCGAGCAGCAGGATCAGCTGCCGCTCGACGGCGTCGTAGCCGCGGGCGAGGTCTGTCTGCTCGGACGTCAGGCCGTCGAGACGCGGCTGCGGCGCCCGCATCATGACGGCGCGCTGCGAGGCGTCGAGCACGTGCAACTGCCAGTGGTCGCCCATCGAGTAGACCTTCGTCACCGCGTGGCTGCTCGTCGCGACGACGCCGGGGATCGTGCCGACCGACTCGAGGAGGAAGCGGGAGAGGAACGCGAGGTCGCGCACCTCGACGAGGATCGTCAGCGACCGGGGACCGCTCGTGTGCTCGACGCTGAGCACGTGGGGCAGCTCGGTGACCTGCCGCGCAATGGCCAGTGTCTGGGCAGCGCTGCAGCTCAGCTCGACGACGGCGAGGCACGACTCGGGGCGCCCCTGCCCGGTCGCCCGCCCGGACACCCAGGCGATGCCCGCCGACGAGAGTCGCTGCCAGCGCCGGGCCACCGTCACCGGGTCGACGTCGAGCGCCTCGCCGACGAGCGTCCACGACGCGCGAGGCTGCAGCTGGAGGCAATTGACGATCGCCAGGTCCAGCTCGTCGGCGCGTGCGGCGGAATCCTGCGGAATCTCAGCACTCGTCACGAGATCCTGCGCATTCGGGGCTCTTCGTGGCATGGCTGCCATTCTCGGTCACTGGTGCGGCCCGCTCAAGGCTTCCCGACGCCACACCGTCCTCAGCACGCACGACCGACACAGGAGCGACGCATGCCGCCCGAAGGCGCGACCCGCGAGATGACGCGACCGACCCAGCCGTCCGGTCTCGACTGGACCACGCGGCTCATGGAGATCGACACGACGAGCCGCGACAGCAACCTGCCGCTCATCGGCCTCGTCGCCGCGCACCTGCGGGAGCACGGCGTCGAGCCCATCCTCATCACGAACGACGACGGGACCAAGGCCAACCTGCTCGCCACCATCCCGGCGGCGGACGGCACGACCACCGGGGGCGTGGCCCTGTCGGGCCACACCGACGTCGTGCCGGTCGACGGGCAGGACTGGGCCAGTGAGCCGTTCGTCCCCGAGATCCGCGACGGCCGTCTCTACGGCCGCGGCTCCTGCGACATGAAGGCCTTCATCGGTTCCGTCCTCGCCACCGTTCCGGCCCTGAGCACGACGCCGCTCCGTGAGCCGGTGCACCTGGCCCTGTCCTACGACGAGGAGGTCGGCTGCGTCGGCGCCGTCTCGCTCGTCGGCGCGATCGTCGAGCGCGGGCTGAGCCCCCGCGCCTGCATCGTCGGAGAGCCGACGAGCATGCGGGTGATCCGCGGCCACAAGTCGCTGACGATGCTGCAGGTGACCTTCCACGGCGTCGCGGCCCACTCCTCGCGGACGCCCTTCGGCGTCAACGCGATCGAGTATGCCGCCCAGCTCGTCCGCTTCGTCCGTGGCGTCGCCGACGGCTTCCGCACCGACGGCCCGTTCGACGAGCACTACGACGTGCCGTTCACGACGGCGACCGTGAACCAGATCGAGGGCGGGATCGCCGTCAACACCGTCCCGGCCGAGTGCGCACTCACCTTCGAGTTCCGCGCCGTCGGCGCCGTGGACGTCGACGCGACCGTCGAGACGTTCCGGGCCGAGGCGCGTCGCATCGAGGCCGAGATGCGGCGCGAGCACCCCGACGCCCGCGTCGAGGTGTCGATCGGCGCCCAGGCCCCCGGCCTCGACACCCCGGACGACGAGGAGGTCATCGACCTCGTGACCCGGCTCGGCGGCGAGGCCTCCACCGAGAAGGTGGCCTACGGCACCGAGGCCGGACTCTTCCAGGGGGCCGGCATCCCGACCGTCGTCTGCGGACCCGGCGACATCGCGCAGGCCCACGCGCCCGACGAGTTCGTCGCGATCGACCAGATCGAGCGCTGCGACGCGTTCCTCGCCAACCTCCTGAACCACCTCAGCGCCTGACCTGCGCGCCCGACCTCCCACGCCGTCCCGAAGGAGCACCATGACCCTGACCGCCACACCGACAGACGTGACTCCCGAACGCCTGGCCGAAGCCCGCAAGGCGGTGCTGAGCAGCTCCATCGGCGCCGCGCTCGAGTGGTTCGACATCATCGTCTACGCCTCGTTCGCCATCGTCATCGCCGAGAACTTCTTCCCCGAGGGCGACCAGACCCTGGGCCTGATCCTGACGTTCGCGACGTTCGCCATCTCCTACCTCGTCCGGCCGCTCGGTGGGATGCTCATCGGGGGCTACGGCGACCGGCACGGACGCAAGAAGGCGCTGACCCTGACCCTCCTGCTCATGATGGTCGGCACCGTCCTCATGGCCGCAGCGCCCACCCACGCCATGGTCGGCGCCTGGGCCGGGGTCATCATCCTCGTCTCACGGCTCGTCCAGGGCTTCTCGGCGGGCGGCGAGTTCGGCTCGGCGACGACGTTCCTCGTCGAGACCGCACCCCACCGCAAGGCCTACTACGCCTCCTGGCAGGTGGCGAGCCAGGGCATCTCGATGTTCCTCGCGTCGGCGTTCGGCTACGTGCTCTTCACCCAGCTGTCCAAGGAGGACCTCTACTCCTGGGGCTGGCGCATCCCGTTCGTCATCGGGTGCCTCATCGGGCCCGTCGGCCTCTACATCCGTGCGCACCTCACGGAGCCCAAGGAGTTCACCGAGAACACCCCGAACGAGGCGCCGATCCGCGCGACCTTCACCGAGCACCTGGGACGGGTGGTCACCGGCTCGGCCTGCGTCGGCGTCGCCACCATCTCGGTCTACCTCATCCTCTTCATGCCGACGTATGCCGTGAAGAACCTCGGCGTCCCCGCGAGCGCCGCCTACCTCGGCGGCGTGGTCGCGGGCGTCGTGACGATGGTCGGGGTGCCGCTCGTGGGCCGGCTGGCCGACCGCGTCGGACCGGCCCGGGTCATGGTGTGGGCAGCCGTGGGCGCGCTCGTGCTCGCGTGGCCGCTCTTCGCGATCGTCATCGCCTCGCCGACCGTCCCGGTCCTCGTCGTGTCGATCGGGCTCCTCGGCGTCATCATGGCCTTCTACTTCGGCCCTCTGCCGGCCCTGCTGACCACGCTCTTCCCGAGCGACGTGCGGGCCACCGGCGTCTCCGTCGCCTACAACGTCGGCGTCACGGTCATGGGCGGCATCGCCCCGCTCGTGCTGACCTGGCTCATCGGCCTCACCGGCTCGCTCAACGCCCCGAGCGTCTACTACATGGTGGTCGCCGTGATCTCGCTCGTCGGCCTGACGGTGGCCCGCCGACGCTACGGCGCCGCCTGAGCGCCCGCCGTCCGCGGCGTCGGCGTGCTCGCGCGACGTCGCGGACGGCATACGCCCCCGCTCTGGCGTGTCTCAGACGGAGGCCGGCCAGCGACGGGCGCGCCAGTCCGCCCAGGAGGCGAACCCCGCCGGAGGGTCGTCGACGGGTTCGCTGCCGTCGAGCTCACCGGACGTCGGGACCTCGATGCTCGAGGCCCACGCGTCGAGCTCCTCGTCGGACATGTGCCACGTCGTGTGCGACGCCTCGGCCAGGCGCAGCTCCAGACGACGACGCTGCTCGGCCCGGGTCAGCTCGAAGTAGTGGATCTCCACCCCCGCAGCCCGGTCGGCTGCAGCCTGCCGCAGGGCGGAGCGCTCGTCCCGGGCCCACAGTCCGTAGTCGATGACGACGTTGGTGCCGAGCTCGAGGGCGCGCAGGCCGACCTCGATGAGCCGGCCCTCGATGACGTCCTGGGCCGACGGCGGGTTGTCCTGCCCGTAGAGCGCCTTGACCCACTCGTCCTTCGTCAGTCGGAGGGCCCGCTGCTCGACCTCGAGGCGCCGGGCGGCGGTGGTCTTGCCGGTGCCGGGCAGTCCCACGGTCAGGAACAGGGTCGGGGGGCTCATCGATCACCTTCCGTGCGAGCGTTTCGTCCCATCATCGTCGACGCCTCGCCGGGGGTCGGCCCTGTCCGGTCAGTCGCCGACGACGCCGACGACGTCTCTCCCTCCGCGAGCAGCGACCCATGGCTAGTGTCGACATCGGAGCACCGGCAGCGTCGAAGGAGGCCGCGATGAGGTTCATGCTGATGATGCACGTGGGGCACGACGACGGTCGCGAGGTGCTGGAGTGGAGCCAGACAGACATCGCGAACATGATCGAGTTCCAGCGGTCGTTCGACCGGGAGCTCGAGGAGAACGGCGAGATGGTCTTCAACGCCGGGCTCGCGTGGCCCGACCAGGCACGGATCGTGCGCCACGCCGACGGGGCGCCCGCCGTCAGCGACGGGCCGTTCCCCGACGGTCGGGAGTTCCTCATCGGCTTCTGGGTCGTCGAGTGCGACAGCGAGGAACGGGCGTATGCCATCGCGGCGAAGGCGTCGTCGTCGCCCGGGCCGGGTGGGGTGCCGACGGACCTCCCCATCGAGGTGCGTCCGCTCGCCGGGCCTCCGCCCGTCGACGCCTGACCGACGGGCGGACCACGGACGACACGTGGACGTCCTTCCCGCACTGACGGTCGGGCAGTCCTCCGTGCTTTCCGGGCGCTGACGATCCCGCCGGGGCGCCGGGTCGCGAGGTACGTTGTCGCCATGAGCGACACCCCCGTGTCAGGCGGGTCCACCGGGCCGACGGGCCCGGACGAGCAGTTCACCGTCCCCGTGCCCAACGTGCCGCGCGGTCCGGGCGCCGGCGCGGCCGGACCCACGACACCTGCGGCTGCGGCGCCGACGCAGGCCATCCCCGTCTTCGAGCCGACGCGTGAGCTGCCGACGGCCGATCCGTCGTGGCCCTCCCCACAGCCGCCTGCTCCCCCCGTGCCGCCGAATCCGTATGCCGGACAGCCGGTTTGGCCGGCCACCTCTGCTCCCAGCCGGGTCACCGACGAGACCGTCGACCCGCTGCTCGGGCAGATCGGTGTGGCGCTCTTCTGGATCACGGTCGGCTGGTGGCTCTTCGTTGTCATCCGCATCCTCGGCTTCCTGACCCGTCACGGCGTCACCGACACGATCCTCATCCGGACCATCGACCTCGGCGCCGAGGAGACGGTCGTCGCAGCCGTCCTGTCGGTCCTCGCGGCGCTGCTGCTCCTCCTCGGTCGCGGGCGGTCCGGCCGATCACCCCTCGGCTGGGCCTCCCTCGCACTCGCCGTCGTCACGGTGGGCGTCGCCGTCTGGCGCCTCCTGCCGTGACCGGGATCGCCTGAGCGCGAACGGGATCCGATGCTCACCCCCTCAGCGGCCCGAGAGGTCGCCGACGCCTACGGTCTCGACGGGACCGCGAGCCTGACCGGCCCGGTCGCGCGCGGCCAGCTCGGCCAGGTGTGGCGGCTCGACACCGGTCACGGCAGTCACGCCGTCAAGGAGTGGTTCGCCACGCCCGACCTCGGCGAGGCCTCGAGGGACGCCGACCTCGTCGCGGCCGCCCGAGAGCAGGGTGTCGTCACGCCGCGGATCCTGCGCACGACCACCGGGGACGTGGCCACGACCGTCGCCACCGCGGACGGCGAGACGGCCGTCCGGGTCTTCGAGTGGGTCGACCTGCAGCCGCGGACCCGTCGGCTCGACCCGGTCGCGGTCGGGCGCACGCTCGCGGGGCTGCACCGGGCGGGCGAGCCGTCGGACGAGGCCGTCGACAACTGGTTCGCGACGGGCTTCGGCGAGCAGCGGTGGCGCGACCTGCACCAGCGGGTCCTCGAGGAGGGTGCACCGTTCGCCGGGCAGCTCGGCGCGCTCGTCGACGAGCTCGTCGCCGTCGAGTCGGTCGTCGAGCCGCACGAGTCGCCCATCGTCTGCCACCGCGACCTCTGGGCCGACAACGTGCTCGCCACGTCCGGCGGTGAGGTCTGCGTCATCGACTTCGAGAACCTCGGCCCGGCCGACCCGAGCCAGGAGCTCGCCATGGTTCTCTTCGAGTTCGGCGACGACGACCCGGCCCGCGCCCGGCGGCTGCACACGGCATACCGCGCGGCCGGAGGACCGGGGCGGGTCACCCGCCGCGGCCACTTCACCATGCTCGTCGCCGAGCAGGCCCACATCGGCCAGCTCGCCTGCTCGCGCTGGGTCGGTGCGAGCAGCGAGCCGGAACGCGAGCGCCTCGCCGCCTGGTTCCTCGAGATCCCCGACGACCCGGTGACGCTGCCGCGCATCGACCGGGTGCTCGCCGCCGTCACCTGACGTCGGAGAGCACCGCTGCGCGGCTGGGCTCAGGCGCGAGCGACCCTGAAGGTCCGCACCTCGAACGCGCTCAGCACGACGGGCACCTCGCCGTCGACGACCACCACCTCGCCGTCGTCGAGCGGCTCCTCCAGCAGGGACACGGTCGTCACCGCGGCCACCGGGAGGTCGAGCCGCAGCGTGCCCCGGGCGCGGCCCCCGAGCGACTCGTAGACCCGGACGACGAGGTCGCCGGAGCGGTCGGCGGCCTCCTTGACGCTCGACACGACGATGCCCTCACCCGTAGCGGTGACGAGCGGAGCGACACGGCGAGCGCCTGTCAGCCGCCGGGGTGGCGTCCCCATGAGCGCGCCCTCGCGCGTGGCGACCTCGGCGTCGGCGCCGATGACGAGCCCGTAGCGGTGGGTCTGCACGCCCTGGTCGGTCTCGGGGTCGGGGAAGCGCGGGGCGCGCAGCAGCGACAGCCGCACCGTCGTGACGACGTCGTCACCGACGACGTCGCGGGTCACGTCGTGGCCGTAGGTCGAGTCGTTGACGAGCGCGACCCCGAAGCCGCGCTCCTCGGCGAGCACGAAGCGGTGCATGGACGTCTCGAACTTCGCCGCCTCCCAGCTCGTGTTCGTGTGCGTGACCCGGCGGTGGAAGCCGAACTGCGTCTCGGCGGCGACGTGCTCGGCGCGCACGTCGAGCCGGAAGGCGACCTTGAGGAACGTCTCCGTCTCATGCCAGTCGGTCTCCTGCGAGATCTCGAGCAGCCGGGCTCCCGGTGCGAGCGAGAGCTCCTGTCGCACGGTCGAGTCCGCTGAGATGTGACGCTCGACGACGACCCGCGCCACGCCCTCGTCATCGACCGCCGCCGACAGCACGCTCACGTCGCGCAGGTCGGTGACCCGGTTGCGGTAGTAGCGGTCGACGTCCCACGCGTCCCAGCGGTTCGGGACGTCCTCGTGCAGCTGGAGGAGGTTGCCCTCGCGCCCCGGTGCGATGGCGTCGCGTGCCGTCGCGAGGTCGACGGCCGAGGTGACGAGTCCCTCGGCCGACACGGTCACCGCGACGACGCCGTTGTCGAGCACCCAGCCGCCGTCGCGCTCGCTCAGCGACACGGCATACGCCCCCGGCTCGTCGGTCCGCGACTCCCGCTCGACGGCGCCGCCGGCCGGCACCCCGGCACGCTCGAAGGGCGCGGCGTTGGCCTCGAGGGCCGTGTCGCCCTCACCGACGAGCGCCGCGAGGGAGCGCGCGATGATCGCCTCGGCCGCCTCGGTGACACGGGCGTACTGCTCGACCGCCTCGCGGTGCACCCACGCGATCGACGTCCCGGGCAGGATGTCGTGGAACTGCTGGAGCAGCACCTGCTGCCACAGCGCGTCGAGCTCGTCGTGGGGGTATGCCGTCCCCGTCCGCACGGCGGCCGTGGCCGCCCACAGCTCCGCCTCGACGAGCAGGTGCTCGGTGCGGCGGTTGCCCTGCTTCGTGCGGTGCTGCGACGTCAGCGTCGCCCGGTGCAGCTCGAGGTAGAGCTCCCCGACCCAGACGGGCGCCTGCGGCAGCTGCTCACGGGTGCGGTCGAAGAAGGCGTCGGGGTGCTCCCAGCGCACCCTCGGGCTGCCCTCGAGGTCGGCGAGGCGGCTTGCCTTGCCCGTCATCTCGCGGGTCGTGCCGCCTCCGCCGTCGCCCCAGCCGACGGGCGCGATCGAGCCGGTGGCGACGCGGCTCTCGCGGAACTGGCGCGAGGCCAGGGCGACCTCCGCGCCGGACAGCTGCGCGTTGTAGGTGTCCATCGGCGGGAAGTGGCTGAGGACGCGGGAGCCGTCGATGCCCTCCCAGAGGAAGGTGTGGTGCGGGAAGGTGTTGACCTGGTTCCACGAGATCTTCTGGGTGAAGAACCACTCGAAGCCGGCCCGGCGCATCAGCTGTGGCAGGGCGGGCGAGTAGCCGAAGCTGTCGGGCAGCCAGACGCCGCGGCACCGGATGCCGAGCTCGGTCTCGAAGAAGCGCTGGCCGTGGAGGAACTGGCGCACCAGCGACTCGCCGGACGGCATGACCGTGTCGCTCTCGACCCACATGCCGCCGAGCGGCACGAAGCGGCCAGCGTCGACGGCTGCCTTGACCCGATCCCAGACCTCGGGTCGGTGCTCCTTGATCCACGCGTACTGCTGGGCGCTCGACATGCCGTAGACGAAGTCGTCGGTCTCGTCGATGAGCGTCGTCATCGACGCGGTCGTCCGGGCGACCTTGCGGATCGTCTCGCGCAAGGGCCACAGCCAGGCGCTGTCGATGTGGGCGTGGCCGACGGCGGAGATCTCGTGCGCGCTCGCCTCGGCGGGGCGGGCGAGCACGTCGACGAGGGCGGCGCGCGCGTCCCCGGCGGTCGACGCCACGTGCTGGAGGTCGAGACGGTCCATGGCCTCGTCGAGGGCCTGGAGCACCTGCATGCGCCGCGGTCCGGGCGGCAGCTCGGCCTGCAGCTCAAGGAGCACCTGGACGTCGAGCGCGAGCTCGAAGACGTCGCGCTCGAAGACCGCGAGGTCGAGGCGACCCGTCGTGTAGAGGCGCGTCGACGAGCTCGTGACGATGTCGCCCTCGCGAGTCGGCACGAAGGGGTTGCCCGCGACGAGGATCGGGTTCGAGGCGGCCTCGACGTAGAGCTCGACGGCCCGCCCCGCCTCCGCCTCCTCGGCGACGAGGACCCACTGGTTGCGCGGGTTGAGCGACTTCACCGGCGTGCCGTCGGCGCGGTAGACGAGTCCCTCGCACTGGAAGCCCGTCATGTCGCGGTCGAAGCCGAGGTCGGCGACGACCTCGACGCGGCGTCCGGCCCAGTGCGCCGGCACCTCCCCGGTGAGCCGGAACCACGTCGTGCCCCAGGCGGCGCCCCACGGGGTCCCGACGGCATACGGCGTGTAGTCGAGGGCGAGGCCCTCGGCCGGCGACACCGGCTCGCCGGGCAGCTCGTGCCACTGGGCCGTGAGCGGCACGGACTCGGCATGGACGGCCGGGAGGATGCGCTCCGTGAGGACGCGCGTCACGCGCCCCACGGTCAGGGGGATGTCGTCGTGCATGGCTGCCTCTCGGGAGTGCGGGTCCACGGGGGTCGGTCCGTCGACACGACCCCGACGGATGCCCGCACGAGTGGCGACCCCCGGCATATCGTGACCGCGTGACGAACATCGGACGCCTCATGCTCGCGCAGGTCAGGTCGATCGGCTCGCGCAACGCCTGCCTGTCGGCGGGCGACGTGCCCGGCGGCCCGTGGGTCGCACGCGGTGGACGGACCTATCGCACCGGGGCGAGCGGCAGCACGAGCGAGGCCATCACCCGGGCACGCGCGATCCGCTCGGTCACGAGCGTGCGCGGCTACCAGGAGGTCGGCCGGGCCGACCTCTTCATCCAGGTCATCCCCTTCGCGTCACCGGAGGACGCCCGTGCGGCCCTCACCGAGCTGCGCGCGCTCCCGAGGACGATGCCGCAGAGCAAGGGCCTCTCCGACGTCGGCGAGCTGCGGGCGATCGCGGCGCCCGAGGTCGCCGGCACGACGCACGTGGAGGCGGCCGAGCAGGCGTTCGTCCTCGACGGTGAGCACTCGCGCACGCTCACGGTGTGGTGCGTCGTCGGCAGCACGGTCGTCGTGGCGGCGCTCGGCGGGCGGCCCGAGGCGGTCCGCTGGCCGCAGCTCGCGGCGATCGTCGAGGCGCAGGCGGCCGCGCTCGGCTGAGCGGGTCGCGCCTGCCGAGGCGTGCGTCAGCCGCGACCGAGGATGCGGCTGAGGAAGCCGGGACCCGACGCCTTCTCGGACTCCGCGTGGCCCGGGCAGCGCTGGCCCGCGGGTACGTTGCGCATGACCTGGTCGACGTGCTGGCCGCAGCCGGCCCACGTCGTCTTGCCGCAGGTCTTGCAGGTGGCCGCTCGGCACATGTCGATCTCCTTGGTCGATATATACCCATGGGGGTATGCGTTCACGACCACGATAGCCGAGAGCGGGCGCGCGTCCAAGCCCGCTCGGCGGCGGGGTGCGGCTCGGGGCCGGGGCGTGCCCAGCAGCCGGCGGACGGCTCAGAGGCCGGGGTACGGCTCAGCAGCGCCGGAGCGCTGCGGGGTCGGTGAGCGGGAGCGGCGCTGCTGGGACGGGTCAGCGCTGCTGCCAGTCGGGGCCGAGGCGCACGACGTCGCCCACGACGACGACTGCGGGGGACCGCACGCCACGCTCGCGGGCGAGCTCGGCGATGGTGCCGACCGTGCCGACCGTGGTGCGCTGGTCGGGCCCGAAGCCGCGCTCGACGACCGCGACGGGGCAGTCGGCCGACCGGCCGTGCCGGGCGAGCAGCTCGGTCGTGCGGGCGAGCTGGGTGACACCCATGAGCAGGACGAGCGTGTGGTCGCCGCCCGTCGGGAGCACCGGGATGTCCTCGTGGCCCGTGACGACGGTGAAGCCGCGCGCGACGCCGCGGTGGGTCACCGGTATGCCGGCCGCCGCGGGCACGCTGACAGCGCTCGTCACGCCGGGCACCACCTCGACCCGAATGCCGTGTGCCTCGCAGGCGTCGCGCTCCTCGCCGCCGCGTCCGAGGACGTAGGGGTCACCGCCCTTGAGACGCACGACGCCGAGGCCGCGCTGGGCCTCCTCGACGAGGATGTCGTTGATGCGCGACTGCGGCACCGGGTGGTTGCCGGGGGTCTTGCCGACGTCGATGACGCGTACAGAGGCCGGCAGCCGGTCGACGACGGCGCGGGGCGCGAGACGGTCGACGACGACGACGTCGGCCGAGGCGAGCAGCTCGTGGCCGCGTGCGGTCAGGAGGCCGTCGACGCCCGGGCCGCCGCCGACGAGCGCCACCCAGCCGCGACGGCCGTGCGTGCGGGTGCGGCGCAGGTCGAGGGTGCCCGAGACGAGCGCCCGCTCCACCCCGTCGCGGACCGTCACGGCGAGACCGGGGTCGCCGGCGGCATACGCAGCCACGGTGACCCGACCGTCGGGGGTCGTCACGTCGGCGCGGGCAGCGACGCTCGCGGTCGTGCCGACGGCGTCCGTGGCGTCGACGCACCAGACGCGCAGCGCCTCGGCGTCGGCGGCGACCTCGCGGTCGACGGACGGCTCGCCCGTCGCCGTGTGGGCGAACCACGCGCCGGCGAGGTCGGCCGGTCCGGCGTAGTCGCGCTCGAGCCACTCGACGCTGCCGGCGTCGGCCAGGTCGTGCAGGTCCTCGCACAGCCAGGGGGCGACGACCCGTACGACCGCGCCCTCGTCGAGGAAGGCCCGGACCCGGCGCGCGGACACGGGCCCGCCACCGACGGCGACGACGAGCCGACCGGTCAGGTCGAGGACGACCGGCAGGGCCGGTTTCAGATCTCCCATTCCTCGTCACCCTCGGGCTGCGTCGGGGCGTCGGCGGCCGTGGGCAGCGTCGCGCCCACCATGCCGGCGGCGACGGTGCGTCCGTCGTGCGCGTCGATGAGCAGGAACGACCCGCCGCGGCGCGAGGTCGAGTAGTTCTCGACGGGGACCGGCGCCGCCAGCCGGAGCGTCACGAGGCCGATGTCGTTGAGCGACAGGGATTCTGCGGGGACGGTGTGGAGTCCGTCGAGGTCGAGGGCGCCGTCGAGCGATCGGACGGCCGTCTGCACCGTGCGCGAGCCGTGCTTGAGCAGCAGGCGCTGGGCCGGACGCAGCGGCGCGTCGCCGAGCCAGCAGACGACGGCCTTGATGTCCTGCGTCGGCTCCGGGGCGTCGGCGGCCGCGGCGATGACGTCGCCGCGCGAGATGTCGATCTCGTCGGTGAGCCGGAGCGTCACCGACTGCGGCGCGAAGGCCTCCTGGAGCTCACGGTCACCGAGGTCGATGCCGGCGACGGTCGTGCGGCGGCCGGACGGGAGGGCCACCACCTCGTCACCGACCCGCACGACGCCCGAGGCCACCTGGCCGGCATACCCCCGGTAGTCGCGGTGCGCCTCGTCACGGGCCGCACCCTGGGGCCGGATGACGAGCTGGACCGGCAGCCGGAAGGACTCGCCCCCCGGGTCGTCCGACGGCGGGAGCGCCTCGAGCAGCTCGAGCAGGCTCGGGCCGGCGTACCAGGGGGTGCGTGGTGAGCGCTCGGCGACGTTGTCGCCGTCGAGGGCGCTGACCGGGATGGCGATGGCGTCGACGACCCCGAGCTCGCGGGCCACGGCCTGCACCTCGGACTCGACGCGGTCGTAGACCTCCTGCGAGAAGTCGACGAGGTCGATCTTGTTGACGGCGACGACGACGTGCGGCACCCGGAGCAGCGCTGTGACCGCGAGGTGGCGGCGGGTCTGCTCGAGGACGCCCTTGCGCGCGTCGACGAGGAGCACCACGACGTCGGCCGTCGAGCTGCCGGTGACGGTGTTGCGCGTGTACTGCACGTGGCCGGGGCAGTCGGCGAGGACGAACGAGCGGTTGGCCGTCGCGAAGTAGCGGTAGGCGACGTCGATGGTGATGCCCTGCTCGCGCTCGGCGCGGAGGCCGTCGGTGAGCAGCGCGAGGTCGGCGGCGGTGAGGCCACGGTCGCGGCTGACCCGCTCGACGGCGGCGAGCTGGTCGGAGAGCACCGACTTCGTGTCGTGGAGCAGGCGGCCGACGAGGGTCGACTTGCCGTCGTCGACCGAGCCGGCCGTGGCGAGCCGGAGCAGGGTGCCGCGGGCGGCACCGGCAACGGCGGCCGGGTCGAGGACGGGGGTCGTCTGGGTGGGGGCGGTCACTAGAAGTAACCCTCCTTCTTGCGGTCCTCCATGGCGGCCTCGGAGATCCGGTCGTCAGCGCGCGTGGCGCCGCGCTCGGTCAGGGTCGAGGCGGCCACCTCGACGACGATCTCGGCGTTCGTGCGCGCCGGGGACTCGACGGCCCCGGTGCACGACATGTCGCCGACGGTGCGGTAGCGCACGAGGCGCGTCTCGACGGGCTCGTCGTCTCGCGGCCGGCTCACCGGACCGACGGCGAGCCACATGCCGTCGCGCTGGAAGACCTCGCGCTCGTGGGCGTAGTAGAGCGGCGCGAGCGGGATGTCCTCGCGGTCGATGTAGCGCCAGATGTCGACCTCGGTCCAGTTGCTGATCGGGAAGACGCGCACGTGCTCGCCCGGTCGGTGCCTGGGGTTGAAGAGGTTCCACAGCTCGGGCCGCTGGTTCTTCGGGTCCCACTGGCCGAACTCGTCGCGGAGGCTGACGATGCGCTCCTTGGCGCGCGCCTTCTCCTCGTCGCGTCGCCCACCACCGAAGACACCGTCGAAACGGTGGTCGTTGATGGCGTCGAGCAGCGGCAACGTCTGGAGCGGGTTGCGGGTGCCGTCGGCGCGCTCACGCAGCCGGCCGTCGTCGATGTAGTCCTGCACGCTCGCGACGACGAGCCGCAGGCCGAGGCGCTCGACGGTCTCGTCGCGGTAGGCGAGGACCTCGGGGAAGTTGTGGCCCGTGTCGACGTGCAGCACCGGGAAGGGGATCGGCGCGGGCCAGAAGGCCTTCGTCGCGAGGTGGAGCATGACGACGGAATCCTTGCCGCCGCTGAAGAGCAGCGCCGGACGCTCGAGCTCGCCGGCCATCTCGCGGATGACGAGGATCGCCTCGGCCTCAAGGGCGTCGAGGTGGGTGAGGCGGCGGTCGTCGGAGTCCCCCGCGGGGACGCTTGCGAATGCCGTGTCGCCCGTGGCGCGCTCGTCAGCGGTCACGCGGGTGGCGGGGGTGCTGGTCGTCGTCATGTGTGGAGTCCGCACTCGGTCTTGGAGAAGCCGGCCCAGCGGCCGGCGCGGGGGTCCTCGCCGGGCTCGACCCGGCGGGTGCACGGCTCGCAGCCGATCGACGGGTAGCCGTCGGAGAGGAGGGAGTTGACCTCGACCTGGTGCTCACCGGCATACGCGAGGAGCTCGTCGAAGGTCCATGCCGCGAGCGGGTTGATCTTGACGAGGCCGTTCTTGGCGTCCCACGTCACGAGGGGGGTGTCGGCCCGGGTCGGGCCCTCCTCGCGGCGGACGCCGGTGACCCAGGCCTCGTAGAGCGGCAGGGTCCGCGCGAGCGGCTCGACCTTGCGCATCTGGCAGCACAGTGCCGGGTCGCGCTCGTAGAGGCGGGCGCCGTACTTCTCGTCCTGCTCGGCGACGGTCAGCTCGGGCATGACGTTGACGAGCGTGATCGGCAGGTCCTCGGCGACGATGTCGCGGGTGACGATCGTGTCGGAGAAGTGGTAGCCGGTCTCGAGGAAGAGGACGTCGACGCCCGGCGCGAAACGCGAGACGACGTGGGGCAGCACGGCATCGGCCATCGAGCAGGCCACCGCGAGGGTGCCGTCGAAGTGGAACGCCGCCCACGCCGCCACCTCGTCGGCGGTCGGCTCGCGCTCGGGGTCGGCGCCGAGCGTGGCGCTGAAGTCGTCGACGATCGCCTTGAGCTCGGCGTCGCTGCGCCGCCTGCGCGGGACCTTGGGCGTCGCGAGGGGAACTGCGGTCACAGGAGTGCTCCTTCGTCTGCTCGGCGGGTCCACGACGAGAAGCTCTCGCCGGACTCGCGCTGGTCGAGGAAGGTCCGCACGACGCGCTCGACGTAGTCGGGCAGGTCGTCGGCCGTCACCTTGAGGCCGCGGACGGTGCGTCCGAGGCCGGCCTCGTCGCGGTCGACGGAGGCGAGGCCGCCGCCGAGGTGCACCTGAAAGCCGGGCACCTGCTCACCGTCGATCGTCACGAGCTGGCCCTTGAGACCGATGTCGGCGACCTGGATGCGGGCGCACGAGTTCGGGCAGCCGTTGACGTTGAGGCTGATCGGGGTGTCGAGCTGCTCGGTGACGTCGGCGAGACGCTGCTCGAGCGCGGCGATCGTCGTCGCCGCCGTCGCCTTGGTCTCGACGATGGCGAGCTTGCAGAACTCGATGCCGGTGCACGCCATCGTGTGCCGCCGGAAGGGGCTCGGCGCGGTGCTGAGGCCGAGCTTGTCCAGGCGGGTGACGGCGCCCCGGACGAGGCGGCCCGGGACGTCGAGGACAACGAGCTTCTGGTGCGGGGTCAGGCGCAGCCGGTCGGAGCCGACGTGCTCCATGAGGTCGGCGAGCCCGGTGAGCACGTCGCCGCTGATGCGCCCGACGGTCGGCGCCGCGCCGATGTAGCGCTTGCCGTCCTTCTGCAGGTGCACCCCGACGTGGTCGCCGGGGCCGCTGGCGGGCGCCGGCGGCGGGCCGTCGGGGAGCTCGCGACCGAGGTACTCGTCCTGGAGCACCTGGCGGAACTTCTCGGGGCCCCACTCGGCGAGGAGGAACTTGAGGCGGGCCTTGTTGCGCAGCCGGCGGTAGCCGTAGTCACGGAAGATCCGGATGACGCCGTGCCAGACCTCGGCGGCCTCCTCGGGCCGCACGAAGACCCCGACTCGCTCGGCGAGGCGGGGGCTCGTCGAGAGGCCACCGCCGACCCAGAGGTCGTAGCCGGCGCCGAGCTCGGGGTGGATGGCCCCGACGAGGGAGATGTCGTTGATCTCGTGCACGACGTCGAGGCTCGGGTGGCCGGTGATGGCCGACTTGAACTTGCGCGGCAGGTTGGCGAGCTCGGGGTCGCCGATGTAGCGGTCGAGGATCTCGTCGATGACGGGCGTCGGGTCGATGATCTCGTCCTGCGCCACCCCGGCGAGCGGGCTGCCGAGGATGACGCGGGGGGTGTCGCCGCACGCCTCGGTCGTCTGGAGACCGACCGCCTCGAGGCGACGCCAGATCTCGGGGACGTCCTCGACGCGGATCCAGTGGTACTGGATGTTCTGCCGGTCGCTGATGTCGGCGGTGCCGCGGGCGAACTCGTGGCTGATCTCCGCGAGGACGCGCAGCTGGGCGAGGCTGATCGCGCCGCCGTCGAGGCGGACGCGGAGCATGAAGTACTCGTCGGACAGCTCGGTGTCGTCGAGCTGAGCGGTGCGGCCGCCGTCGATGCCGGGGCGGCGCTGCGTGTAGAGACCCCACCAGCGGAAGCGCCCCGAGAGGTCCTGGGGCGGGATCGAGGCGAAGCCCTCGCGCGAGTAGATCTGCTCGATCCGCTCGCGGACGTTGAGCCCGCCGTCCTCCTGCTTCCAGGTCTCGTTGGCGTTGAGCGGCTCGGCGCCGTCGACCTTCCACTGCCCGTTGGAGCGGCCGGCGCGGGGCGGGCGGGTGCCGGGGCGCACCGGGGCCGTGCCGGTCGCGGAGTCGGTGACGGTCATGTAATCGAATGTATAACCATCGATTATCGTCGCCCAAACGGGTCCAGAGTGCGGCCCTTTCCCACCGAACCGGTGGGAATGCCGGGCACCTCGCGACCCGTCAACGGTCGAAAGGCCACGAACCGGGTCCCGGTTCGTGGCCTTTCGACGGTTGACGGGGTGGCGCGGTCAGGGGCCGGCGAGCTGGCCGGAGTCGACGGCCTGGACGATGCCGACCACGGTCGAGAGATACGCCTGCGAGTGGTTGTAGGAGAGCACCGCCGCCGTGAGGTCGGCCGGGCGCGAGAGGTCGCGACCACCGGCGCAGAGGTAGTTAGCGGCCGCGAGCGCCGCGTCCTCGATGTTCTGCGGGTCCTTGACGCCGTCGCCGTTGCCGTCGGCGCCCCAGATGCGCCACGTGCCGGGGATGAACTGCATCGGGCCGACGGCGCGGTCCCAGACCGGGTCGCCGTCGTAGCGGCCCCCGTCAGTGTCGCGGATCGCCGAGAAGGAGCCGCCCGAGAGCGCCGGACCCCGGACCGGCGGGACGGCGTCGTGCGACGCGTCGAGCGTCCGGCCACGGAGCGAGGACGACTCCACCTCGCCGATGGCGGCGAGCAGCATGACGGGGATGTGGCAGGCACGCTGCCGCTCCGCGGCGGAGGCGTATGCCGCCCAGATGATCTCGTCCTGGGTGCGCGCGGTCGGCCGCGTGGCGCCCTTGGGCGGCACGGTGACGACGACGGGGATCTTGATGACCGCCTTGGGTCGCCACGGTGTGGGGTTGGCGCTCGACCCGCCCCCCGGCTCGAGGGTCGCGGCGATGACCGGAGGCGCCTCCTGCGCGAGGGTCGCAGCCGCGACGCGGATCTCGTCGAAGACGGGAAGCACGAGATCGCCTGCGACAGAGCCGAACCCGCTGTCGAAGAGCTGCGGCGCCGGTGGCGTCGAGCCATCACTGCTGGACGTGGCCGCAGCGCCTCCCGGGACCAGCGGTGAGAGCAAGGGCGCCGGGGTCGGTGTCGGCACGGCCGGCGCGGTGTCGGCCACGGCCCGGGCTGCGGACCCGACCAGGGCCGTCGCCACGACGACGGAGGCGGCCACGGCTCGTGCCGCGGTCAGTCGTCGCCTGGTCGCCCCTGACATGTCCGTGTCCTTCCTCGGGCGCGTGGCCGCCCACTCACCAGTACAGCGCGAAATCCTCGACCGCGGCGACGAACGCCGAGTCCCACAGGACCACGGGCCATCCTGCCCTCCGGCCCGACTCGTCGCGACGGGAGGGCTCCACGGCCGTCACCGACTCGCGGCGGATCGTGGGGCGACAGCACCGGTCTCGTCCTGAGCCGCGTCGGTGCTGCCGGGGCCGGCGGACGCCGCGGGCCCGGCAGCGGACGCCGCGGGCCGGGCGGCCCCGTGCTCGGCCACCGCGCGCGTACGACTCGGTGCCGGAGCCGGACGGCGGCGGCGCCTCCAGAGCAGCCAGGCGGCCCCGAACACGGCGGCCACGGCGAGCGCGGCGGACGCCGAGGCCAGCAGCCCCGAGACGGGCGCCCGCGACACGACCGGGGCCGGGTCTGAGGAGCTCGGGCCGACGACCCAGTGCACGGTGCTGCGCACGTCGTCGAGACCGCGCCGGTGCACGACGACGTCGACGTCGACAGGTCCACCGGCCGGCAGCTCGAGCGCCGCCGACCAGCGCGACGGCGTCACGGCGGTCGCCGTCACCGGGGCCTCGGCCGCGGCGGGACGAGCCTCGACACCACCGGACGAACCGCCGCGGACCGTGAGGGAGACACCCGTGACCGGCCCGGGGGACGGGCGACGGGTGTCGAGCACGTCGATGAGGGCCACGCTGGCGCCGGGACGGTTCGGCCGCAGGGCGACGGTCTGCTGGAGGTCGGCAACCGGTCGGTCGTCGATGACGCTCGGTGCCTGCGCGCTGACGAGACGGGGAGAGACGGCGGGCTGCCCCGTGGCGAGGAGACCACCGAGGGCGGCGACGACGAGCAGTCCAAGGGCCTCCGCTGCGATGAGCCGCCGGCGGACCCGACCGTCCTGCAACCCCCGAGGGTGCAGGGCACGGGTGGTCGCGAGGGCGACGAGACCGACGAGACCGGCCAGGGCGACCTTGGCCAGCAGGACGCGACCGTAGGTGGTGAGCAGCACGGCATCGACCGAGACGACGACGTCGCTCGCGAGGTAGACACCGGTGACGGCGACGACGACGACAGAGACCGTCGCGGGAGTGCGGAAGCCCCGCAGGACCGCGCGGACGTCCGAACGGGAGAGTCCCAGCCGCGCGGGGCGCACGCCGAGCAGCGCGAGGGCGGCCACCGAGCCCGCCCACAGGAGGGCGGCGACGAGGTGCGCCGTCGAGGTGACGACCCACGTCGGGCCGCCGCGGACCCCGAAGTGACCGATGCTCACGGTGAGCAGACCCGCGCCGACGAGCGCGGTCGTGGCTGCGAGGTCGCGCGACACCCTCCCCGGTGCCGGCCGGGCGGGTCGGAGGGCGAGCGCCGCTCCGAGCAGGGCCACCTCGCGCAGCCCCCACCGCAGCACGTAGCCGGGGGTCAAGGCCCCGCCGCCGAAGCGGACGAGATCGACGAGCGCAACCGCCAGGGCCGCGGTCGCCCCGACGACGAGGAGACGGAACGCCTGACGGCGCAGCCAGGCCCGCGGCATACCACTCGTCGCCTCCGGCACGCGGCGCAGCAGGCGCCCGACGACGACGGCGCCGAGCCCGGCCCCGATCCCCGCGAGGACGGCCCACCGGCCGACGAGCTCGAAGAGGTCCGGGTTCGTCTCGCTCGGACCGGCCGCCTGCACCTCGCTCTGCACGCCGAAGGCGAAGATGCCCGCGGACTCGTGGAGGTCGTCGCTCGACAGGGTCCGCCAGGACACGTGGTAGGCGCCGACGCCGAGCGCGGGGATCGTGGCCACGACCGTCGCCGGGGCCTCCTGGTCCTCGTCGCTCTCGACGAGCGTCATCGCCGTCGGCGCCACGCGGTGGCCGTCCGGCTCGGTGACGACGATCTCGGTCGAGGCGAGGACGACGTGCTCGGTGAAGCGCAGCTCGATGGTGCGTGGGGCGGCCGCGAGGCTGGCCCCGTCGGCCGGGTTGCTCGACGCGAGGTAGGCGTGGGCCGAGGCGGGGCCGGCGCCGAGAGCGACGAGCAGGGCCGTGCCGAGCGTCACCGCGAGGGCCAGCAGGGCCCGTCGCAGTCCCACCAGGCCCATCAGAGCACCGGGACGTGCTCGAGGCGGAGGCCGCCGTACTCGATCGTCACGTCCTCACCGGCGCGGAGCGCGCCCCCGGTGTTCTGGTAGACGAAGTAGTACGTCGCGCCCGCGCGGTTGATGTGCCCCTGACGCATGACCGAGACGCGGTTCGTCGAACCGTCGCGGGACTCGCTGCGCAGCACCGGTGGGTGCCTGACATCGGCCTGGAAGCGGCTCGCCTTGTCCACGTCGAGGACGACGTAGCTGACGGTGACGAGGCCACCGTCGCCGACGACCGCGACCCGCGAGATGCGGACGCCGAGGGCCGTCTCCATCGCGGCGGAGTGCGGGACCGGTCGCCCCGGGTCGTCGCCGCCTCGCAGCGCACGGGCCCCGAGGAGACCGAGGACCGCGACGACGAGGACGGCGACGACGGCGAGCGCGACCCTGGCCCGACCCTGCCGACCCGTCCGGGTGGACGGGGCGGCGGGGCCGGAGGGACCGGCCGGCTGGACCGGCGGAACTGCTGTGGTGGTGCTCATTCGGACTGCCCTCCGATGCTGCCGGCCGGGGTCACGGGCAGGTGACCCCGGCACGAGGTGGGACCGGATCAGGGGATGCTGTTCCGGGTGGAGACGAAGCTGTCGAACCAGGCCGTGCCCGCCGTGGTCGACGTGGTGCCGGCGATGACCCCGAGACGA
Source organism: Terrabacter sp. 2TAF16 (assembly GCF_052115065.1). Lineage (NCBI taxonomy): Bacteria > Bacillati > Actinomycetota > Actinomycetes > Micrococcales > Intrasporangiaceae > Terrabacter > Terrabacter sp. 2TAF16. The sequence continues at coordinate 48,547 of NZ_JBFRFZ010000004.1, forward strand.
GCCGTCTCGATCTGCAGGGCCGTGCCGGTGTTGTTTCCGCTCCGGGTGTCACGCAGGGTGCCGTCGACGCGGAGGGTCAGCGACCCGCCCGTCCCCTGCACCCAGTCCACGCGGATCGTGTGTGCGCCCGTGGCGAGGCTGAGCGCGTTGCTCGTCGTGGCGCCGAACGCAGCGCGGTTCATCACGGTGCGGAGCGTCACCGCCCCCGCGCCGCCGCGGTGGTACTGCAGCGCGAACGACTGACCCGTGGCGCTGCGACCCTCGAACACCGTGAGCCACGTCGTCGTGCCGTTGCCCGACGAGAGCGTGTTGGCGTTGAAGGAGAACTGCGCGCGGTAGGTCGTCTCGGCCGACGGTGTGTTGTCGGTGACGTACGCAGGGGTGCCCGAGCCTGTTGCGACCATGCCGTAGTTGCCGGTGACGGTCGGTATGCCGGCAACCAGGCTCGTCGAGACCGCACCGTTGCGTGCCGACCAGCTCGACAGCGAGTTGAACGTGTCGCTGAAGATCGCGTTGGGTCGGGTCACCTGGACCGTGACCGAGGACGCGTTGCTCCAGTTGCCCGCCGCGTCCTGGACGCGGAGGTTGAACGAGACGGTGCCCTGCTGGATGCCGGCCAGCGGGATCGCCGCGGTGACGCCGCTCCCCGAGTCGGTCACCTGGACCCGCGTCGCCTTGCCGGCGCCGGGGTCGGTCGTGCCGGTCCAGAACTCGGCGCCCTGGAAGCGCGGCCCGACGTAGGTCGCGACCGGGGCCTCCGTCACCGGCGCGGCGAGCGTGACCGTGGCCGAGCCGTTGGTCGGGTTCGGCGAGGCCGTCACGGCGCCGAGCACCGGTGCCGTCTTGTCGACGAAGAGGCGCACGAGGGCGTTGCTCGCGGTGAGGCTGCCCCAGTTGCCGGCGGCGTCCTTGCCGTGCACGTAGACCTTGTGCTCGCCCGGCGTCATCGCCTTAACCTGGGTCAGCGGGATGAGGCCGTAGACCTGCTCCGTCGGCGAGTCGAACGCGCCGTCGACGGCGATGAGACTGAGGCCCTTGCCGAAGGTCGGGGTCGTGCTCGTCGGGTCGACGAAGGCCTCGCCGGCGAGCACCGGGCTCTGGAGCCCGTTGCCGGCGTCGCGGTCCTGCAGCTCGGCAGAGATCACGAGGTAGCCGGGGTAGGACTTCGAGCTGAGCACCGCATTGGTCGGGTTGGGCCCGACGGTGGCGGCGTTGACGGCCGGCGCGGTGAGGTCGACGGTGAGGTCGACGGGCACGGCCGGGCCCCAGATGTTCTGGGAGTTGCGGCTGTGGACCCACACCTGCGCGGTCCCCTCGCCGAGCGCGAGGACGTCCGCGGCCGGGATGGTCCCGGTCTCGGCGACCTTCGTCGCGACCCGGTTGAGGGTCATCGCGTGGCCGGTGCCGTTGGCGCCGGCGGCCGCACCGAGGAAGTACTCGGCTCCGGTGATCGTGCCCCCGGCCGCGGTGTCGTCACCGGTCGCGTTGACCGTGACGGTGCCCTTGCCGCTGGCGGGCGACGGGCTCACCGAGAGTGCGACGGTCTGCGGGCCGGACTTGGCGACGTTGAGGATCACCGACCCGACGACGCCCCAGTTGCCGGCGGCGTCGAGACCGCGCACGAACACCGTGTGCTTCGTCGACGTCAGGCAGTGCAGGTCGACGGGAGGCACGGGCGCCCCGCAGTCTGCGGCGCTCGCCACGGCCGGGATCGTGCCGGTGACCGTGGTGGTCTCGACCCCCCAGGTCCCGGTCATCGGGACGCCGCTGCCGACACCGACGGTGACCGCGTCGTCGACGACGAACTCGGCCTGGCTGACGGTGCCGTGACCCGTGGTCGCGTCACTCACCGTCGCGGTGATGGTGACGGGGCCGGTGGCATCCGACGGGTTCGGGTCTGCCTTGATGCCGGTCGAGACAGGGCCGACGCCGTCGCTCGAGGGCGCGGGGGCGTTCGTGTCCAAGAAGGTCATCATCCCGCCGAAGGCCACCGACAGGGGGTCGTTCGTGCTCTGGCCGGCGTTGTCGAGACGAGCCGAGGACTCGTAGACCGCGACCTTCGACTCGGGTCCGGTGGGCACGGTGACGAGCGCATCGACGCTGACGCCGGGGTCGACCGGCACGACGACGGACGGCTCCGGGAACGCGAGGCCGTGCCCGTCGTGCGACAGCACCACCTGGTCGGCGCCGAGCGTGCTCATCGAGTGCAGCTCGGACCCGACGTTGACGTAGCGCAGCAGCACGGTGTGGCCCTGGTCGGTCGGCACGGGGTCACTCGACGGGAAGGGTTTGCCGTTGATGAGCCGGTAGGCCGGGTGGAACTCGCGCATGTCGAAGGTGGTCGGGTGCGCGTTGAGGGCGGGGTCGATCTCGCTGAGCACGAGCACCGCCTCGTCGTTGTACGCCTGGCCGTATGCCGTGCCGTCGCCGAGGACGACGAGCGCACCGGCAAGACCCATCGCCACCTGACGGGCTCCGCCCGAGGTGTGGCCGGCCTCGTAGAGGAACGTGCCGGGCCGGCCGGCGGTGAAGACGTAGCGTGCGGTGGCTCCCGGCGCGATGCCCGTCGTCGCGGCTGCGCTGGGCAGCCCCTCGGTGATGGACGCCGCGGGCTGCCCGGGCAGGGCGAGCGAGGTCGGCTCGTCGAGGCCGTTGTGCAGCGTCAGCACGACCCGGTCGCCCTGGCGGGCGATGATGGCCGGGCCGGGCGCGGTGGCCGCACCGGCCGAGGTCGTCGAGTAGCCCCAGATCGGGATCGGTTGTCCGAGAACCTGGTTCGTGCCGGGCTTGGCCCAGAGGTCGCACGCGACGATCTCCGGGTCAGGCGCGGACGCCGGCGTGACGGTGCAGCCGGGCGTGTTCGGGGTCAGCTTGCCGACCGGCGCCGCCGGCGCAACCGCGGGTGCGACAGCCGTGGTGACGGAGGAGCCGACCGCGGAGGCCGACGTGGCCACGGAGGCCGGCGAGACGGCATACGCAGTCGTGGCGGCGAAGGGGACGGTCGCGAGCGCGGCGGCGACGGCGGAGACGCCGAGGCGGTGCCGGAGGCTGGGTCGAGAGGTCATCGTTGTCGTCCTCAGCTCGTCGGGCAGCCGGCGGGCGGGTCGATGCGGAAGACCGTCATCATGCCGCCGAAGGCTGCGCCGTAGTTGGTCGCCTGCTGGAGCGCGTGGCTGTGGGCCACGTGGTAGTACTCGCCGCACTCGTTGTTCACGGTGATGTTCGACGGGAAGGTGCCCTTGTTGCCGAGGTAGGGGCTCTCGCTGAACCACGTGTCGGCGCCCACGAGCAGCTGGTCGGTGATGACGGGCAGCTGCGTCGGGATCGGGTTCGTCGTCGCGTTCCAGTGCTCGACGTCGCGCCAGTCCATCAGCGCGTCGACGGTCTGGCCGGGCATGACGTCGATGTCGTACTTGAGGTACGAGAGATCCTGTGGCGCAGTGGTGCTCGTGCCCTGGAGGGCATGGCCGTCCTTGTTGACGACGCGTTCGTCACTCCCGTGCGGGTGGAAGGGGTAGTTGCCGCGTCCCGCGTTGAGGTAGCGGATGACCGCGGGGAGCGGGTTGCTGGTCGGGTCGTACGGCTTGATGTGCACGAGGGCGCCGTAGGGCTGGCTCGGCAGCCACGAGGCGTTGTTGGGCGCCAGGGTGTCGGGCATGCTGCGGCCGTTGATGAGGTAGTAGCGCGCGTTGTAGGCGCTCCAGTCGACCGGCTGCGAGCGCTCGACGGCCAGGTGCACCTCGGGGTCGATCTCCGAGAGGAGGAAGACGTACTCGTGCTGTGGGTTGAAGGCCGAGTCGGCGCGGGCGTTGACCTGCCCAGCCGCCCCGGCGGGGCGCACGACGAGCGCTCCGTAGAGGCCCATCTGCTGCTGCTTCGTCACGTCGGTGCCGCTCGAGTACAGGTACGTCCCGGGCGAGCCCGCCGTGAAGGTGTACGTGACGGAGCCGCCAGAGGCACCGGCCGGCTGGACCATCGAGGTGAGGGAGCCGGCCGGAGCGGGGGCGTCGAACTGGGGCTGGGCCGGGTTGCCGTTCGCCTTGACCGCCTTCTGGCCCGGGAAGAGGATCGAGGTCGCCTCCGGCAGGTCGTTGTGCAGGATGACGGTGACCGGCTGGCCCGACGTGACGCAGAGGACCGGCCCGGGCAGCTGGAACTGTCCGGAGCTCATCCCGTAGCCCCACATGTAGATCGAGTTGCCGTCCGGCGTCGACACGTAGCCCGGCCGCGCGGTGAGCGAGAAGGTCTGCTGCGGGTCCGTCTGGCAGAGCAGCCCCTCGGACGTCGCGGCCTGGGCACCGGCGGTCGAGCCGACGGCCACGGCGGCGACGAGGGCGCCGACGGCCGCGAGGATGCCCGTGCGCCGTCGGGTGCGCGCGGCACTCGCCGCGTCGCCCGGGTGGCGTCGTGATCGGTTGAGTCGCATGATCGTCCTCCGTCGGCTCGTCAGGTGTTGGGCTGGGTCTGGGGCCCGTAGGTGCCGGGCGCGCCGACGCGGAGGACGGTCATCATGCCGCCCCAGCCGGGTCCCCCGCCGTTGCCCAGATAGGCGTAGTTGCGGTCGTAGAGCAGGTACTCGCCGGGCTGGTGGGGTGTGACGAGCACATCCCGGCTCTCGCCGGGCCCCACGTCGACGGTGTTGGTCTCGAGGTAGTTCGTGTAGCCGTCGCGACCGCGGAGCAGGGTCGCGTCCTTGGCGATGACCTGCATGTCGACGTTGTCGAGCGTCAGGGCGTGGTTCTGGTAGCCGAGGTTCGACATTCGCAGCAGCACCGTCTCGTTGACGTTGCAGGTGATGAGAGAGCTGATCGGCTGGTACTGCAGCCGGCCCGCCGCCGTCGACGTCGGGTTGCCCCCTGGCGCGATGGTGTCGGGGTAGCCGCGGCCGTTGAGCAGCCAGAAGCTGGGCGCGTAGTCGGTCCAGTCGCTGACCTGGATGTGGGCGTCGCGGTAGTGGGCGGCCGACCACAGCTCGGTGATCATGAAGGCGAACTCGCGGTCGTAGCGCGTGCTGCCGTCGCCGTCGTTGTACGCGTACGTGAGACGTTTGCCGACGGGAACCGTGCCAACGCGCGTGCCGTTCTGCTTCGGCCGCACGAAGACCATGCCGGTCATGCCCATCTGCACGTGCTCGACGTCCTCGAAGTGGCAGTGGTACATGTACGTGCCGGCGTCGCGAGGGCGGTAGAAGTAGGACAGGTCGCGCCCGATCGGCACGGCGAGGGAGAGCTCCGGCACGCCGTCGAAGAGCGGGATGGCGTTGACGAAGCCGTGCCAGTGCAGCGTGTGGCCGTCGAAGAGGTCGGGCCGCATGACGAGTCCGAGGTTGGACAGCGTGATCGTCACCTCGTCCTGCTCGTCGAAGGCGAGCATGGGCGCCGAGATCTGCGCCTTGCCGCGCGTGGCCGCCACCTGCGTCGCCGACATCCCCGTGACGTCACGGAAGCCGAAGACGTACGTGTCGAAGGGCGACGGCGCGAGCGAGTCCGGGAAGAAGGGCAGGTCGTCGGGCGAACCGGCCGGCATGCTGACCCAGCCGTCGGTGCCGGCCAGGTGCACCGTCTTGGCGGGGCCGGTTGCGGCGGCCTGCACGACGGTCGGGCGGGCGGCCTGCTGTCCGAAGCTGAGGCGCGTGCCGAGGAAGACGCTGCCCACGGCGCCCGCCCCACCGAGCATGACGGCTCGCCGGCCGAGACCTGAGCCCGCCGTGCGCCGTGCGGCGTCTGAGCGTGATTCGTCGGTCATGAGGTGCTCCTGAGGTCGGTCCGGCTCCTGGGCCGGACGGGTGGTGAGTGGGTTGGCCCCCGGGGCCCGGGGGATCCAGTGGGAGTGACTGGGGTGCCCCGGGGGCCGGACTGGGGGTTACGGGTAGTACTGGTCGGAGCCGGAGTCGTACCGTGCGGCAGTCCCGGATCCGGTCGGCCTCGCCTGGTTGTCGATGTCGCGCGCTGCGGCCTTGACGGTCGCGGTCCACGGGACAGTGGTCCGGATGACCGTCTGGGTGCCGTAGGTGACGGTCGTCGTCCCGCGTCCCTTGGCGTATGCCGTGGCTGCCGTCCCCGAGAGGTGGTAGTCCGCCCGCAGGCGCGGGGGCAGCAGGGCCGTGACGATGGCCGCCTCCCGGAAGGCCGGGAAGGTGCGTGCGGCCAGGACGGTGACCGTGAGGTCGGGCGTCGGGTCCTTGAACCCGGGGGTGTCACTGACGGTGACGCCCACTCCGCCGTCGGTGCCCGTCGTCGTCTGGATGACGCCACCCACCGGGTGGAGCGTGCCCGGCCCGCCGACGACCGCCATGTCCCAGGTGTCGACCGAGTTGGTCGCACCGTCGGGCAGGGTGCCACCGATGCCGTAGACGTAGCCGCCGACGTAGGTGCCGGCACGGTTGTCGTTGAAGACGTTGTCGAGGAGCACCGGCTTGCTGAACGTCGACTGGCCGGTGACCTTGACGATCGCGAAGGCACCTGGGCCGCCGCTGTTGAGCCTCGCCATGAGCGGGTCGCTGTTCGGCCCGGTCGCGAGGCCTGCCGGGGCCGGGAGACCGTCCGAGGTGACCGCGGTCGCCGTCGTCATGTTGCCCGCGACGGTGTTGTCGACGAGGTTGACGAACGGCGCGTCGTCGAGGGCGATGCCGCCGCCCTCGTGGGCCGACACGTTGTTGGTGACCGTGTTGTTCGTGATGGTGATCGGCTGCGGGTCGGACCGGGTGACGTGCGTGCCGGCCACCTGGAGCAGTCGGATCCCGCCGCCGTCGTCACTCGCGAGGTTGGCGTCGATGACGTTGGCGTCGATCGTCGCCTCGCCCGTGCCGGGGCTGAGGCCGCTGGGGCTCGACGGCAGCTCGCCTGCGAGCATCACGGCGCCACCCTCGTCGTAGGAGCTGTTGAACCAGATGGTGTTGCCGGTGATGGTGCCGCCGTCGCTGCCACCCGTGTTCGACATGTAGCCGAAGGCCGTCATCGCGCCGCCGTACTCCGCGGAGAAGTTGCCGCAGATGGCGTTGTGCTGCACCTTGTAGCCGTCGCTGCCGGTGAAGAGCCCGATGCCGCCGGCGAGGTTGGTCCCGCCGTTGTTGAGCACCTGGTTGTCGGCGATGAGGGTGTCGTAGTTGCGGTTGTCGCCGGTGTAGGGCGTGCCCACGCGGATGCCGCCGCCGTAGCTGCCGCTGTTGCCGACGATGACGTTGTCGGTGATGCGCACACTGCGGTTGTTGTTGTGCAGGTAGATGCCGCCACCCTGGGTGACGAGCGCACCCGACGCGCCGTACGGCGTCGTGACGCCGCCGGTCAGCACGTTGACGTTGCCGGGGAAGTCGGACTGGGCGCCGCCGGTGACCTGCAGCCCGTCGATGGCGACAGGGAAGGACGGGTCGTTGACGGGGGCACGCGGGTCGTCGAGCACGGTGATCGTCGCGGCGTCGGGCACGTCGAGCTCGCCGCTGTAGGTCAGCGTGCCGAGTCGGGTGATCCACGCCGTGCCACCGGGCAGGTCGGGGCTGAAGCCGGACCCGTCGATGATCGAGCCGGGCACCCACCGCTGGGAGCCGTCGGCGTTGGTCGTGAAGCCGCCCGGGCCGACGCCCTGGATGGCGACGCGGTGGTGGACGAGGAGGTTCTCGTTGTACTCACCGCGCGGGTTGAGCGCGGTCGTGGCGCCCGGCCACACGACGACGAGCCAGTGCCGCCTCGTCGAGGACGGCGTGGCCGCCTCGAGCGCGGCCTGGACGGTGGCGTACGGCTTGTGGGGGCCCACCTCGACGACGTTCGGGTTGTAGGTCGTCGAGGCTCCCGAGGCGGGGGCCGCCGCGAGGTTCCAGACGGTCAGGCCGTTGTACGTCGAGCGCTTCGCCGCGTTCGTGACGCTGACCTTGAGGGGGCCGCGGGCGGCCGTGGCCGTCGCCGTGAAGGACGGGACGGTGAAGGTGATGCTCGTGTCGGACCACGGCCCGTACGTCGTCACGGGGACGTTCGTGCCGGCGCTGTTCGTCAGCGTCACGGTGCCGGTTCCACGGGTCGCCCCGAAGCCCGTGCCCGTGATGGTCACGGTGCGGTCGGCGGCCGCCGACGAGGGACGCACATACGGCCGGCTCACGGCGAGCAGCTGCGGGTCCGTCGTGCCGAGGTTGCAGCGCGCCGGGTTCGACGCGGTGGTCCCGGGCGCGAGCACCGTCGCGGCGGCCTGGGTGGGCGCCGTGTCGGTCACGGTGTAGAGACCGGGCCAGCCCTGGAAGTTCGTGCTGATCGTCCGGTAGGCCGGGTTGTAGTCCGGGTTCGGGTCACCCGGTCCTCCGGGGTCGTTGCCCGTGAAGCGATACATGTTCGGGCAGGGACCGGCCGGGACCGGGCAGTTGTACGTCCCGGTCGAGGGCTCGAGGGCCTCGTAGAAGCCGTTGAAGTCGGTGTGCGTCGTGTCGACGAGACGGCCGCTCCAGTCGTAGAGGCCGACGGGGACGTTGGGCAGGCCCTGGGCCTCGCCGTAGTTGGCGCTCCGCTTGTCGAGGGACAGGCCGAGGTCGTTGATCGTCAGGCCCCAGAAGTGCGTGGGGATCGGGACGGGCGTGTAGAGGTTGAAGTTCGGGGCGACGGTCTGGCCGCTGCGGACGGTGATGAGCTTCGAGTCGCACAGGGGCCGGTCCTGGCCCTCGAAGGGGCTGCCGCCGCCGTCGAGGAAGGCCGGGTTCGTGACGCGCACGGTGTGGAGGGCGCCCGCGCAGCCCGAGATGATGCCGGCTCCCTGCGACGGGGGCTGGGTCGGGGGCAGCGGGTCGTTGCCGGTGCCGGGGCCGTCGGAGGCCGCCTCGGCCACGGTCGGCGGGAAGTTCTCCTGGGAGAGGTAGGTGTCTCCGTCGAAGACGTTGACGTCCTCCTCACGGGTGACCTGGTACATCGGCTTGCCGTCGACCGGGTCCTTCGGCACGTCCACGGCGACGATGTAGTCACCGGCGTCGAGGCCGCCGAAGCCGTAGTTGCCGTTGACCGTCTGGCCGGCGGCGCCGGGGGTGTTGTCGGACGGACCGACCTGCACTCCCATCATCGGCGCCTCGACGCAGAGGTTGTTCGCGTCGGGCCCGGACTCGGGCAGGGCGAGCTGGTCGGTCAGCTCGGTGCCGTCCCACTGGCGAGCGGTGCAGCCCCGCGGCGGGGCCCACTCCTCGCTCGGGTAGTGGTCCTGCACCTCGGCGCCCTTGACGAGCGCGCCGCGCTCGGGATCGGGGTTCGCGATGGTCGCCGGGGCGGTCGGGTCGGTCTCGTGGGCCGGGTTGGGCACCGACAGCGGCACGATCGCCTTGCCCTGGCGGCACGCGTTCGCCTTCTCCTCGGCCGTCGCGGCCGTGCAGGGCACGGAGGCGTAGACGTGGACGTTCACGTCGGGGATGCCCGGCTGGTAGTCCTCGCTCACGGCGTCGGCCGGGTCGAGCTCGTTGCGCGTCACGTCGTACGACACGGTGGCGGCGATGCCGCCGTTCTCGTTCGTCGCGTACGGCTCGACGCCCCAGTCGATGCGGCCCGAGAGGCCGATGACGGGCAGGAAGTCGATGTCGACGAGCCCGCCGAGGATGGTCGTCGGGGAGTCCTCGTTGTCCGCCTGGTAGGTCACGCCGGTGGTCCGGTAGCGGGTGTTGAACGCCTCGAGGACGAGCCACTTGCTGAGCGGGTACCCCTCCTTGATGTCGTAGACGCCGTCGTCGCCGGTGTTGACGAGGTTCGTGTACTGGTCCATGAGCGAGTTGTCCCGCTCGCGGACGGTCAGCGTGAAGCCGGGGACCGGAGCCTCGCCCGGGTCGCGCTTGCCGTTGCCGTTGTCGTCGACGAAGACGGTGCCGCGCACGTGCGTGAACCAGCCGACGAGCATCTTGTTGCCGACGTCGACGAGGTCGCCGCCGGACACCTCGACGTTGAAGCTCCAGAGGATGTAGTCCTGCGCGTCGTCCCAGAGGGTCAGCTGGTAGGTGCCGTCAGGGACGTTCTTGATGTCGAAGGAGCCGTTGGCCGCGCCCCGCCCGACGTAGACGGCCGCGTCCCCACCGGTGAGGTCCGAGAGCGCCACCCACGGTGACGCGATCGGGCCGGCATACTTCGAGCCGGCCCAGCCGGTCTCGGGGACGACCTGGCCGTTCTGGCCACCGACGTAGGGCAGGCCGGCGACGGCGACGCCCTTGACCTCACCGGTCGCGGTGGACCTGGGCATGGCCTTGACGCGGACGAAGCCGAACTGGGTCGCCGGCACGGGCTCCGCGCCCTTGATGAACTCGGTGTCGAGGCCGGTGTCACCCTCCTGCACCCAGATGTCGTGGTCGTGCCCGCCCTCGAGGGTCGTCGTCTGGACCCAGCCCGTCTGGCTGGCAGGCGGGGACACGGTGGCGCCGTAACGGTTCGGGCCGAGGTTGGGGATGGTGATGACGCCCGAGGCGTCGCTCGTGCACTTGCCGGTGGAGCGGGTCGTGTCGACGAGCGGCTTGCCGGCGCTGAAGCGGATCCGGCCGGCAGCGTCGTGCAGGTAGGCAGTGCACAGGGCGTTGCCGTAGTAGTCGACGGTCACCGGCCCGAGCACGTCGGAGAGGTTGCCGGTGAAGCCCGACAGCCCTCGCTCGGCGTCGGCCTCGTAGGTGCCGTCCGCGGGGACGTTGTCGTTGAAGACCTGGATCTTGATCGTGGCGAGCGGCAGGGGCAGCGGCTGCATCCTGACGTCGACGAGGCCCTTGAGCCCCGCCGTGACGGTGAAGTGCGCGCCGTCGATCTTGTAGCCGTCGGCCGTGACGGAGATGAGGTACTTGCCGGGAGCCAGACCCTCGAGGACCTTCGCGGAGTCGAGGTCGGCCTCGGAGCCCTGCGCGACGATCTTCGAGTGTCCGGACGTGGGCCGCACCGACGGCCACGGGCAGCTGTCGGCATAGGGCTCGGTCGGGTCGCCCGCCTGCGGGTTGGCCGGCTTCGTGCTGCCGCCGGGCGCCCGCGACGGCAGGCACCGGTCGAGGAGCGGCGCGTCAGCCGTGCCCGGGTCGCCGGTGCTGTCCTCGTTGACCATCCACTGGTAGGCCGTGACGGGGTCGCCCTGGTGGATGAAGCCCTCGCCCTTGCCGACCGAGCGTGCGCTCGCCACCGTCAGCGTGATGCAGCCCTTGCCTGACGCGGTGGTCGACGGGCAGGGTCCACCCGTCGGGGTGGTCACCGCCGGTGCCGCCGTCTTTGCCGCGGCGGGCGCCGCGGGCGCGACCGCCGGTCTCGGCGCGGCTGCCGCTGCAGCCAGCGGTCCACCGACCTGGGCCACCCCCGCGATCGCGAGTGCGGTCAGTCCGGCGATGATCGGGACGCAACGCCTACGCAGCCTTGGCATGTCCACGGCAACCCCCACGTGATGCTCTGCAGGGCTCGGTGCGAGCCCGTCGTCCCGAGAACGTCGCACGCGCCGTCATGGCGCTCTGCCGAGATGGGTCGACGGCTCAGGCAACTGTCATCGACGGGGTTGGTCTCGGCTCAGGGACCCGTCATGCCGTTGCCAGCCCGCCGTCATGTTCCTGTCATGTTGGCGCCCGATTTGCGCTGATAGATCCGGGTCTCGACCACGGATTTCCCAGCTCTGTGACCTTTCCCACTCCGCCGTCACACGCTCGGATCCATACTTGGCGACAGATCGGGGAGGGGGGACTTTCATGGCAACTGTCATGGTGGTCGACGACGAGGAACGCGTGCGCACGTTGCTGGCGAAGTCGTTGTCGTCCCAAGGACACTCGGTGGTGACCGCTGCCTCGGCCAACGCCGCGATAGACCGGCTCGCGTCGAGGGACGTCGATCTCGTCGTGCTCGACCTCGTGATGCCCGGGCTCAACGGCCTGGCCGTGCTCAACGCGATCAAGGAGCGCAAGCAGACGACGCCGGTGATCGTGCTGTCGGGCGTCACCGACGTGGGAGCCCGGGTCGAGGCGCTCGACCGCGGAGCCGTCGACGTCGTGTCCAAGCCATTCAGCCTGACCGAGCTCATGGCTCGCGTCCGACGCAACGTCGGGGCGGCGCGCGCTCCCGCTGACGACGGCTTCCTCGAGGTGGCCGGCATACGCCTCGACGTCGGGCGCCGCCGGGCGACGTTCAGGGCGCGCAGCGCCGCCCTCACCGAGCGCGAGCTGAGCCTGCTCGCACACCTCATGCGGCGCGCCGGCCAGGTGTGCCACAAGGAGGAGCTGCTCCACGACGTCTGGCACCTCGACTTCGACCCGGGCAGCAACGTCGTCGAGGTGTGCGTCGGCAGGCTCCGCGCCAAGCTCGGCCAGGACATCCCGGTCGAGACGCTGCGCGGCGTCGGGTACGGGCTCTACGAGGACGCCTGATGGGACGGCACCGGATGGTCCTCGTCTGGAGTGTCATCGCGGCGCTCTGCTCGGCCGCGATGATCGCGCTGCCGGGCAGCGAGACCGTGCCGTACCACATCGCCTGGGCGGCCTTCGCGCTCTGCTTCGGACTCGAGCAGTGGAGCCCGCGGTCCACGTGGGTCGGCCTCGGCGTCTTCACCTTCGTGACCGGCGCGATCCTCGTCTACCGCGTCATGACGAACGTCCTCGAGTGGCAGGAGACCACCGAGATCCCGCTCATGCTCCTGCTCATGGCCCTCATGATCTGGCACGTGCGCCGTCGTCAGCAGGCGCTCTCGGATCTCACGGTCAACGCGGCCCGGGAGCGCGCCGACTCGACGATGCGTGAGCTGCTCACGCTGCGCACGTCGCACGAGATGCGGTCACCGCTCATGATCTCCCGCGGCTACCTCGAGATGCTCATGGACCGGACCCCGCCCGGTGAGGACCTCGCCGACCTCCAGGTCGTCGACGAGGAGCTCGAGCGGCTCACCCGCGTGTGCGAGCGGCTCGTGCGGAGCATGCGCGTCGGGTCCGATCTCGAGGTCACCGAGGTCGAGCTCGACTCGGTGCTCCACCAGACGGCCGAGCGGTGGTCGGCGGTCGCCCAGCGGAACTGGAAGGTCGAGTCGTCGGCGCTCACGCTCCACTGCTCGAGCGAGCGGCTGCGGGCCTGCCTCGACACCCTCATCGAGAACGCCTTGCGCTACACCGCGCACGACGACGACACCGTGCTGCTCTACGCCCGACCGATGCGCGACGCCATCGCTCTCGGGGTGGCCGACTCGGGGCGCGGCTTCACCACCGAGATGCTGCGCTCGGCCGCCGGTCAGGATCTCCTGGGCGGCGTGCTCGACGGGGTGCGTGACGACCTCTCCCAGACCGGGCTCGGCCTGTCCCTCGTGCGTGATGTCGCGACGCGACGCGGCGGGTGGGTCCAGCTCGGGGTGTCCGCGTGGGGCGGTGCGGACGTCGCGATGATCCTCCCGGTGCGTCCCGCGGTGCCGGCCCTGCCCGTCGCGCGCCCGACAACGGTCATCGCCCCGGAGGCCGCCGAGCAGATGTCGTTCTGGCGCTCCGGAGTGCGGCGAGAGCCGGACACCGGGACCGGGGCACGCAGCGCCTGAGGGTTCAGTCCCCGCGCGACCACCGCAGCCGCACCCGCTGGCCGGGGCGCAGCTGCGCGGCGAGCGCGATGGCTCGTGAGGTGAGCACGGCGACGACGGGGTAGCCGCCGGTCACGGGATGGTCGGCGAGGAAGACGACGGGCTCGCCACCGGGGGGCACCTGCACCGCCCCGGGGACCATCCCCTCGCTCGGGAGCTCGCGGTCAGCATACGCGGGCAATCGTTGGATCGTGTTGCCCTCCAAGCGAATTCCCACCCGGTTGCTGCGCGAGGAGACCGCCCAGGAGGTCTCGTCGACGCCGGTGAGGTCGCACCAGCCGGCACGGGGGCCGGGCCCGACGTCGAGCACCACCTCGCCGTCGGTGAGGTTCGGTTGCGGTGCCACCTCGACGACGGGGAACGTCGCCGGTGGCGGCCCGATCGGGAGCAGGTCACCGGCGCCAGGCAGCGGCGGACCCACGCGCGCCAGGGTGTCGGTTGCGCGTGAGCCCAGCACCGGCGTGACCGTGACGCCGCCACGCACCGCGAGCCATGTGCGCAGGCCGGCAGCAGGCACCCCGAGGGTGAGCACGGCCCCGTCGACCAGCGCGACGGGGGCGCCGTGCGGGACCGGCCGTCCGTCGACGTCAGCGGGGCAGGGCGCGCCGGTGAGCGCGACGAGCAGGTCACCGTGGGCGCGCACCGAGAGCCCGCCCAGGGTGACCTCCAGGGACGCGGGCGCCGGCTCGCTCGGCTCGTGGGGGTCGAGCAGGTGCCCGACGAGCCGCAGACCGAGGAGGTATGCCGTCGGGTCGGCCGCCCCGGAACGGCCCACCCCCGCGTCGGCGAGGCCCGGGCGGCCGAGGTCCTCGACGAGGGTGAGCGGCCCGGTGGCCAGCACCTCGAGCCCCCGCTGCCCGATGTCCCCTCCCACCCGAGACCCCCCGGAGTCGAGTGGCCCCGTCGTCCCACCCATCCCCGTGACGGGTGGGGCGGCAGGTGCCAGGTTGCTACTCGAGGAGGTCTGGTCGGCGTCGACGAAGCGGACCGACGTGCCCGGCGCGAGCAGCGCGGGCGGGTCGCGGTCGACGTCCCACAGCACGGCGTCGGTCGTGCCGATGAGCTGCCACCCGCCGGGGGAGTCCTGGGGGTAGATGCCACTGAAATCGCCTGCGAGAGCGACGGATCCGGCTGGGACACGTGTGCGTGGCTCGCCGCGACGCGGCACGTGCAGGCGCGGGTCGCCGTCGACGAGGTAGGCGAAGCCGGGTGCGAAGCCCCCGAACCCGACCCGCCACGTCGTGCCGGTGTGGGCGCGGACCACCTCGTCGCGGGTCAGTCCGGTGAGGTGGGCAACCTCGTCGAGGTCGGGCCCGTCGTAGCGCACGAGGACCTCGATCACGACCTCAGCCGCGTCGGCCGGCGAGGCGACCGCCACGGTCAGGCGGGTCGCCTCGTCGAGGCACTCCCGGCCGACGTCCGACCGCCGCCCGGGGTCCCGGAGCACGACGAGGACGGTGCGCGCCCCGGCCACGAGGTGGTCGACGGCCTCCCACACACCTGTGGCGCGCTCGGCGAGGGGCCCCAATTGGGCACGCAGGGCGAGCGCGGCATCGGTGTCGGCCACCTCGACGAGCAGGGCTGCGCCGCCCATCGGCAGCAGCCTCGCCTCCACGCTCAGCCCGCGAAGGGGCGGATCTCGACGCCGGACTGCTCGAGCGCAGCGCGCACGGCCCGCGCCATCGCCACCGCGCCGGGGGTGTCGCCGTGGATGCACACCGACTCGGCCCGCACCTCGACGTCAGTGCCGTCGACGGCGGTCACGAGGCCCTCCTGCCCGAGCCGCACGACGCGGGCGGCCACCTCCCCCGGGTCGTGGAGCACGGCTCCGGGCTCGGTCCGCGGGACGAGACGGCCGTCCGGCGTGTACCCGCGGTCGGCGAACGCCTCGGTGACGGCGCGCAGCCCCGCGTCCGACGCGAGCTCGAGCACGAGGCTGCCGGGCAGGCCGAGGACGGGCAGCGACGTGTCGACGGCCACGACGGCGTCGACGAGCGCCCGGGCCTGCGCCTCGTGGTGGACGACCGCGTTGTACAGGGCGCCGTGCGGCTTCACGTAGGCGACGTCGGTGCCCTCCACCTGGGCGATCGCGGAGAGGGCGCCCAGCTGGTAGATGACGTCGGCGGTCAGCTCGTCCGGAGGGACGTCCATGAAGCGGCGCCCGAAGCCGACCAGGTCGCGGTAGGCCACCTGCGCGCCGACGACGACACCCCGCTCGGCGGCATACCGGCACGTCGTGCGGAGGGTGAGCGGGTCGCCGGCGTGGAAGCCGCAGGCGACGTTGGCGCTCGTCACGACGTCGAGCACGGCGGCGTCGTCGCCGAGCGTCCAGGCCCCGTAGGACTCGCCGACGTCGGCATTGAGGTCGAGTCGCACGACCCGATCCTCCCGCACGCCGGCCGGCTCCGCCGCGGCGTTCACCGCAGGCCTGCGTAGTGCTCGGGTAGACGCGCCGAGTATGCCGTGAGCAGCTCGCGCGCGACGGTGACGGAGTCGACGAGCGGGTGAAGCGCAAAGGCTTGCACCGCAAGCGATCTCGACTGCTCGACGGTTGCCCGGATCACGAGCTCGTCGACGGCCTTGACCTGCTGCACGAGCCCGAGAGCGTGGCCGGGGAGCGGGCTCACGGTGACCGGAACCGGGCCGGCCGCGTCGACCCGGCACGGCACCTCGACGACGGCGTCGTCCGGGAGCCCCACGACGGCGCCGCCGTTGCGGACGTTGAGGATGAGGCGCGCCGGCTCGTCGCGCGCGATCGCGGCCATGAGCGCGAGCGCCACGCCCTCGTAGCCCCCTCCCTCGACATCGGCCTCGGCGCGCTCCTGGGTGTGCCCGTCGTCGCTCTCGCGGGTCTCCTGCATGTAGGTCGCGTTGCGGTCACGTCGCACGGAGTCCCAACGCTGCCAAGCCTGCTCGGGCTCGTCGGTCACCCCGGCGTAGAAGTCGGCCTGCTGACCGACGAGGTACTCCCCGCGCGTCTGCGGCGCCCCGGTGATCTGGGCGATCGCGTCACGGGTGAAGTAGTAGTAGAAGAGGTACTCGTTCGGCAGGGAACCGAGCGTCCGCAGCCATTCGGTGCCGAAGAGCTGGCCCTCCTCGATGGCTCCGAGGGCGACGTCGTCGGCGAGGAGGTCGGGGAGCAGGTCGCGGCCCTCGTGGCGCAGCCCGGTGAGCCAGCCGAGGTGGTTGAGCCCGGCGTAGTCGATCTCGAGGTCGTCGAGGTCGTGCCCGAGGGCCCCGGCTGCGCGCTTGGCGAGGCCCAGCGGGGAGTCGCAGATGCCGACGACCCGCTCACCGAGCACCGACTGCATGGCCTGGGTCACGAGCCCGGCCGGGTTGGTGAAGTTGATGACCCACGCGTCGGGCGCCAGACGGCGTACGCGTTCGGCGACGTCGAGCGCGACCGGCACGGTGCGCAGGCCGTAGCCGACACCCCCGGGGCCGGTCGTCTCCTGTCCGAGGAGGCCGAGGTCGAGCGCGATCCGCTCGTCGGCGGTGCGGCCCTCGAGGCCTCCGACCCGCATCGCGGAGAAGACGAAGTCGGCCCCCGCGAGCGCCGTGTCGAGGTCGGTCGTCGCCGTGACCGTCGGCGGCGCGGTCGCCGCGCCGGAATCCCGGGCAAGCGCGGCCTGGGCGGCAAGCACCCGGCGCATGACGTCGAGCCGCGCGCCGTCCGTGTCGTGCAGGAGGACCTCGGTGACGCGCCGGTCCGCGGTGTCGCGCAGCAGCGCGCCGTGGACGAGCGGCACGCGGAACCCGCCCCCGCCGAGGATGACCAGCTTCATGGCAGCACCACCCTCGGACCGTACCAAGGTGTGACGGCGGGGCCACTCGACGCAGGCGACATGGGACGAACTGCGCCGACACGGCATACGACCGTGGAAAAACCCGGCGAGTCGCGGACGGCAGTGCGGGATCATGGGGGCGTGCCGCCCCACCACACGTTCGACCCGCTCGCGGCTCGTCGCACCGCCGACGAGCCGGCTCTCGACGTGTTCGTCTGGGGCACCGTCTTCCTCGACATGATCTTCGCGGGGCTGCCGAGCGCGCCGAAGCCGGGCACCGAGGTGTGGGCCGAGGGGCTCGCCTCGTGCCCCGGCGGCATCGCCAACCTCGCCGTCGCCACCCGTCGCCTCGGCCTGCGCACGGGTCTCGCGGCCGCCTTCAGCGACGACGACTACGGCGACTTCTGCTGGCGCACCCTCGAGGAGCAGGAGGGCATCGACCTCGCCCGGAGCCGCCGCTTCGCCGAGTGGCACAGCCCCGTCACCGTCTCGATGTCGGTCGACCGCGACCGCAGCATGGTGTCGCACGGTCACCCGTCACCCGTCGCCGCCGCCGAGCTCATCGGGACACCCCCGCGGTCTCGCGCGGTCATGGTCGACCTCGGCGAGGACGAGGCCTTCGGTGCGAGCGGCCGGACCTGGGTCGACCGGGCGCGCGACGACGGCGCGCTCGTCTTCGCCGACGTCGGCTGGGACCCCAAGGAGGAGTGGTCGCCGCACGTGCTCGACCGGCTCGAGCGCTGTGACGTCTTCATGCCCAACGCCGTCGAGGCGATGGCCTACACGGGCACCCGGTCGCCCGTCGAGGCCGTCTACGCCCTCGCCGACCGCGTGCCCGTCGCCATCGTCACCGACGGCGCCAACGGGGCGCTCGGCATCGACGCCCGCACGGGCGAGGAGTCCCAGGTCCCGTCGCTGCGGGTGCAGGAGGTCGACCCGACCGGCGCCGGCGACGTCTTCGGGGCCGCCCTGCTCGTCGGCACGCTCGCGGAGTGGCCGCTCGAGCAGCGGATGACCTTCGCCAGCCTCTGCGCGGGCCTCGCGCTCCAGCAGTACGGCGGCTCCCTCGCGGCACCCGGCTGGGGCGACCTCGCCGACTGGTGGACGGCCCTCGTCTCCGACACGAGCGGCGACGCCTACCACCGCTCGCTCCGGCGCCGGTTCGGCTTCCTCGACGAGATCGTGCCGCGCGTCCCGGTCACGGCGTGCCGTCGCGCGACCGCGACGATCGCCAGGCGCGCCGATGTGCAGGACCTCGACTGACCGTCGTCCGCTGCCACGCGGCACCATGGTGACGTGACCGACCTGCCCGCCGAGCTCCCAGCGGAGCTGCCCGTTGACGTCAGCGACCTGGCGGCCCTTGACCTGCGTGCGGCGCAGGTGCAGCACTGGTCGATCGCCGGCGACTCCTTCACGTGGATCCTGCTCGCCGGTGACGCCGACCGGGGACACGAGCTCGCCACCATCACCTACGTCGGCGCGGTCGTGCTCCACACCAACCGCCGCGACCTCGACCGTGCCGTCGCGGCCGCCGCGGAGATCGAGCGGTCCGAGGTCGTGCCCACCACCGACGGCGGCTTCGAGCACCGGGTCACGCTCGTGCCGGCCTACCCGCTCGTCGTCCGCTTCTGGAGCGTCGAGGTGCGTCGGATGCCGGCACCCGATCACCTGCGGCGCCTGCGCTGACCCGGAGACCGCGCCACCCGGCATACGCCATAGGGGCGACGGCACCATCGACGACCGGGCCCCGGGGTGCCATGGTGAGTGGATGGAGAAGTCGTCGTTGACCGCCCTCGCCCGGGAGCTGCTCGAGCACGCCAGGACGACCTCGAGCGGTCGCGGCGCCGACACGGTCTACGGGGGCCACGAGCACGTGCTGCGCCAGACCGTCGTCGCGCTGGCGGCAGGTCGGTCGATGACCGAGCACGAGAACCCCGGCGAGGCGACGGTGCAGGTGTTGCGCGGACGGGTGCGCATCAGCACCGCCGACGCGGCCTGGGAGGGCGCGCCGGGTGACCTGCTCGTCGTCCCGCAGGCGCGCCACTCGCTCGAGGCACTCGAGGACTCTGCCGTGCTGCTCACCGTCGCCAAGCTGCCCTGACCCGGGCTGCACGGCCCACGCCGTGGGTGGCCGTCACGCGGCGGTGCGCGGTGGATCACCGGCAGCACACGCCGGCGATCCACCGCACTCAGTCGCCGCCGATGCCGGTGCGCTCGACGCCCTCGACGATCCAGCGCTGGAGGAAGAGAAACATCAGCAGCAGCGGCACGATCGCGACGAGCGCGGCCATGAAGAGCTGGCTCACCTGCACCGACTGGGCGGTGAGGAAGGTCGACAGCGCGATCTGCACCGTCCACGACTCCTGGTCGCGGCCGATGACGAGCGGCCAGAGGAAGGCGTTCCACGAGCCGATGAAGGTGATGGTGCCGATGGCCGCGACGAAGCCGAACGAGTTGGGGACGACGATCTTCCAGAACGTGCCCCAGTAGCCGAGCCCGTCGATGAAGGCGGCCTCCTCGATCTCCTTGGGGAAGCCGAGGAAGAACTGCCGGAAGAGGAACGTCGCGAGCGCCTGGAAGAGCCCGGGGATGATGAGGCCACGCAGCGTCGAGATCCACCCGAGCGTCGACACGAGGACGAAGCTCGGCACGAACGTCACGGCCGCCGGGATGAGCAGCGTGGCAGTGATCGTGTAGAAGACGGCGTTGGACCAGCGATAGGGGATGCGGGCGAGACCGTAGCCGGCGAGCCCCGAGACGACGAGCACGCCGACCGTCTGGGTGACGGCGATGAGCCCCGAGTTGAGCAGGCTGCGCGCCATCGGGATCGCCGGGTTGTCGAAGAGTCCGGTGAGGTTGGAGGTCTCCCAGACCGGCGGCAGCCAGTGGAAGTCCGGCGACCCGAGGTCCTGCTCGCGCATGAACGCGCTGCGCACGAGCAGGTAGAAGGGGACGAGGAAGAGCAGCGCCGCCGCGACGAGGGCGCTGTAGCGGGCCCACCCCGTGATCCGGGACTGCCGCTTGCTGCGGACGATCGCCATCAGTCGCCCCTGTCGCCGAGTCGGAGGATGCGGCCCTGCACCACGGCGACGATCGCGATGATGAGGGTGAGGATGACGGCCCCCGCCGACCCGTGGCCGAAGTCCTGGCCCGAGCCGAGCGCCGTGTAGTAGAGGTAGACGAGCGGCGGCCGGGCGTACGGCGGGTAGGTGCCGAACGTCGACAGGATGTTGTAGAACTCGTCGAACGCCTGGAACGCGTTGATGAGCAGGAGCAGCAGCACCGCCGTCGACGTCGCGCGCAGCTGCGGCAGGGTGATGTGCCGGAAGACCTTCCACCCCTCGGCGCCGTCGATCGCAGCCGCCTCGTAGAGCGTCGGGCTGATCCGCTGGATGCCGGCGAGGAAGAGGATCATGTAGAAGCCGACCTGCAGCCAGAGCCGCGCGGTGACGATGACGAGCCAGTACCACGGCGGGTCGGCGAGGCTGAGCCACGGGATCGAGTCGGCGCCGAACCAGCCGAGCACCGCGTTGGCCAGGCCCGAGCGGATGCCGCTGAAGATCGACATCTTCCAGACGAGCGCGGCGACGACGTAGGAGCACGCGGTCGGCAGGAAGAAGACCGACCGGAAGAACGACTGCATGACCCGGGTGCGCGCGACGAGCAGCGCCGCCCCGAGCGAGATGACGAAGGTCGTCGGCACGATGAAGACGGCGAAGGCGAGGAACGTGACGAGGCTGCTGCGGAAGGCCGGGTCGCGCAGCATGTCGAGGTAGTTGCCGACGCCGACGAACTTCGTGGGCGTGACGGTGTTGTAGGACTCGAAGAACGACAGGTAGATCGACCAGGCGATCGGGATGTAGACGAAGACGATCAGCCCGATGACGAACGGCCCGACGAAGACCCAGAACCACAGGTTGCGGTCCTGGCGCCCGCGCAGGCGCCGACCGAGCGACGGCCTCCCCGCGGTGGGGGGCGGCGTCGCCCGGTCGGCTGCCTTCCGCTGCGCGGCGCTGTCGTATGCCGCCGGGTCGGCCTGCGCTGTCAGGCGAGGACCCGCTTCAGCTCGGCGTCGGCCACGGTCTTGACCTTGGCGATCTCACCGGCCGGGTCGGCGCCCTCCTTGACGATGCGGTTCATCGCGTCACCGAAGGCCGTGGCGCACTTGGGCGTCCACAGGATCGGGCTCTGCGCGTGGCCGACGTCGGTGGCGAGCTTGGCCGCCTCGGCCGCCTGCCCGCTCGTAAGCGTCGAGGCCTGGCCGATGAGGCTCGTGCGCGACGGGATGTGGAAGCCGTAGGCCGTTGCGAAGTCGAGCTGGTAGGCGGTCTGGTCGATCCACAGCCACTTCGCGAACTTCTTGGCGGCCTCGACGTCCTTGCTCTTGGCGCTGACGCACGAGCCGTAGGCGCCGACGGGGACCGACGCCTTGCCCTGGCCGTCGAGGGCGGGCCAGGCCATGACGCCGAAGTCGTCACCGAGGCCCTTCTTGAGGTCGGGGAAGGTCCAGAGGCCGGTGAACTGCATCGCCGTGAGGCCGGCGGTCAGGGCCGAGGGGTCGAACCAGTCCTTGGGCGCCCCGAGGAGCAGCACCTTGGCGTCCCACATCTCGCGGAGCTTGCCGAGGGCGGTCGCCGCGCGCGGGTCGTCGAAGCCGAACTGGTTGTCCTTGGTGAGGTAGTCGAGCCCGGCCGACCACAGCATCGGGCCACCCATGAGGCCGGCACCACCGTCGTTGCCGAGGAAGAGGCCCTTGACGTTGCCCTGCGTCAGCTTCTTCGCCGCGTCGATGAGCTCGTCGATGGTCTGGGGTGGCGTGATGCCGGCCTTGTCGAGCATCGACTTGCGATAGACGAGCAGCTGCATGTCGACGACCTGTGGGATCGCATACGTCTTGCCCTCGTAGGTCATCCGCTCGAGGATGCTCGGGTTGAAGTCGGACTTCGTGTCGCCGATGAGGTCGGTGAGGTCGACGACCTGTCCGCCCTTGATCATGTCGATGGTCGGGCCGTTGCCGTACTCGAAGACGTCGGGCCCGGCGTCCGTGAGCAGCGAGGCCGCGGTGGACTGGTCGTAGTCGCCGGGCTTCCAGCTGACCTTGACCGTGGCGTCCTTGTAGGCGGCGGCGTACTTCTCGACAGCCTGCTGCGTGCCGGCCTCGCCGTACTGGTGGTACCACTGGTTGAGCGTGGTCCCGCTGCCGCCTCCGGTCGCGCCACCGGTGGCTGCCGGCTCGCGTCCCGTGTTGCTGCCGCACGCGGCGAGCGCACCCGTGACCGCAGCGGCACCGCCGAGCGCGAAGAGCGAGCGCCGGGTGAGGTTGGCCCCGAGGGCCTGGCCGATCTCGCGACCGATCTGCTTGTCAGACATAGGGTTCCCCTGCGTCCTTCCTGCCCGGGTGTGCGGGCACCGTTCACGACGGGGCGGGCGCTCGGCCAGTCTGCTCGACCTCGCCCACCCGCCGATCGTATGCCCGTTACCTCCGCGTATGCCGGATGGGCCACCCCCGGAGGTCAGCGCGGCTCAGATGGTGGCCGGGGAGTTGAGCGGGTTGTCGCTCAGGGTCTCGGGGGCCGTCTGGAGCAGCTGCTCGACGAGGAGCAGGGTCTGCTCGTCCTCGAGGGTCATGCGGCGGCCGAAGTGGCCGCGGGCCAGGGCCACGCCCGCACCGACGCGCAGGATGCTCGACCGGACGTCGGTCCGCGTGTCGGGGTCCATGCGTTCGAGCAGCCGGCTCACGGAGAGCAGTCCGGAGACGACCGGTCGGCCGTCGAGCTCGAACTCGTCGAAGAGCCAGAGGCGCTCTGCTGCAGCGGTGCCGAGCAGCTCGCGCCCGGGACCCTCGCTGCGCAGGGCCGCGTCGGTCACGGCGTCCCAGAAGGCGCCGCGCTCGTCGTCGTCGAAGCGGATGCGGCCGGCCAGGGCGCTCAGCACCCACACGGGGGCGAGCCGGAGCGTGAACCACTCCTGCTCCGACCACTGCTCACGCCACTGCGACACGACCGCCACCGCCTCTCACGCGCTCGGGGCCCCTCCAGCGTACGACCGCCCCGCCCGTCAGGTCGCGGAGTCCACCGCTGGTAGACAGGAACCGTGCTCGACGACAACGCCGTCCTGACCGCCCCCACGGTCCTCACCCTGGTGGGCAGCTCAGGGCTGTCCGCCGAGGTCCTCGCCCACGGCGCCCTGCGCCGTCTCGAGGCCTTCGGCACCAGCCTGCTGCTGCACCCCGCGACCGTCGCAGAGGCAGGTCTGACGAACGTCCACCTGCGCGTGCACCGGCCGGACGGCATCCGTCGTCGGGCCCTGCTGGGCCCCGGCAGCGGCTCGGTCGTCACCTCGGTCGACGGCGCCGTCGTCGTCACCGGCCGCCACGAAGGCCTCGACTACCGCCTCGTCCTCACGCTCGGCGACGGGTCACCCGAGACGCCGACGTGGCACTGGGACCTCGAGCTGACGAACACGACGGGCGAGCCCGTCACCGCCGATGCGGTGCTGACCCACGACCCCGCTCTGGCGCCCCTCGGCAACGTCCGGGTCAACGAGTACTACGTCAGCCAGTACCTCGACCTCACCCCGGTCGCGACGGACGGCCACGGCACCGCGGTCGCCGTTCGCCAGAACATGCCCGGTGAGCGCGTCCCGTGGCTCATGGTCGGGACGACCGGCACGGGCACCGGCTGGGCGACCGACGCCCTCCAGCTCGCCCGCCGCACCGCGCACGGTGTCGACTGGGCCGGGCTCGACGCCGTCGACCTGCCGAGCGCGCGCCTCCAGCACGAGCACTCGCTCATCGCCCTGCAGGACGCCCCGGTCGAGATCGCACCCGCCGACACCCACCGCACCGGCTTCTGGGGCATCGCCCTCGAGGACCACCCCGAGGCCACGTCCGACGCCGACGCCCGCTGGGCCGACGCCGCGATCGCGGCCACCCCGACCCCGTGGGCGCCGGCGGGCGACGGCGCCCACGGCCAGGCCCTCGGCGGTGCAGACGACGCCGCGACGCCTGCGACGCTGTGGTCGTCCAGCCCGGCCTTCGCGTCACGGCCACTCGACCGCGCCGAGCTCGGCGACGCCGGCCTGCTCGAGCACCGCACCGACGTCGAGACGGCCGACGACGGCACCGAGCTCGCGTGGACCGTCCGCGGCGGGCAGCTCGTCACCCTCGCCAAGGAGCTCGCGGTCCTGCGCCCGCACGGCCACCTGCTCCGCACCGGTGACACCTTCACGCCCGACTCGCGCTCGCTCGCGTCGACGGTGTGGATGGCCGGCACCTTCCACTCGCAGATCACCCGCGGCCACGTCGGCCGCGACCCGGTCGTGACGGGCCGCCGCACCTACCTCGGCCTCCAGCGCGCCCACGGCGTGCGCCTCTTCGTCGAGGACGCCAACGGCACGTGGAGCCTCCTCGAGACCCCGAGCGCGTGGTTCACCGGCCTCGACCACTGCACGTGGTGGTATGCCGCCGCGTCGGGTCCCGTGCTCACCGTGACCTCGAGCGCGCCTGCCGACGAGCACGCCCTGACGCTCTCGGTCGGGCAGCACGGCGCGGCTCCGCGACGGGTGCTGCTCGCGCTGCAGGTCGCCGACGACCTGTCCGACGCCCCGTCGGTGGCGACGGCCGACGACCACCTCGACGTCACGACGGCGAACGACCCACGGCCGTGGCGCGTCTCGTGGACCGGACCCGGAGACCCGGAGGTCGGCGACGCCCGGCTCCAGGCCGACGGCGTCGGCCGCGGACCGGGCTGGCTCACCGTTCTCTTCGACCCGAGCGATCAGCTCGAGGTCGTCGTCCGCTCCGCCCCGGGCGCCGGTGAGGCCGCGGCCGGCGAGGTCGTGCCCTCGGGTGAGCACCTCGGAGCATCGTTCTGGGACAAGGCCGGTCACGCCGTCGCCCTCGACGGCTCCGCGCTCGGCGAGGCCGGTTACCAGGCCGCGAACCTCTCGGCGGCGCTGCCGTGGTTCACGCACAACGCCTTCGTCCACTACCTCTCGCCGCGCGGGCTCGAGCAGTTCTCGGGCGGCGCGTGGGGCACCCGAGACGTCTGCCAGGGTCCGGTCGGTCTGCTCACGGCGCTCGGCC
This sequence comes from Terrabacter sp. 2TAF16, assembly GCF_052115065.1. NCBI lineage: Bacteria > Bacillati > Actinomycetota > Actinomycetes > Micrococcales > Intrasporangiaceae > Terrabacter > Terrabacter sp. 2TAF16. The sequence goes on from NZ_JBFRFZ010000004.1 coordinate 73,924, forward strand.
GTCAGGACGCCGTCCGCGACGTGCTGCTGCGCGTCTTCCGCGCCCAGAACGCCCGGGGTGACTGGCCGCAGGCCTTCGAGTTCCTCCCGCCGCTGCCCGAGACCGGCCAGCAGGACTCACACGGCGACGTCATCTTCTGGCCCGTCCTCGCGGCCGGCGACTACCTGCGCACGACCGGTGACGCGAGCCTGCTCGACGAGACGGTCGCCTTCGTCGGCGACGACGCACTCGGCGAGCCGGCCAGCGTGGCCGAGCACCTGCGTCGTGCGGTCGCGCGCATCGCGGAGTGCACGGTCCCCGGGAGCCCGCTGCCGGCATACGGCCACGGCGACTGGAACGACTCGCTCCAGCCGGCCGACCCGCACCTCGCGGCCCACCTCGTCTCCACGTGGACGGCGGTGCTCCAGACGCAGTCGCTGCGCACCCTCGCCGAGGGCCTCCACGCGGTCGGTGCGCCCAACGGCGCCTCGGCCCTGGCCGCCGACGCGGACGAGCTCGCCGAGCGCACCCACGACGCGCTCCTCGACCAGCTCGCGGCCGTGGCGTCGGTGCTTCCCGGCTACCTGCTGCAGCACGAGGACGGGCACTTCGAGCCGCTCGTCCACCCGAGCGACGAGCGCACCGCGCTGCACTACGGCGTGCTGCCGTGGATCCACGCGATCGGCGCCGACCTGCTGACGCCCGAGCAGGCCCGCCACCACCTCGACCTCATCGAGGAGCACCTCCTCGGACCCGACGGGGCGCGGCTCTTCGACCGGCCGGTCAGCTACGTCGGTGGCCCGATGGCCGTCTTCCAGCGGGCCGAGGCGAGCACCTTCTGGGGTCGCGAGATCGGGCTCATGTACATGCACGCCCACCTGCGCTACGCCGAGGCATTGGCCCGTGTCGGTGACGGCGCAGCCCTGCTCACCGCTCTCGCAAAGGCGAGCCCCGTGGGCCTGGACTCGCTCGTGCCACAGGCCCGCCCGCGCCAGACGACGTGCTACTACTCCTCGTCCGACGGCGCCTTCACCGACCGCTACGACGCGTCGGAGCGGTATGCCGCGCTCATGGCCGGCGACGTGCCCCTCGAGGGCGGGTGGCGCGTCTACTCCTCCGGCCCCGGCATCGTGCTGCGGCTCGTCACCGAGGTGCTCCTCGGCATCCGCCAGCGCGGCGACGACGTCGAGATCGACCCGGTCCTGCCACCGAGCGGCGACGCCGGCGCCTCCGAGCTGACCGCGCGGCTGCCGCTGGCCGGGACCGACCTCACGGTCCGCTACGTCGTCGGGCCCGTCGGCCACGGCGTCCGCCGCGTCACCGTGAACGGGCGCGAGCTGAGCCTGCGACCGCTGACCAACCCCTACCGGCGAGCGGGTGCGGCCGTCCGGACCGCCGACCTGCTCGGGCTCCAGACTGCCCAGACTGCCCGGACTGCCGAGGCCACCGACGCCACGGCCCCGACCAGCGAGATCCTCGTGGAGACCCACTGACATGACCGACGTACCGCCACGCCGCCCACCCAGCAGCGGCCGTGGCTCGATGCCACCCTGCCCGTCGAGGAGCGCATCGACCTTCTCATGGCCGAGATGACCCTGGCCGAGAAGGTCGGCCAGACCCACCAGGTCGCCAACATCAACCCGGACGACGACGCCGCCGAGATCGCGTCGGGCCGGATCAGCTCGAGCCTCTACGCCTCGGGCGCGACGGCCGGCAACGAGCGCGACGAGGGCGTCCTCGTCGGCAACATCGACGCCGCCCAGAGGCATGCCGTCGAGGGCAGCCGCCTCGGCATCCCGCTCCTCTTCGGCCGGCGAGCGACCCTGCCGCGAGGTCGTCCAGCTCTACTTCCGCGACCCCGTCGCCCAGGTGACCCGTTCCCTCGTCGAGCTGACCGACTGGGCGCTCGTCGACCTCGAGCCCGGCCAGGCACGCGAGGTCACCTTCGACGTGCAGGCCTCGCGATTCGCATACGCAGGCCGTGACCTCACGACGCGTGTCGACGAGGGCGAGATCGTCCTGCTCACCGGGCCCGACGCGGCCCGCCTCCAGTACGTGTCGGTGACCATCACGTCCCCGAAGGCCTCCTCATGATCGAGACCGTCCAGCGCCCGATCCGCATCGACGGCGAGCCCGTCATGGCGCCGTGCGCGTCATCAACAACAGTCATCGTCGACGCCCTCCCGATCGAATTGGCCCAGGGGAGCGGGCGCTCCGCCCCCGAGAGCGACGGCGCGGAGAACGGCCGGGGGCGCGACAAGAGTTCGCACCCCAGCCGCTCTGCTGCTGACCAACGGACCGACCGCGAGTAGCCCCATTCCGCCGCGAGTTGACCCCGCCCCGACCCGCACACATGTCCGCACGGACGGGGTTCGACACACGTCAGCTGCACGAAGGGTTCGGGCGCTCGACAACCCAGCCCGATGTCGGGCAGCGTTGGGAGTATGGCTGAGACCAAGAAGAACGCGAAGAGCGAGTTCAGCGCGGAGGAACGCGCCGCGATGAAAGCGGCCGCCGCTGAGCGCAAGGCGTCACAGAAGCAGCAGGACCTGGACAAGGCCCTCGCAGATGTGATTGCCCAGCTCCCGGAGGATGAACGAGCGATGGCAGAGAAGATCGATGCGATCGTGCGCGAGCACGCTCCGGAGCTCGCGTCCAAGACGTACTACGGCATGCCCGGATGGGCACGCGACGGCAAGATCTGCGTCTTCATGCAGCCGGCGACGAAGTTCAAGGTCCGGTACTGCACGATCGGCTTCGATCCGACTGCGAACCTTGACGACGGCAACATGTGGCCGACCTCCTTCGCCCTGCTGAAGATTGGACCTGCTGAGGAGGAGAAGATCATCGCTTTGGTGAAGCGGGCCGTCTCCTGACACGCCGCTGCAGGACTGTGCGCTTGGGCCCGGCCTTCTTGCTTCCCGGGCGTGGAGCGGCCCCCACCCCTGAGGTTCAGGAGTGGGGGCCGCTCGTACTGGAAGACGGCGCTAGGGGCTGACGAACCCCCGTGCCGGCCGGGTCACCGGGGCCAGAGCGTCTCGTCGAGGTTGGCCAGGGTGCCCTTCGCCAGGTTGTCGGTGTCCTTGGCGGTCAGGCGTCCGGGAGCGAAGCCACTCATCGAGCCGGAGACGGGCAGGTTCAGCCGCGTGGAGCGCAGGTCGACGGCATACGTGCCTGAACTGGTGTCGACAGCGATGACGCCGTTGCTCGCTCCACTCACGACGAGTCCCAGCTGGTGTCCGGCCGGGACGACGATGTCGTTCGCGGCCAGCTCGACGGTGACCTGGTGCTTGCCGGCGCCGTCGAGACGGGCCCAACCGCGGGCCAGCACCTGCAGCTGGGTGGTCTGCAGGCGACGCGTGACGTCCTTGTAGCAGGCGTCGTCGGTGGCGATGGACTCGCCCCAGCAGGTCTCGGTGGCCAAGGTCAGGGCACCGTCACCGGTGGTGCTGACCCGGTCCATGGCGCCGTAGTCGACGAGCATGACCGACACCTGCCCGACCGGAGCCGAGTGGGTCACGGTGAGGTCGACCGTCGGCGTCCCGGAGATCCGGACGTCCTTCGTCAGCCCTCCGGCGAGGAACTGCACCCGGTTCGGGTTGGCGGCCAGCGAGACGGCGTTCGTCTCGGACAGGCGGGAGTTGTTGACGTAGGACGCTGTAGCCGTGTCCTGCTTGCCCAGGGCCAGCGTGCCGTCCTCGCGCGGGTTGAGCGACATCGTGCGCGCGGACTGGATGGGCCACGTCTTCGACGTCTCCCACTGGTTCGGGGCGGTCTCGACGCGGACGGCCGGCTCGCGGTCGATGCCGTTGTCGATCCCCATGAGCTCGTGGTCGAACCACCGGTTGAGGGTGGTGACCCACTCCTGCCGGTCGTGGTCGAACGGGTCGACGTGGCCGAGCCGGCTGAGCCACATCTTGCGCTCGACTCCACTCTGCCCCAGCGCTTCCCACCACTTGGAGGCGTTCATCGTCTTGACGTTGGTGTCCTGGAGCCCGTGGACGATGAAGACGCTGGCCTTGACGTTGGACGCGTCGTAGAAGGTGCCGTCGCGATAGTCCCGCTCGGCCCAGAAGTCCGTGTAGGCGCCGGTGGAGTCGGCGTCGTTGGCGTCCATGTATGCCAACCGCGCCGAGCAGTCCGTGGGGATGGTGCGGCGCTGGGCGATGGTGCGCGAGAGGCTGCTGGCGTAGTGGCGCGACTTCACGGCGCCCTGCCAGCGGTTGTAGTCGTACCACGAGCTGATCGCGCTGATCGGAACGACGGTCTTGAGCCCGTCCACGCCGGTGGCGGCGACGCCGTTGGCGAGCGTGCCGTCGTAGGACTTGCCGATCATCCCGGTGCTGCCGTTGCTCCAGGACGCCTGGACGACGGCGCCGCTCGAGTCGTGGGCGCTGCCCTTGCCGTTGAGCCACTCGACGACCGCCTTGGCCGACTCGACGTCGGAGCGGCCACCCTCGTCGGTGCACCCGGTCGATCGGGCCGTGCCGGCCATGTCGACAGCGACGAACGCGTAGCCGCGTGGGACGAAGTAGTTGTCGTAGTAGAGCGGGAACTTCGTCGGGCTGCCGTCAGCCGCGTACTCCTTGAACTCGCCGTCGTTGCCGCGGCCGAGGCTGAGGTAGTAGGGGCTGGCGTCCATGATGACCGGCACCCGCGCAGTGCCGTCGAGCTCGCGCGGCCGGATGATGTCGGTCGCGATGCGTTCTGCCTTGCCATCCCCGTCCAAGTCGGGCGTGTCGACCCAGACGGTCTCGCGGATGGCGGTCGTGTAGTCGTACCTCGGCGAGGTCATCCCGTCGACCAGAGTGACGGGCGGGGCGTCGGTGGCGCTGGTCGGTGCGGCGTTGGCCTCCCCGACAGTCCCCATGGCCAACGGTGCGGCCACGGCGAGCGAGCTGGCGAGGGCAAGGATCCTGGCTTTCATGTGAGTCCTTCCTGCCCCCGGGACCGGCGACGTCCCTTGAGGGTGAGGGGCTTTCACAACGTAGCGAGCAAATGCCGGGAAAAGGAGGGCACGACGAACCAGATGCTTCCCTGTCCGCTTTCCTGTCCGACTGTCACTCCACCGTCTCGCTCCTGACGGGGCCAGCGGCCCCGCAACAACCCGGCTGGTCGGCACGCCGGAGCCGGCACAGCAGGTGATGCCGTACCGGCTCCAGAGTGCAGATCAGATGTCCGCGTGCGACGCCCGCTCCGTCAGGCGAGCACCTCGTAGGTGACGACGAGTCGCACGTAGCTGATGTCGTAGTCGTTGTCGTAGAAGTCGTTCGGCACATACAGAGTCGTCTCGACGGCCCGTGAGGAGTTCACCAGCCCGGACGCGGACACTGAACCGATGGTGCGCCACGCGCTCGCCGTGCCGGTGTAGATCTCGGGGGTGAACGCGTAGTTCGAGGTGCCCCACTTCGTGAAGCCGGCGCCGAGCGTCGACGTATCCATCGAGAACCCGTAGGTCTGCACCTTCAGCGAGCTGTAGCTGACCGCGGAGGGTACCGAGAAGCGGTACACGGCTCCGGCAATCTGGTAGCCGTCGTAGGACGCGCTGCACGTGTTGGCCAGCCACAGACCGTAGGGGTTGAAGTACGACAGACTCAGGCTCGCTCCGGCGCAGTAGTCGTCGCTGCCGCCGGCGCTGTAGAACTGGCTGCCTCGCTTGTCGAGCGTGGCCGTCTTCGTCACGAGCCGCTTGCTGCTCACGGTGACGGAGTACTTGGCGCTGGAGCGCCGGTTGCCGGCTGGGTCCTGAGCGGTCAACGTCCAGTAGTACGTGCCGCCAGCGACGAGGGAACCTGCGTTGTTACGACCGTTCCAGATGATGCTCGCCCGGCCGGTGCCTCGAGTGCCGCTGACGGATCGAACAAGGGTCCCGCCGCTGGTCCGGACCGTCAGCGTGATCGTCGCCGCCTCGCTCAACGTGAAGGCCGGCGCGAACGTGTCACGGTAGGTGTCCGGGTACGGGTAGAACCCGGAACCGCTACCCGTGATGGAGCTCATCGTCGGGGCAAGCTGGTCCACGCGGACGTTGATCGTGGCGAGGCCGCGCAACGTGCCGGCACTCGTCGTCCGCGTCGTGACGAGCTCGACCTTGTAGGCGCCGCTCGTGGCGCGTGCGCCGCCGTTGAGCAGACCGTTCCAGACGAAGCTGCGGGTGCCCGCGGCAAGCGTGCCGAGGCTTCCGGGGCCGCGAACCACAGTGCCGGCAGCGTTGCGGACCTGGTACTTCACCGTCTCGCTGTCGGGCAGGTAGTACGTGAGCTTCGTGCTGTCGGAGCGACCGTCACCGTTGGGGCTGAACACGCTCGGGCTGACCCCCGTGAACGTGGGGTGCAGTGACTGGTTCTTGAACGACACCGCGGTCGAGGTGGGGCCACTGCAGGTGCCGCCAGTTGTGCAGCTGACGGCCTTCACGGTGTGGGTTCCATCGGTGAGCGCGCTCACCGGGTAGGTCAGGGCGTACGGCGCGCTGGTGTCCTGCCCGCGGCGTACACCGTCGATGAAGAAGGCCACGGCGCCGCCCGGCGCGGTGGCGGTGAACGTCGCGGACCCGGAGACGAGCTGCGACGGCCGCGGCGAGGTGATGACGGGCGCCGCGTTGCCCAGCGCGACGGCGACCTGGGTGCCCGCCGTGTTGCACAGGTCTTTAAGGCTGCAGTCGACAGCGCGCAGGGTGTGGGCGCCGTTGGCCAGCCCCCACGTCGACCAGGTGGTCGTGGCGGTGCCGCTGTTGCTGGCCACGGGCGCACCCAGGGGAGCGCCGTCGACGAAGAAGCGGACCTTGGGTGCGGTGGAGGCTGCGGTCAGGGTGACGACGCCTGTGACGGACGACGCGTCGGCGGGGTTGGTCAGCGCAGGCACGGTGTTCGGCGCGACCGCGTCGAGAGCGGCGCGGAAGTCGACCTGTCCTGTGCCGAGCCCGAGACCGGTGTAACCGTGCGCGGTCGTCACGATGGCTGCACGGATGTCGGCGGCCTTCGCGCTGGGGCTTCGCGACCACAGCAGTGCCGCCTCAGCGGCCACGAGCGGTGCGGAGAACGAGGTGCCGTCCGCGGTGTCGTAGTCGAGCTGGAAGCCGGAGCTGGCGCTGGTGGGCGAGGTGCTCGTGATGGAAGTGCCTGGGGCGGCCACGGTCACCCAAGAGCCGTACTGGGAGAACGACGCCCGGTGGCCGGCGGCATCGGTGGCTCCCACGGCGACGACGCTGGGGTAGGCAGCGGGGTACGCGGGGAGCGTGTCGGCATCATTGCCGGCGGCGGCAACGACGAGGACGCCCTTGCTCACGGCGTACGCGACCGCGTCGGACTCGACCTGGTCGGGCGTGTCGCCGGAGAAGCTCATGTTGATGACGTTCGCGCCGTGGTCGGCAGCCCAGATGATGCCGGCGGCTTCGGTGTCAGTGAACACCTGACCGTACGGGTCTGCGACCTTGACGGCCATCACGCTTGCGCCCATCGACGCGCCGGCGACGCCGATCTCGTTGTCGGCGGTGGCGGCTGCGACGCCCGCGACGAAGGTGCCGTGGCCGATCTCGTCGACGACGTCGCTGCTGCCGTCGAACGCGTTGTAGGTACCGACCACTCGGTCGGTCAGGTCGGGGTGGTTCACGTCGAGGCCGCTGTCGATGACGGCGATGCGCACGGCAGCGTCACCATGCTGCACGTCCCACGCGGACGGCGCGTTGACCGCCTCGAGATAGGGGGCGCTGGCCGAGTACTTCTCGTCGTTGGGCACGAACGTCAGCGTTCTGCGGCTGACGATGTCGACGTGCTCGACGTCAGGGCGTTGACGCAGGGCGGCGGCCATGGATGCCGCATCAGCCTTCGGGACCTCCACGGACACGGTGGCCAGCTGGCGCATCATGCGCCGCTGGACACCACCTTGCGCTGTGGCTGAACGTGAGACCTCGGTCAGGGCCTTGGCTGCGCCAGCACCGCCTCGGACCTTCACCGACAACACGACCCGGTCGGAGTCACGCTGCGCCGCAAGGCCGCCCAACCGACCGCCTGCTCCGCGTCCCGTCGGCGCCGGCGTTCTGACGGGCTGGCCGTGCAGCTCCTCCAGCCGCTCTCGCTTCGTGGTCGGCGAAGGGCTGCCATCAGCCGCGGTTGCTGCTGATCCCGTCGGGACGAACAGGCCTATCGCGACGGTGGCAGCAACGAAGCATCGGCGACGAGCGCCCATAGAAGAACTCCCCTGTATGGCCCGCGCGGCCCGGTGGGCTGACACGCGGCATTGATCTCCCGCGCAGGACTGCAGCGGGCCGAGATCGGAATGTATCGGCGGATTTGTCCCTCCGAGGGACGAATCGCAAAACTCGGGCGCCGGCATCCCGCTGCTTGTGGGGGGAGCCCCGGGGACGCGCCAGCGGCGCCGGCCTCGGCAGAGGCGAGTGGACCGGGAGCTCAGCCCACACTCACACGGTTTCGCCCGCCGGGCTCAGCGGCTGGGGCGGGCCAAGGGGGTGCCATCCAGGGCGTAACGGAACGCAACCAGCGAGTCGAAGACCTGCAAGACCCCGGCTTCCTGCAGCTCACCGACGGAGAAGCCGCCGGTGCGGACCCCGAGGGTCGGGATGCTGAGCTTGGCCGCTGCCTGGGCGTCGTAGATCGAGTCGCCCACCATGATGGCGCTGGCGCCATCGACCTTGGCGAGCGCCGCTGACACGATGTCCGGCTCAGGCTTGCTCTTCTCCACGTCGTCCGAGGTCGTCCAGGCATCGGCGAGGGACTTGCCGTCGATGAGGTCGAGGAAGGCCTCGACGTGCTGGGTCTTGCCCGAGCTGGCGAGCACCAGCCGGAAGCCGCGCTCCTTGACCTCGGCCAACAGCTCGTGCGCGCCCTCGAAAGGCTGGATCTCGCCGATCAGCTCGTCGAACTCCTCCGCCCACGCCTCGCGCAGGTCGTCCCCGTGGGCTTCCTCGGCCTCACGACCGGCGACCGCCGAGACGAACTGGTCGCCACCCATCCCGATGCCGCGATGGATGCGCCACATCGGCCGAGTGATGTCGTAGCGGCGCAGGGCGCGGAACCACGCCAGCGCATGCTGGTAGTTGGTGTCCACGAGAGTGCCGTCGACATCGAAGATCGCCGTATCCGCCATGCCATCCTCATACCCCGCAGGGCAGCAGTGACCAGCCCGCGCGCGGTTGACGATGGACGCGGGGCCGGCCGGAGACCGTCGGCTCAGCGCTGCCGGCCTACGTCCCCGTGGGACGCGTCGACGGCCCGGAGCCGTGGTGTCGACGATGACGGCGAGCTGCCCAGCGGGCTGCTTCGTTGGCAGCAGCCGCCGCGGCGACCGCCAGCGTCAGTGCCGTCAGTGCCAGGTCTCCCTTGTGGTGATCCCGCAGACGCATGCCTCCACCATGCCCGCTGTCGCGTGCTGCAAACGCCCTCTCTCGGCCGGAGAAGCTCGGGACGTCTGCCGCGACCCCCGCTGGCCCGGCGACGGTGCCAGACACCGACGCGGTTGACGGCATACGGAATCAGTCGTTGGACGCGCCCAGATGACGGACGAGCTCGATGCCGACGGCGAGCAGCAAACCCAGGAAGCCGCCGATCGCCATGAGACCGCCGGGGTTGTAGAACGTCTGATCGCCCACGCTGACACATTCCGTCTCGAACCCAGCCAGCTGACACGGGCCCTTCAGGACGAACCACAGCAGGAGGGCGAGCACTCCACCGCCTATCGGCGCGCTGAAGAAGGTCACCGCCGTCTGAGAGTTGGACTCAGCCATTCCTCGACGGTAGGGCGCGAGCAGAGCGCGCGCAGGCGAATCGCACACGTCACCGCGTCCAGGTCGACAGGTGCGCCGCAGCAGGCGATTGGCATGGCTGGGGTCGAGCGTCACCACCGTCCGAAGGGCGACATCCCACCCCTGACCGTCGAGAGACGATGGGCCCTGAAGGCCGCGCCTCAGGCCTCGAAACCGGTGGGTCGGATGACCCGGGCCGGGACTCCGGCGGCGATGGTGTCGGCGGGGACGTCCTTGGTCACGACCGCTCCGGCGCCGACCACGGCGCCGTCGCCGATGGTCACGCCGGGCACGACCGTGACGTTTGCTCCCAGCCACACGTTGCGGCCGATCGTCACGGGGGCCGGCTCCATGTCGGCGCGCCGCGCCGGGTCCATCGAGTGGTTCAGCGTCGTGAGCGTGCTGCCGTGGCCGATCAGCGACCCGTCTCCGATGGAGATGCCGCCGGTGTCCTGGAAGCGGCAGCCCATGTTGATGAAGACGCCCTCGCCGAGCGTGAGGTTCTTGCCGAACTCGGAGTAGAACGGCGGGAAGACCGTCACCGACTCAGCCACCTCCCGACCGGTCAGCCGGGAGAGCAACGCCCGCACCTCGTCCGGCGAGCGGTAGGCGCCGTTCAGCTCGGCGAGCGTCCGCAGCGCCTCCTGCGACGCCTCGTGCATGAACGCGTGCGCCGCGGAGCCGCCCTCGATGAGGCGTCCGGCGTTCACGTGATCGAGGAACTCCTGCAGCTGCACCGCCATCACCCGGCCTCGACGGTCACCGTGACGGGACCCCGCAGGTCCGCGACCTGCGCAGCGGCGCCCTCGTCCAGGCGGCCGAGGACGACGATGCCGGGGAAGTAGGACTGGTCGCCGTAGTAGAGGACGAGGTCGTTGCCCGGGGCGTAGTAGCCCACGTCTCCGACGTCCGGGTCCGCCCCCTCCGGCTGTCCGTCGAGCGAGAGCGGTGACGGCAGCGGTCCCGTCTTCTCCACCCCGCCGTGGTCGACCATGTCGATCGTGAACGGTAGCTGTGCGAGCAGGTCACGCGCCGCGGCGCTGTCGTCGAGGGTGGCGCCGAGGCGCCGGCCCCCGAGCGTGATGACGATCTTCACCTGTTGGTCCTTTGCGTGGTCGGTCGACGGAAGTGGTGTGGATGGCGTATGCCGTGTGGTGGCGGTCGCGATGGTCTGCGCGCGGCCGGGCGCCTCCCGGGCGTCGACGGTCTCAACCGTCGAGCCACAGCCCGCGGTCAGGACCGTCGTCAGCCCGAGGGCCACCATCGGGCCGTGCGTCCTTCTCGAGAGCAAGCCCACACTCACAACGTCAGCAACACCTTGGTCGCCCGACGCTCGTCCATCGCCGCATAGCCAGCGGCAGCCTCCGAGAGCGGCAGGGTGAGGTCGAAGACCTTGCCGGGGTTGATCTTCCGGTCCCAGATGAGCTGGATCAGGTGCGGCAGGTACTCCCGAACCGGTGCCGGTCCGCCGTGGAGGTGGACGCCGGCCATGAACAGCTCGTCGCCGGGGATCGCGACGTCGTGCGACACCCCGACGAAGCCGACGTGCCCACCGGCCCGCGTCGAGTGGATCGCCTGCATCATCGCCTCCTGCGTCCCGACGGCCTCGATGACCGAGTGCGCCCCGAGCCCGTCGGTCAGCTCCTTGACCCGCGCCACGCCGGCCTCGCCGCGCTCCTCGACGATGTCGGTGGCACCGAACTCGCGCGCGAGCGCCTGACGGTCCGCGTGGCGGCTGAAGGCGATGATCCGCTCGGCCCCCAGTTCCCGGGCGGCCAGAACGCCCATCAGTCCCACCGCGCCGTCGCCGACGACGGCCACCGTCTTGCCCGGGCCCGCATCGGCGGCCACCGCGGCGAACCACCCGGTGCCGAGCACGTCGGAGGCCGCCATGAGCGAGGGGATCAGGTCGGCGTCCGGCTGCCCCGGCGTCGCCACGAGGGTGCCGTCCGCGAGGGGGATCCGCGTCAGCTCGGACTGGGTGCCGATCGTGCCCATGAGGACGCGGTGCACGCAGTACGCCTGGTAGCCGGCCCGGCAGATCTCGCACGTGTTGTCCGACGCCCAGAACGACCCGACGACGAAGTCGCCGACCGTGACGGTGCGCACCTCCGAGCCGACCTGCTCGACGACGCCGACGTACTCGTGCCCCATGACCTGGTGGTCGACCGGTTCCGCACCGCGGTAGGGCCACAGGTCGCTGCCGCAGATGCACGTCGCCGTCAGGCGGATGATCGCATCGGTCGGCTCGATGATCTGTGGATCCGCGCGCTCCTCCACCCGCACGTCGCCGGGCTCGTACATGACCACTCCACGCATCGCGTGTTCCTTCCATCGTCTCGTCGCGAGCCCACGGCCCGCCGGGCCCGACGGCCCACCACACGAGTGAAGCCGCCGGCGAGAGACCGAGGAAGTCCCTGTCGAGGCACGTACTGACAGGGCACCTCTCACGGCTCGGCCCACCCCTCGACGCGGCCTAGTCTCGAAGGCGTGGACAACCGCCAAGAGGTGCGCGAGTTCCTCATGACCCGCCGCGCCCGCATCACCCCCGACCAGGTCGGCCTGCCCGTCAGCCGCGGCCGACGCGTGCCCGGCCTGCGTCGCAGCGAGGTCGCGACCATCGCCGGGCTCAGCGTCGAGTACTACGCCCGCCTCGAGCGAGGCCAGATCGCCGGCGCCTCGGCCGGCGTCCTCGACGCGCTCGCTCGCGCCCTGCAGCTCGACGACACCGAGCGCGCGCACCTGCTCGACCTCGCGAGGGCAGCGGACGGCATACCCACGTCCGGGCGTCCGCGCCGACGCGCGGCCGGCAAGCCTGCGTCCCGGCCCAGCCTGCAGTGGGCCCTCGAGTCGATCCGCGACGCCGTCGCCTTCGTGCGCGACCCCCACCAGAACCTGCTCGCGACCAACGCGCTCGGCCGCGCCTTCTACTCGCCGGTCATCGGCGAGGGCGGCCGCCTGCCCAACCTCGCCCGCTTCCAGTTCCTCGACCCGGCCAGCCGCGACTTCTACCCCGACTGGGAGCTCTTCGCCGGGATGTGCGTCGGCATCATGCGCACCGAGGCCGGCCGCGACCCGCACGACCGCGGCCTGCAGGACCTCGTCGGCGAGCTCTCCACGCAGAGCGAGGTCTTCCGGCGGCTCTGGAGCGCCCACGACGTGCGCACCCACGGCACCGGCACCAAGCGCTTCACCCACCCCGTCGTCGGCGAGCTGACCCTCGCCTACGAGGAGCTCGCCATCACCGCCGAGCCCGGTCTCGTCCTCATGGTCTACACCGCCGAGCCCGGCTCGCCCTCGGCCGAGCGACTCCAGCTGCTCGCCTCCTGGGCCGCCGACACACCGGGCCCCACCGCGACCACTGACACTGCGATCCCCAACAGTCAGAAGGAAACCCATGCAGATCACCCGTAGCTCCGTCGACACCGTCCAGGGCCCGAGCGACTGGTTCACCGGCGACGTCTACATCGACGCGGTCGCCGCCGCGCCCGCACCGTCGCGCGTCTCGGCCAACCTCGTGCACTTCATGCCCGGCGCCCGCACCCACTGGCACCGTCACCCCCTGAGCCAGACCGTCTTCGTCACCGAGGGCGTCGGCCTCTGCCAGCGCCGCGGCGGCCCGATCGAGGTCATCCGCCCCGGCGACCGCGTCCTCTTCGAGGCCGACGAGGAGCACTGGCACGGCGCCGCGCCCACCCGGCTCATGGTGCACGTCGCCATCAACGAGGGCGACGACGACCACGACGTCGTGCACTGGCTGACCCCCGTCTCCGACGAGGAGTATGCCGCCGCCCCCTCCCTCTCCGACTGACCGACCCAGCCCTGCCGTCGACACGAGCGGCCCGGCCCGGGACGCCCGCAGGCCTGCGGAGGCGGTCTGTTAGACGGTCTCGGGAGAGCCCTCGAAGGAGCGCTCGAGGGAGGCCAGGGTGTGTGACCGCTCCCTCGTCACCATTCGCGCGGCCACCGGCTTGAACACGCGAGCCACGCCGTAGAGCTCCGCCTCGGCGGTGTGGTGGACGACCGTGGAGTCGCCGTCGACCTCGAGCACGTAGCGCGGACGCGCCTGGGTGAGCGGGTGGCCGAAGATGCTGAACGTCTCGCTGAAGGCGAGGCGCGTCGACGGCACGTGCTCGGTCACCTCCCCGACGAAGCGGCCCATCCGCGTCCGGTCGACATACGTCGTGCCCGACCGCACCGGCAGCGCGGACGTCAGCTCCGTGCCGCCGAACACGCCGTCGCGGTGCATCCACTGCCGATAGCCGGGGAGATCGGCCAGCCGCTCGAACACCTCGCTCGCCGGCCGACGGATCACCGTCCGCGCCTCGAACCGAATCACGCTCCCAGCCATGAAGCCTCCTCGATCGGTGCGGCGACCACTCAAGCCTAGGCAGGTCGAGGTGATCTGCCTACATCATCAGGTGCCACAGCTGACGGCACGTCCCTGACGCGGCTGCGGTTGCCGGGCAGGGTCAGGACTGCCGTTTGCGGCGGTGCGTCTTACCGCCGGCAGCTGCCCATCCTGACTGCCGGCGCTGTGACCCTTTCTGATGAGTTGGTGCGGGCCTGTAGCGAACCCGCTCATGGGCCGCCGGCGATATCGGCCAGCGAATGCGAGGGCTCGCCGGTAGCGCACGCGACGGACTCATCAGAAGTCGCCAGAGCGGGTTGTCTGCAGCACGTAGTCGGCCACCGACCGAGGCTGCACGAGTGGCAGCAAGTGCCCACCCGGAAGGACGTCGACCTCGACGCCCAGACGGTCGCGAGCGATCCGGCGCTGCAAGCCAACCGGGAAGAAACGGTCGTCAGCGCCCACGAGGACACGGATCTTGACCGCTGGCCAGGCCGTGAAGTCACACACCGATTCAAACCCGACGTCGGCCTCGGCGCGCTGATACGGCTCACCTTCGGCGGCGACCTCGGGATCGACATCGTGCAGAAAGTACGTCGCTACGTCGAAGGGACCGTAGCCACCAGCGCGGGCTGCCTCCTCTTGGGCTTCGAACGCCCCGGTGTGCGCCCACCAGTCGCGAGCCGTCTCGCCCGGATCAGGGATCATCGCGTTGACCAGCACCACCTCACGGACGGGCACCCGCTCGCAGACGAGCGGCACGGTGAAGCCTCCGAGCGACCCCGCGACGAGCACGACGTCCGAGCGTGAACCGACCGCGTCCACCACCAGCTCTGCGTAGCGGTGCAGGCCGGCGGCTTCGTCGTCGCCGGGCAGATCGACCGCGATCACTTCGTGCCCGGCCTCGAACAGGAACCTCGCGACTCGACTCCAGACCCACGCCGACCCGCCTGCTCCCGGAATGAGAACGAAGGTAGGCACACCTGACTGTAACTAGACCGATAGGTCTTCGCGTGACCGTCGCACGACTGCGTCCAACCGCCGCCTATGGCGGGCATGCCGCAATGAGTGGCAGTTGAACGCTGGCGCTTGATCCCTGGGTGGTGCAACTGTTTCCTGGACGCTCCACCATGATTCGCGCGTCGGGAAGGAGCAGATGAGTGTTCGCACATGTGAAGCAGGTCGGATTCGTCGGCGTCAGCGACCTGGATGCCGCCGAGCGGTTCTACGGTGGCGTTCTCGGCCTCGATCTCGTCGACGCGCGACCGTTTGCGTTGGTCCACGACACGCCCACCGGCCAGCTTCGCATCACAGCGGTGGAGGAGGTCCGCACGGCGCCCTACACGGTTCTGGGGTGGATCGTCGCCGACCTGGACGGCGAGATAGACCGACTCACCGCGGCCGGCGTCACCTTCAACCGCTACGACGGCATGTCCCAAGACGACCGCGCTATCTGGACCGCACCCGACGGCGCCCGGATCGCCTGGTTCCACGACCCCGACGGCAACAACCTCTCCCTGCAGTCCTGAGCGTTCTGCGACCCGAGCGTCGCGCCGACGCCTGGGTGATTGCGGGGCCAGACCCTGACGCGGCTGGACACGGTCGGTCCACGACTTCCGGGTGCACCGGAAGCACCGGAACGTGGGCTCGTCACCGGGTCGGCGTCGGCACGAGCAGGTCCAGCTGCCGAGGCGAAGCTCCGCGGCGCAAGGCCGCCAGGCAGCCGTCGTAGGGTCGGAGCGTGGAACCGGGACAACCGAGTCGGACGGCCGTCTTCGTCTGTCAGGGCCGCGCCGTGGCCGACGGGCGAGCCGGGGTCGAGCCGTTCGCCGACCCCGTCGCCGAGCGGCTGTTGTCTGATGCGGAGCTCGAACCCGTCCGGCTGGCTCGACGCGGTGAGCTCCCCGACGACGGCAACGCCCGGTTAGCGGTGCAGTCGGTCAGCGCCTGCGCCGCGGTGATGGCGCCGCGCACCGTGCTCATCGACGCCGCGGTGAGCAGGACGCTCGCGCAGAGCGGGAACTGGCAGGTCGTCCTTCTGGGTGCCGGGCTCGACGGCCGGCCGTGGCGCCTGGCCGCGTTGCGGGGGATCACGGTGTTCTCAGTGGACCACCCGGCATCCCAGGCCGACCTGCGCCGGCGTGCCGAGCCCCTTTCCTCGCCGCTCTGCGACCTGCGCTTCGCCGCCGTCGATCTGACCCACGAGCCGCTCGGTCCGCGGTTGGCCGCCGCCGGGCACGACCCGCTCCGGCCTACGGTGTGGATCTGGGAAGGCGTCATTCCCTATCTCTCGCGCGCGCAGGTCACGGCCACCGTCGACGCCCTCACCGAAGTCTCCGCCACGGGCAGCGTCCTTGTCGCGCAGTACCAGTCACGCTCGGTGTCGGCACAGGTCGGGCGGCGCGTGGCCGGACTGGCCTCCCGCCTGTCGGGTGCCTCGTCACCCTTGGCCGGCGAGCCCTGGCGGTCCCTGTGGTCCGAGCGACAGATCGCCCGGCTCCTGTCCGAGCGCGGCTGGGCCGTCAACAGCGATGTCAACCTCCTCGCGAGCACGGCTCGCTACGACACCCCGTACGGCAGTGCCGGGTCACTCGCCAACGGTCGAGTCGCCGTTGCTCGTGCCAGAACGCGAGCCATCTGACAAAGCGGCGAGCCGGCCGGGAGGTCGCTGGGCCGACCCCGAAGGCCCGGTTCGTCGGCCCCTCCTGCCGTGGAGGCCACGGCGGTCCTGAGCCCTCGTCAGCTGACCTTGATCGTCAGGATCTTCGAGGTGCCGGACGCGCTGGCGGTGGTCGCATCAGCGACGACGCGCACCTGCCACGTGCCGCGTGCATACTTCACGCCGGCCGAGACCTGACCGAGCGTGTTCGTGGCAGGTCTCGTGACGGTTCGCCACGTCGCTGTGCCCGAGGCCCTGACCTGTACCGAGACCCGTCGACCGGCACTCACCGGGTAGAGAGTCGCCTTGACAGGGTAGATCCGGCCGGCGACCCCCGTCGTGGGTACGCCTGATGCGGTGACCTTCGCCGCGACCTTGCTGTAGAGCTGCGCAGACGTGGCCGAGCCGTTCCAGCCTGGCCGGGCCGCGACCACCGTGCGCCAGTAGGCGTTGTACTTCAGCACCACCGGGACTCGCACGCTGCCCGTGGACGTCGTCCGCGTCGACGTGACGGTCCGCCAGGTCGTGGACCCGGCCGTCCGCGTCTGCAGGGCGACGGGCACCCCCGGGAGCATCTCGTTGTTCAGCTGCTGCACGCTCATCGTCACGTATGCCGTCGCACCCGACGTTCCTGTCGTGGGCACACTCAGGGCTGTCCGGACAGCGGGGTCGACCCCGATGTTCACCGTCTTGGTGCGGGTCACCCCGTCGCTGTCGGTGAAGGTCAGGGTCACGGGGACGACGTGGAAGTCCGGGACCAGTCCCGGGTAGCTCCCGGGCAGGGACTTCAGCTGGATCGTCCCGGTCACGGCGAGGCACGAAGAACTGCAGGTGCCCGATGCGAGAGTCGCGGCACCGGTGGGGGCAGCCTTCCACGACCGGATCTGCGGAGCCGGCGTGGCCGCTCCGGCGCGAGAGGTCAGCGTGAACGCGAGCGTCCCGGACGCGTTCTGCACGACCGGCCCGTTGACCGTCGTCGTCGCCGTCACACCGGCCGCCGCGACGGAGGTGGTCGACGTGGCAGTTGCGGTCCGCGAGTTTCCCTGCCAGTCCTGCGGTCCGGTCGTCTCCGTGTAGACGACCGACACCGCGTGAGCACCCGCCGCGAGCGGCTGTTCGTAGTCCCAGATGCCGCCGGTGACGGTCGGAGTAATGAGCGGCACCTTGACCTTGATCGTCGACGGGCAGACCGAGTAGCCCTCCGGGCTGACGGAGCAGTAGTCGGCCCAGGGGAAGGACTTGACGGTGCCGGCCGGCGACGCGGTGTTCCCGTCGAGGTAGACGTCGACTCGCTTCGGTGCGAACGGCGACCAGTCCGGACCCACACTCACGGTGACCTCGGCCACCCCACCGGTCCAGCCGTTGGCCTGGGTGGGCGTCCGGGGGACGAGCCTGTCCGTGCGCGCCTCCGGCCCGGAGTAGTAGGTGACCTCGCGGGTGACGATGTCCGACGGCTTGCCCGCACCGTCGAACGCCACGAAGCGCAGCGTGTAGTGCCCGGTCGTGAGTCCGGTCGTCGGGATGCTCCCGGTGACGAGGGACTGGTGCTGGGCGTCCAGAAGCGTGCCCGGGAAGGAACCGCGCCAGCGCACGTCGGGGCCGAAGAGGGTGGCCTCGAGCCGGTCGACGCCGGCCCCGTACGGGCTCACGTAGGCGGAGACCTGAATCGGGTCGGTGCCGACGACCGGCAGGCGCGTGTACTGGTCCTGCATGCCGGGCCACAGCTGCGGGCGCGCGTTGCCGACCTGCATCAGCTCGCTGGACGAGGAGGCACGCACGGTCGATCCGGACTCCGTGGTCCCGTCGACCGTGGCCTCCATCGTCGCGTAGCCGTCGGGCAGGCTCGTCTCGCCGGCGAGGGGGTCCGAGCCCGGGTCGATCCACGAGACCGTGTCGACCACGACGGTGACGTCACACTCGGGGGCGCACGTCGTGGGGACGTCGCTGGTGCCCGTGCGTGACCGTGTCGCGTCGTTGAGGGCGGTGACAGCAACCGTCGCAGCGGTGGGAGTCACGCCCGATGCTGCGGTGACATGGACGACGACCGACTGCTGGCCGGACAGGACGTCGACGCCGGGGACCGGCGACGTGATCTGCGCCGACAGCTCCGCGGGCACCGGATCGGCGGTTGCCGGTGTGACGGCGAGCGTCGCGGACATCGTCAGAGTCGCCGCGACGGCGGTGGCGCGCGCAAGAAGGCGCATGGCGGTGGGTCCTGTTCGGCGAAGGGCGCCACCGGCACGACCGCCGCGGCGGGCTCATGCTAACCGCGCCGGCCGGCGCGGACGGACAAACCGCCACACGTCCAGCGACACCGTAGCCCCAACGGTCGAGGCGCCGTGGCTCGACTCGGAGCGCGATCGAGCTGACGTGCGGTGAGTCCGCTGGGAAGTCGCTGGGCAGAGCCCGCAGACGCCCGGTTCGTCCATCGCACCTGCGTACCGTGTAGGCACCGGTCCTCCCTCCCGTGAAGGGGTCTGAACCATGACGGCACCGACCGCGGCTGCCACCGCCACCGCACGCACCGCCCGACCGGGCTGGCTGCCGCCCCGATGGCTCGTCGTCGCCGCTGTGCTCGTCCTCGCGGTCGTGCTGACCGACGCGGTGTCCCAGGCCGTCGTGCCCTTCATCCGCCGCGACGACTGGCCCTTCCTTCTGCCGCCGCACACCCCCTTCGCGTCGAACGTCTACGCCAAGAACCTCTCCGAGGGCCGCTGGCTCAACTGGGCCTGGTGGGTCGGCATCGGCCAGCACAGCGCCCCGCTCACGGCGTCGCTGACGTACGTGACGGCATACGTCGTCTTCGTCGCGGGCCTGTGGCGCGTGCTGCGTCCGGTCGACCGCGAGCTGCACTGGGCGATCGACGCGCTCCTCGGCCTCACGGTCTTCGCGTCGGCGCTCTGGGTGCAGCTGCTCTACTGGCCCGGGACCCTGACGCCGTCCGTCCTCATCGCGGCCACCGCGGTGTGGACGCTGCCGTGGGCCTCGCGCACGCGACCGAGGCTCGCGCTGTGGCTCCTGCTCGCCACCGTCCTGACGACTCTGACCTACCCGCCGGTGGGCGTCGTCCTCTTCCTCGCTGCCGTCGTCCAGATGCGCGCCCGCCCGTGGAAGGACGTGCTGCTGCTCGCCGGTGGCTACGTCGTGGCGTACGCCGTGGGCGTCGCCGTCATCTACGGCCTCAACGGCATCTTCTTCGGGCACCTCGGACTCAAGATCGCCGCGTGGCGACACCCCAACCCGCTCCACGACCTGCACACCCTGCGGGTCAACGCCGGCCGGTTCGCGCGCGAGGTGCTCCGCCTCGGGTCGGCGCTGTGGATCGCCGCCCTCGTCGGGATCGTCGCCGTCGTCGCCGCGTGGCTCGATCGCACGGTCCGGCCGTTGCTGCTGCGTCTCGTGGTCGGGCTCGCGGTCGTCGTCGCGCTGAGCGCAGCGCAGACCGTGGTCACCGGCGTCGTCACCGACCCGCGCGGCGAGCTCTGGGCGTGGATGGCCGTCCTCGTCCCGGCGGCCCTGCTGCTCGGTGGCGTCGGGTGGTCGCCCCGCATCGGGATCGCCTGCCTCGCCGCGCTCACGGTCTTCGGCGTCCTGACGTGGCGGGCCGACATCGGCGCCCACCAACAGACCCGGAGCGAGTATGCCGCCCTCGTCGACCGCGCGACCGCGCCGGGGCCGTCGGGCACCCGCCGCCCCGTCGTGCTCTTCCAGGACCCGGCGCAGCGAGCCACGAGCAAGGGCTCGATCATGGCCGGCACGCTGCGGATGATGGTGCGCCAGGCCCAGGGCGGGGTCGTGCCGCGGTGGTGCGCGCCCGCGGAGTGCGTGCGCATCAAGGCAGCCGGGACCCAGGTCGCCGACCTCGGGACGGTCGTCGGCGTCGTCGTCCCGCCCCCACCGGTCTGGATCTGAGACCGGCCGGCGGGGACGCGTCGACTACTTGACGGACCCCGCGGTGAGGCCGCCGACGAGGTGCTTCTCGATGATCGCGAAGAGGATGACGACCGGCACGACGGCGATGACCGACGCCGCGAAGAGCTGGTCCCAGTGCTGCTCGTAGCCGGTGATGTAGGCCCGCATGCCGACGGTCAGCGGCTTCTTGTCGTCGTCGATCATGAGCGTCAGGGCCACGACGTACTCGTTCCACGCCGCGATGAACGTGAAGATCGTCGCGGTGACGAGGCCCGGCAGCGTCAGCGGCAGCATGACCCGGCGCAGGATCTGCCACCGGCTCGCGCCGTCGAGGGCCGCCGCCTCCTCGACCTCGAGCGGGATCGAGGAGAAGAAGCCGTGCAGGATCCAGATCGCGAAGGCGAGGTTGAACGCCGCGTTCGTGAGGATGAGGGCGCCGTAGGTGTTGATCATGTTGAGCTCGAAGAACTGCCGGTAGAGGCCGACGACGAGCGAGGTGGGCGCGAACATCTGGGTCACGAGCACGAGCAGCAGGAAGAGACCGCGCCCCGGGAAACGGTGCCGGGCCGTCATGAAGGCCGCGGGGATCGCGACGAGGATGACGATCACCGTCGAGCCGGTCGCGACGATGAGCGAGGTCTTGAGCCAGTTGAGGAACCGCTCGTCGCCGAGGATCTGGGCGTAGGTGTCCCACTGCCAGACCTTCGGCAGGATGCTCGGCGGCGTGCTCTTGACGTCGCTGCTCGTGCGCAGCGAGTCGAGCACCATGACGAGGTAGGGCGCGATGAAGACGAACGCGACCAGCGCGCCACCGATCGCCATGAGGATCCGCTTGCGCCGCTTGGGATCCCGGTTGTATGCCGTGGGCTTGCCTTGCGGCGCAGGCGTGCCCGCAGCGCTCGGCGCGGGGGCCGTCGTCGTGCTCATCGGCTCGTCTCCTCGCGCCAGTTGATGATCTTGAG
Source organism: Terrabacter sp. 2TAF16 (assembly GCF_052115065.1). Lineage (NCBI taxonomy): Bacteria > Bacillati > Actinomycetota > Actinomycetes > Micrococcales > Intrasporangiaceae > Terrabacter > Terrabacter sp. 2TAF16. Next base: position 95,541 of record NZ_JBFRFZ010000004.1, read on the forward strand.
GTAGATGCCGACGACGACGAGGATCAGCAGGACGTTGAAGATGCCTGCGGCTGCCGACATGCCCACGTCGTGCTCCTGGCTCTTGAAGGCCAGCTTGTACATGAACGTGATCGTCGTGTCGTGCAGGTAGCCGGGGTTGCGGTCGTTGAGGGTGTAGATGATCGGGAAGCTGTTGAAGACGTAGATGACGTTGAGCACCGTCGCGATCATGAGCGCCGGGCGCATCAGCGGGAGCGTGATGTTCCAGTAGCGCTGCCACGGGCTCGCGCCGTCGACGGTGGCCGCCTCCATGACGTCGTCCGGGATCGCACCGAGGCCGGCGATGAAGACGAAGATCGTGAAGGGAAGCGACACGAAGACGCCGACGACCACCATCGAGAACATCGTCCAGCTGTCGTCACCGAGGAAGTCGATGGGCGTGCCGATGACGTGCAGGCTCAGGAGGATGTGGTTGATGATCCCGTAGTTGTAGTCGTAGAGCAGGACGAAGAGCTGGCTCGTGATGACGAGCGAGGCGGCCCACGGGATGATGACGGCCCACCGGACGAAGCGTCGTCCCGGGAAGCTCTTCACGAGGAACTGCGCGAGCGCGAGGCTCAGGACGATCGTGATCGCCACGACCGCGACGACCCACACGACGGTGTTGCGCAGCACGGTGCCGAGATCGGGGTGCTCGAGCACCTTGACGTAGTTGTCCCAGCCCGCGTCACCCTTGCGCAGCCCGGTGATGGAGTACTCGCCGCGCGAGGCGTCGAAGAGCTTGATCGCCGGGTAGAGCACGACGCCGAGGATGAGCGCGAGAGCCGGCGCGAGCCACAGCAGCGCGACGAGGGGGTGGACCTGGCCGATGCGTCCCGCACGGCGCCGACGACCGGCGCGGGACGGCATACGCGAACGACGGTCCCCCGACCCCGCCACGGGGGCGGGATCGGGGGACACCGTGGTGCTGTCGCTCATCGGGGCTGGTGCCTCAGCCGCCGCTCTCGGCGGTCCGCTGCAGACCGTCGAGGGTGGCCTTCGGGGAGCCGTTCATGGCGCCACCGAGGTTCTGCTGGACGGCGAGCTTGACCTTGTCCCACGTGGGGTCGTCGGTCGGCGTGAGCTTCGCGTTGGGCAGCGTGTTGAGGTAGACCTGCAGCGCCTTCTCGTTGGAGAAGTACGCGACGCCCGACTTCGTGACCGGGAGGAAGCCCTCGGCCTTGATGAAGGTGTTGACCTGGTCGGGGGTGTAGTAGAGGTTGTAGAAGGCCTTGACCGCCTTCTCGTTGCCCGGCTTCTTGAAGGCCATGAGGTAGTCGGTGACACCGAAGGTCTTGCTCTCGGTCCCGTCGTTGGACGGGAACGGCGCGACGGCGTAGTCGACCTTCTTGTCCTTGTCGAGGTCGGCCGCGAGCGGGCTGAAGCCGATGACCATGCCGGCGGTGCCGGACTTGAACAGGTCGAAGGCGTCGGCGCGGTTGGTGCGGGCCGGGTTGTTCTGCGTGACCTTCTCGTCGGCGAGCTTCTTGAGGAAGTCGAGGGTCGCGACGTTCTTGTCGGAGTTGATGACCCAGTTGCCGTCGGTCTTCCAGTCACCGCCGTTGTTGAACAGCCACATGGAGAACTCGCCCTGAGCCTCCTCGGGGCCGAGCGGGAGGGCGTAGCCGACCTTGCCGCCACCGAGGGCGGTGATCTTCTTGGCGTCGGCCTCGAGCTCGGTCCACGTCTTCGGCGGCGCGGCGATGCCGGCCTGCTGGAAGAGCGTCTTGTTGTAGAAGAAGGCGCGGGCCGAGGACAGGTCGGGGAAGCCGTAGAACTTGCCCTGGTAGGTGCCGTACTTGACGAACGTGTCGAGGATGTCGTCCTTGACGACGGCCGGGAGCACCGCGTCGGAGTCGTAGAGCAGGCCGTCCTTCGCGTAGCTGGCGTACGCGTTGAGGTTGAGGATGTCGGGGGCCTGGTTGTTCTGGATCATCGTCGATGACTGCTGGTCGATGTTGTCCCAGCTGACGACCTGCACCTCGAGGGTGTATCCGGTCTTGTCGTGGTACGTCTTGGCGAAGGCGTCCCAGAACGCCTTCGTGTGGTCCTTGGAGTACTCGGCCGCGACGAGCTTGATCGTCTTGGCCTCCTCGGCGGTGCCGCCGGCCGTGCCCCCCGGTGCCGTACCGGCACCTGTCCCTCCGCCGCATGCGCCGAGGGCGAGGCCTGCGATGGCCAGCCCCGCGACGACCACAGACTGCTTCGTCGACCTCATGTCTCTCCTTGGTTCGGTGCCGGACGTGGTGGCAACGTGATCACGCGCCGACCCGGTCACACAATTAGGCCAACCTAGAGGGGCGTCTTTGCCATCCGCAAGAGCAATTCTGACTGGATGTTCATCAATTCGATCACAATCACGCAAGGGGGCGTCGCTCGGTCAGACCTGGTGAATCTCGACACCGGCCTCGCGCAGCGCGTCCACCTCGTCGCGGTCAGCGCCCACCGTAGTGACGAGGTGGTCGATGCGCTCGGCGGGACAGATCGAGGCGAAGGTCCGCACTCCGAGTTTGTCACCCGTGGCGACGCAGATGACCTGTTTCGACCGTTCGATCATCGTGCGGATGATGGCGGCCTCCTCCTCGTGCCGGCACGTGGCGCCCTCGCGGGCCGACAGCCCGTTGACGCCGACGATGGCGACGTCGAGCCACAGCTGCTGGAGCACGAGGGTCGCGAGTGGGCCGGTCACCTCGTAGGACTCGGGCCGCGCGACCCCGCCGAGCGAGACGCACTGGACGTGCGGCCGGAGCACCGCCTCGGTCGCGATGTTGAGGGCGTTGGTGACGATCGTGATCTCGCCGTCGGCCGCGAGGTCCTCTCGCGCCGTGATGGCCCGTGACGTCGCGGTCGTCGTCGTGCCGCCGTTGAGGCCGATGACCTGGCCGGGCAGGACGAGCGCGGCCGCCGCCTCGGCGATCCGCGTCCGGTCGTCGTCGGCCATGCTGCTGCGGTAGCGGTAGGGCAGCTCGTAGGCGACCGACGTCGCGACGACGCCACCGTGGTTGCGGGCCACGAGCTGTCGCTTGGCGAGCTCGGAGAAGTCTCGCCGGATGGTGGCCTCGCTGACGCCGAGCAGCTCGGCAGCCTCGCCGACGCCGAGGCGGCCGGTCGTGGCGAGGCGGTCGAGCATGATCGACCAACGACTGGCGCGGTTGCGGGCGAGATCGCTCTCTTCGGTCACGCGCTGACGATACCGCGCAGTTCGAGCAATGGACATGTGCATCTCTGCGCGTTTACGCTGTGTTTCGCGCAAACACAATCACCATCGTCACGGCGAGAGCCGTGTGACCGTCGAACCGTCGGGAGCCACCATGCCGCAGACCACGCACCTCGCCCAGGAGATCGCCACGCAGCCGGACGACTGGGAGCGCGTCGTCACGCGCCTCGACGACGTCGCGCGGCACCTCCCGCGCCCCGGTGAGCGGGTCGCGACGATCGGGTGCGGCACCTCGTGGTTCATGGGACAGGCGTATGCCGCCCGCCGCGAGGCGCTCGGCCAGGGCCCCACCGACGCGTATGCCGCCTCCGAGCACCAGCTCGCGCGCGGCTACGACCGTGTCGTCCTCATCAGCCGCTCCGGCACGACGACCGAGGTCATGGCCGTCGTCGAGGAGCTGCGCGCCTCGGGCACGCCGCACGTGTCGATCGTCGCGACGGCCGGCACCCCGGTGGCCGAGCGCTCCGACGCGACGGTGCTGCTCGACGACGTCGACGAGCAGAGCGTCGTGCAGACCCGCTTCGCCACGACGACCCTCGCGCTGCTGCGCGCCTCGCTCGGCGACGACCTGGGTCCGGTGGCCGAGCAGGCCCGAGCCGTCCTCGCGGAGGACGCGTCGGCGGCATACGGCCACCTCGCGCTGGCGGAGCAGGTCACCTTCCTCGGGCGCGGCTGGTCCAACGGCATCGCCAACGAGGCCGCGCTCAAGCTGCGCGAGTCGGCACAGTTCTGGTCGGAGTCCTACCCGGCGATGGAGTACCGCCACGGACCGATCAGCATCGCGGCGCCGGGGCGGGCCGTGTGGGCCTTCGGTGAGGTGCCGGAGGGGCTGCCCGAGCAGGTGCGCGCGACCGGGGCCCACTTCGAGCACCGCGACATCGACCCGCTCGCCGACCTCGTGCGCCTGCACCGGCTGTGCCTCGGCAAGGCCGACGCCGCCGGCCTCGACCCCGACGCGCCCCGCAACCTCACGAGAAGCATCGTCCTCACCTGACACGTCGAGAGGCCAAAGTCTGCGGGTCTCGGCGACTCGAGAGGCCAAAGTTCGCGACGCACTTTGGCCTTTCGACGTGCGCCCACCCGCGAGCTTTGGCCTCTCGACGGTTTGACGAGCGGCCAGACGTGGCCTTTCGACGGTTAGTGGAGGGCTAGGAGCTGCATCAGGCGGGCGGCCTCGTCGGTGACGGCGTCGCGGGCGGCGCCGAGGTACTTCCTCGTGTCGACCGTCGGCGACGCCTCGAGCCGCTCGGTCATCGCCCGCGTGAAGACCTGGTTGAGGTGCGTCGCGATGTTGACCTTGGTCATCCCGGCCCGCACCGCGGCCACGAGCCCCCCGTCGGGCACCCCGGACGAGCCGTGCAGCACGAGCGGCACCGGCACCGAGCGGCGCAGTGCCGCAATGAGATCCGTGTCGAGCTGCGCCGTGCGGTCGGTCATCGCGTGGCTGCTGCCCACGGCCACCGCGAGCGCATTGACGCCCGTGTCGGCGACGAACCGGGCCGCGTCGTCCGGGTCGGTGCGCACGCCCGGCGCATGGACGCCGTCCTTGCCGCCGACCTCCCCGAGCTCGGCCTCGACGCTGACCCCGGCCGCGCGGCAGAGCTCGACGACACGACGGGTCACGGCGCGGTTCTCGTCGTCGGGCAGCGTCGAGCCGTCGAACATCACCGACGTCAGCCCGAGCCGGACCGCCTCCTCGACGAGCGAGACGTCCTCGGCGTGGTCGAGGTGGACGACGACGGGCTGCGCACACGCGTCCGCGATGGCGAGCGTCGCCGCCGCGATCGGTGCGAGCGCGCCGTGGTAGCGCACGCAGTTCTCGGAGATCTGCATGACGACGGGTAGCCCGACGCGCTCGGCCGCCGCGGCGTAGGCCTCGGCGTGCTCGAGCTGGATGACGTTGAAGGCCGCCACGGCACGGCCGGCGGCTGACGCCTCGGCGAGCAGGGGCGTCAGGGCGGAGCGGGTCACAGACGGATCTCCTCGATCTCGACGGTGGGGAGCAGACGGCTGACGTCGGCCGGGTCGACGGCGCCGGCGACGGGTTGGAGCACCGCCGCGGCCGACCAGGCGACGCCGCGGCGCAGGACCGAGGCCCACGCCTCGGGACCCTCCGGCAGGTCGCCGTCGCCGTCGAGGTCGGCCGCGAGCGAGGCCGTCAGGGCGTCACCCGCGCCGGTCGGGTTGCCCGAGAGCGGGCGTGGCAGGTGGGCCCGGAGGGCGACGTCGTCGTGGACGAGGACGAGGCCGTTCGTGCCGTCGCTGATGATCGCGGCACGGGCGCCGGCCGCCACGAGCGCGCGGGCGGCCCCGGGCACGGACGGCACCTCGCCGCGGCCCAGCCCGGTGAGGGTCTGGGCTGCCTCGACCCGATTGGGCTTGACGAGGTCAGGCCGCATGGCGAGGGCGCGCGACAGGGGAGCGCCGCTGACGTCGAGGACGACGCGGAGACCGGCCTCGTGGGCCAGGCGGGTGACCCGGCGGACGAGGTCGGGGGCGGTGCCCGGCGGGAAGCTGCCCGACACCGTCAGTGTCGACGCCTCAGGGGCGAGCGCCTCGATCTCGTCGGCGACGCGGTCCCACACCCGCTGCGACTGCCCGATGCCGGGCTCGTTGAGCAGGGTCACCCGGCCGCTCGCCTCGACGACAGCGACCGAACGGCGCGTGGGGCAGGGTGACGGGACGAGCCGGTGCGGCACCCGGCGGGCCCCGAGGTCGGAGGCGAAGAGGTCGAGGTCCATCTCGCCGACGGGCGCCACCGCGACGGACCGGCAGCCCATCGACGTCAGCACCGCAGCGACGTTGAGCCCCTTGCCGCCGGCACGCTCGCTGACGGAGGCGACGCGGTGGGTCTCCCCGAGCGCGACGAAGGGGACGGCATACGTGATGTCGAGCGCCGGGTTGGGCGTGAAGGTGACGATCATCGACCGACGAGGTCCAGGGCGATGGTCGCGGCGCCGAGCGAGCCGGCGCGGTCGCCGAGGGCGGCGCCGCGGACGGCGACGTCGTCGCGACCACCGAGGCGGGCCGTGAGGGCTGTGCGCAAGGGCTGGAGCAGGGTGTCGCCGGCGTGGACGAGCCCGCCGCCGATGAGGACGAGCTCGGTGCCGGCGGCTGCCACGACAGGGGCGACCATGATGGCGAGCGCGTCGATGGCCTCCTGCCAGATGCGTCGGGCCTCGGGCTCCCCGGCCTCGGCGCGGCGGGCGACCTCCTCGGCGTCACCGACGAGCCCGGTCGCCTCGGACCAGCGGCGCCCGATGGCGCCGGCGCTCGAGAGCGCCTCGAGGCAGCCGCGCTGTCCGCACGCGCAGAGCGGGCCGTCGGGCACGACGACGATGTGGCCGATCTCGCCGGTCCACAGCGAGCCGGTGACGAGCTGGCCCCGGCAGAGGATGGCACTCGCGAGACCCGTGCCGAGCGGCACGAAGAGCACGTTGTCGGCCTCGCGCGCGGCTCCGAGGCGGTGCTCGGCGAGCAGCCCCGAGCGCACGTCGTGGCCGATGGCGACGGGCACGTCGACGTGGGCGGCGACGCTGCCGCGCAGGTCGAGGTCGCGCCAGCCGAGGTTGGCCGACCACACCCCGATGCCGGTCACGTCGTCGACGAGCCCGGGCACGGCCACCCCGACGGCGAGCAGGTCGACGGCCTCGTCGACGCGGGCCGTCAGCTCGACGACGGCCTCGGCGGCGACCTCGCCGAGCTGGTCGCCGACCTTGTCCGGCGTCGGGCGGACGGCCTCGGCGAGCACCTGGCCGTCGGGGGTCACGAGGGCCGACTTGATCCGGGTGCCGCCGACGTCGATCCCGACCACTGCTTCGCGCATCACGACGCGCATTCTATGAGCATTACTGCACGGTTGAACACCTGATCGAGCACATTTGGACACTTGAGTCGCAGCGCGGGCACGCCGCACAGCCTCCCACTCGCAGCCCTGCGCCGCTCGCGAAGTCGCTCACCGCAGGTAGAGGGCCCGGGCCGGGCACAGCTTCACCGCCGTGTCGGCCGCCGCCCTGCCGTCGTCGCCGACGACGCGGTCGCCCGCGACGACCGGGTAGCCCCACTCGTCGAGGGTCACCCCCGCGAGCAGCTGCGCGCAGACGCCGTGCCCCGAGCAGGCGACACGGTCGACGGCCAGGCGCCGCTCGCGGACGAGCCCGAGGCGTCGGCGCGTGTGGTCGGCTCCGTCCTCGGTCGCGCGCTCTGCGGGCACGTGGGTGGGCGTGGACATCGGCCCTCTTCGGGGGTCCGCGCGCGTCCGCGGCCTACCGGATCGGCTGACCGCGCGGGGCCTCAGGCGTCAGGGGCTGCGTCTGGTGCTGCTTCCGGGGCTGCTTCCGGGGCTGCGTCGGGCCCGGCGCCGTGGCGGGCGAGGAAGGCGGCGGCGGCGTCGGCGACCTCTCGCCAGCCGCTGTCGACGACGAGCGAGTGCCCACGCCCCGGGATCTCGATGATCTCGGTGGGGGCGGGGTTCTTCAGCTGACGCTTGTAGGAGGCGTGCGCGATGGCCCACGGCACGATGTGGTCCTTCTCGCCGCTGATGACGAGGAGCGGGCCGCGGTCGGGGTTGTCGGTGTCGACGCTGGCCTCGGTGCGCGGGTTGAGGTTCGCCGTGGCGGCCTGGAAGAGCGGGCGGCCCGGCGCCGCGACGGGATACGTGCGATAGAGGTCGGCGGCCTCCTCAGCGCTGACGGCGTTGGCGAAGGCGTAGCGGTACTGGTCGAAGGTCAGCGAGACGTGCCGGTTGTAGTTGGCCGGGTTGATGAGCACGGGAGAGCTCGCGCGCAGCGCCGAGACGGGGAGGGGCAGCACGCCGCGGAAGGGCGCGGGGTCGACGGCGACGGAGGCTCGGGCGAGACCCTGACCGGCGAGCTTCTGGGTGATGAGGCCACCGAAGGAGTGACCGATGACGACCGGCTCGCGGTCGAGCAGGCGGATGACGTCGGCGACGTGGTCAGTGACCTGGCCGACGGTCTTGCCGGCGAAGACCTGTGGGTGGGCGCGGGCCTCCTCGACGGTCTCGGGGTCGTCGGGCCAGCCGGGGGCGAGCGTGGCGTAGCCGAGGGACTCGAAGTGCTCGCGCCACGCGTCCCAGCTGCTCGGGAGCAGCCACAGTCCGTGGACGAAGACGACGGGCTGGCGGCCGCTCGCGTTGGCGGCCTCGACCTGGGCGCGCTCGGTGGCGGTGATGACGGAGGTGGCGGCGGGCGTGGCGGGTGGCGTGGTGCTCATGGTGTTCTCCCGTGCGGTGAGGGGGCGGATGGGTCCAGCAGGCAGAACGATCGTTCTACAGTAGCCATTCCCGTCGGCGTGCGCCAGAGGTCGGGCGCACCGGTTTCGCCCCGGCTCACGGACCGCGCGAGCCGGTCGAGCACCTGCGTTAGCGTGGCGACGTGGACGAGCCGACGAGGACGCGGACCCCCGGCCGCGAGCGCCTGCTCGCCGCCGCCTCCCGGCTCTTCTACCGCGAGGGCATCAAGGGCGTCGGCGTCGATCGCATCCTCGAGGAGGCCGGCGTCACCCGCGCCACGATGTACCGCCACTTCGCCGGCAAGGAGGCGCTCGTCGTGGCCTACCTCGAGTCCGAGGACGCCACGCTGCGCGGCTACTTCGCCGACGCCGAGGCCGACGGCGGGACCCCGACGGAGCTGCTCGGCCGGATCATCGACACCATCGCGCTCGACATCACGAGCTATCACACGCGCGGCTGCCCCTTCGTCAACGCGGCGGCGGAGTTCCCCGACGCCGACAGCGCGGTGCGGCGCATCGTCACCGCACACCGGACCTGGCTCCGACAGTCCCTGTCCGAGCTGGCCCGCGCCGCAGGGCTGCCCGACCCCGAGGCCTCGGCGGCGGCGCTCGTCCTGCTCCGCGACGCCGCGCTCGTCGGGGGTTATCTCGACGGGGTCGAGGTCACGGCCCCGGCGTTCGTCGTGACGGCGCGTCAGGTCGCCGGGCTCGACGCCTGAGGGTCCGGCTCAGTCGCCGGCGCGGGCGAGCGCCACGGTCTTGGGCACGACGAGACGCCAGGCGTCGATGACGATCTCGCGCATCCGGTCGACGTCGAGCGCGTCGAGGCGCACCTCGACCCAGTTGAAGCGTAGGTCGGACCGGCGCGGCATGAGGAAGACGTCGGGCTCGCTCGCGACGAGCACGTCGCGCTCCTCCTTGGGGAAGGCGAACCCCATCTGCGTCTCGTCGGCGGAGAACGCGAGCCACACGATCTTGCCGACACGGAACTTCACGCGGTCGCGGACGAGCACCTCGTACGAACGGGGGAGCTGCTCGGCCACGCGCCGCACGTCGTCGATGGTCACGGGCACCCCTCCACCCTGCCATGCACGCCGGAGCGACACGCCGTCCGAAGCCTCTGACTCCGAGGGACCGCTCGCTCCCTCACCCCCCTCGCCCGGACCCGGCCCGGCACCCCGCCCGACCCCTTCCGCGGACGCACGCGACGGCATACCCTGCCCCTGTCGCGACCTCGACGGCCCCCGGGCCGGGCGGGCTGAAACGTCGACTCCCTGACACACCGACAAGGAGACGACGTATGCCGTCCAACCCCACCCCGCCCACCGTCCCGCAACGCCTGCTCGCCTTCCTCGACCGCCTCGGCGCCGAGCTCGACCGCCGCGGCGACGCCGTCGCCCTGCTCGGTCTGGGCTCGGTCGGTCGCGACCTGCACCGCCTCGACGAGCACTCCGACGCGGACTTCTTCGTCGTCGTCGACGACGCGGCCACCCGCGACCGCTACATCGCCGACATCGACTGGCTCGAGGCCGCGCACCCGGTCGTGTGGTCGTTCGAGAACAGCGACCTCGGCCGCAAGGCGCTCCTCGAGGGCGACCTCTTCGCCGAGTACGCCGTCTTCGCCCTCGCCGACATGGCGACCGCCGGCTACCCGCCGGGCCGCATCCACTGGAGCCGCGCCGACGCACCCGCCGGCCTCGAGGTCCCCACGGCCCCACTGCCGCAGCCGCCCTCGCTCGAGCACGAGGTCGGCGAGGCCATCACCAACCTCTACGTCGGGCTGCACCGCGACCTGCGCGGCGAGCGCCTGACCGCGACCCGCTTCATCCAGGGGTATGCCATCGACCGCTGGGTCACGGTGCTCGGCCACCTGGGGCTCGGGCACGGCGCGCAGCAGGACGTCTTCGTCGTAGACCGCGGTGTCGAGCGTCGCTTCGGCCGGGACCTGCTGCCGCTGGCCGACCTCGTGCCCGGCTACGAGCGCAACGCCCACGCGGCGGCCACGCTCCTGCGCCTGCTCGAGGCCCACGTCGCGCTGGACCCGACGATCGTCGCGGCCGTCCGCGACCTCATCACCCGGTCGGCGGCCGACGCTCAGTCCCGGGCGGGCTCGAGCTCGAGCTCGTAGACGAGCAGGGTCAGCGTGGCGATCGGTGACCAGTCGCGCTCGGGGGCGCGGGTGAAGCCGAAGCGCTCGTAGACGCGGTGGGCGGCGTGCATCATCGGCTGGGTCGAGAGCACGACGCGGCGCCGTCCGAGGGCCCGCGACCGGTCGATGCACTCGCGGACGAGGGCCGTCCCGATGCCACGGCCGCGGCCCTCGGGCGCGACGGCGAGCGTGCGGAACTCGGCCTCACCCGCGCGCGCGACGTCGGCGAACGGGCCGGGAGCTCCGACGAAGGCCACGCCGCCGAGGACCGTGCCCGCGTCGTCGACCGCCACGAGGACGTCGGCGTGCTCGGCCCGACGCCCGACATCGCGGAGCACGGCGAGGTAGGGGTCCGCGTCGCCGTAGTCGAGCAGCCCGTCGTCGAGGTAGGCCGCGGCCGTCAGCTCGCCGAGCCGTTCGTAGTCGTCCGGGCGCACTGCCCGGATCGTGAAGCCGTCCATGCGCGCCAGTGTCGCAGCCGCGGGCCGACCGTCGTCCGAGATGTCTCCCATGTGACCGGCAGGGGGCACCCAGCCGGTTCGCAGAAACCGCACCTACGTTCCGAGATGGCTCGAGCGAGCCGCCTCGGGGGCTACAGGGAAGGGGCAGCATGCGCACACACACCACGCGCAGCAGGACCGTCGTGGGGGTCGGGCTCGCCGCGAGCGCCCTCGCGCTCGGCACGACCTTCGCCGCCGGGTCGGCGGCGTCGGCCGCCGGCACGGACGGCAGCGACATCGTCTACACCGTCCACCCACTGACGAAGCAGTTCTCCACGGGCACGAAGCCGGGCGCGCTGCCGACACCGTCGCAGTGCGTGGCCAGGATCGGGCTCGCCTGTTACACGCCGGCCCTCATCCGGAAGGCGTACGACATCCCCGACGGGTGGACCGGCAAGGGACAGCGCATCGTCGTCGTCGACGCCTACGGCAGCCCGACGGTCCGTGCGGACCTCGACGTCTTCAGCCAGACGTTCGGCCTGCCCAAGGCCGACCTCAACGTCTACTACCCCGGAGGTGCTCCGCAGACGAGCACGGCCCACCGGGGCCAGCCACTCAACTGGGCGGGGGAGACGAGCCTCGACGTCCAGTGGGCGCACGCCATCGCACCCGACGCGACGATCAACCTCGTCGTCGCGCCGAACAACTACGGCAACGCGCTCAACGTCGCCGTGAAGTACGCCGTCGACCACGACCTCGGCGACGTCCTGTCGATGAGCTACGGCGCCGACGAGGCCGCGATCAAGGGCAGGGGCAACAACCTCCAGCTCCAGCAGTCGCACGCGAACTTCGCGGCGGCCGCCGCCAAGGGGATCTCGCTCTTCGCCTCCTCGGGCGACGACGGCGCCTCGAACGGCGGCCCGGCCCTCGCGGCCGGCTACCCGGCCTCCGACCCGCTCGTCACGGCGGTCGGCGGCACGAACCTCTTCGCGAGCGACACCGGCGCCTACCAGGGCGAGACGGTGTGGGGGGACGAGGCGTCGTGCGCCGTGCACCAGCCGTTCGGCTGCACGCTCGGCCCGATCGGCGCGACGGGCGGCGCCCCGAGCACGGTCTTCCCGGTGCCCGGCTATCAGGCCGGCGTCAACGGCAACGCGATGCGCACGACGTCGGACGTGTCCTACAACGCATCGGTCTACACGTCGGTCTTCGTCTACGAGGGCTTCAACGCCAACCCGGACGACAACGGTTTCTACTTCTACGGCGGCACGAGCTCCGGCTCGCCGCAGTGGGCCGCGATCGGCGCCCTCGCCGACCAGCAGGCGGGTCACCGTCTGGGCGCCCTCAACCCGGCGCTCTACGCGATCGGCACCGGGGCGACGCACGCGCTCGCCTTCCACGACGTGACGTCGGGCAACAACGCCTGGCACGGGCCAGGCCTCGACGCGAAGGTCGGCTACGACGACCCGACCGGCCTCGGCTCACCGGACGTCTCGAACCTCGTGGGGCAGCTCATCCACTGACCGACCCCTCCGAGCACGTATGCCGTGTCGTGGCCACCCAGCACCCCGCTGGGTGGCCACGGCCGTCAGGGCCTCGTGGCGGCCTGCTCCACGAGCTTGGTGAACCGGGCGGAGTAGTGCGTGAACCCGCCGGCGTGACTTGCATCGTCGAAGGTGACCGTGGTCGCGCCGGCCCGGGCAGCCATGTAGCGCTGCAGCGCCGGGTCGATGACCCGGTCGGCGCCGGAGACGGCATACCAGGACGGGATGGTGGGCCAGGCCACGTCTCCGGAGGGCGCGAACAGGATGCTGAGGTCCGTGGGCGTCTGGGCACGGTCCAGGGTGGCTGCGAGCCGGGGGCTCAGGTCCTGTGCGAAGTCGTCACGGAAGCTCGTCGACGTGATCGTCGCGCGACCTGCGCTGTCGAAGGTGAGGTGACCGGGCGCGAGGAACGCGGCCGGCGCGTAGCCCGCACCCAGTCCGATGATGCTCTCCCCGGCCGCTGGGACGAACGCTGCCGTGTAGACCAGCGCGGTCACGTCGCCGCGCCCGGCAGTCGCGTCGGAGATGACGAACCCGCCGTAGGAGTGCCCGACCACGACCTTGGGACCGGCGACCGCGTCCAATGCCGCCCTGACGGTCGCGATGTCGGCGACCGTGCCGGACAGTGGCAGTGACACTGCGACCGTGCGGTAGCCGTCCTTCCCCAGGGCGGACGAGACCTCGTCCCACGAGGACGCGCCCGCGAAGGCGCCGTGCACCAGCACGATGGTCGGCAGCGTCGAGACGGATCGCGGCGACTCGGAAGCGGCCGGGGCGGCCAGGGCCGGGGAACCGGCGAGGAGGGCGACGAGCGCGGCGAGAACCGCCACCACGACACCGGTCAGCCAGGAGGACCGCTGGACGTTCCCGGCACTGCGTCTGCTCCTCGTCCGGGCGGTCTCTCGGAGGTGGTCGGGCGGCGCAGCTGTCGATGGGGTGGTCTCGGTGCCGGACCGGTTGCCGTACATGTGGTTCTCCTCGGGCTCGGATGCTCAGGTCGTGGTGATGAGGCCGCCGTCGATGGCGACGTCGGCTCCGGTGATGTTTCCGGCGACGTCGCTGGCCAGGAAGGCGACCAGGTTGGCCACCTCGCCGGGCCGGGTGAAGCGACCGGTGGCGGACTCACGGGCCGCTGCGGCGGCGACGGCGGAGGGGTCCGTGCCCTGCCGTGCGGACACCGCGGCAGCGACACCTCCGGCGCCGAGCCACAGGTCGGTGGACACCGGCCCGGGGCTCACGGTGTTGACCCGGATCCCCTTCGGGCCCAGCTCCTTCGAGAGGGACTTGCAGAAGCTGCGCAACGCCGCCTTGGCCGCGCTGTAGTCGATGACGCCCGGGTCGGCGAGGACGGCGTTGACCGAGCTCGTGCAGACGATGGCACCCCGGCCACGAGCCAGCATCATCGGCAGGGCGGCGCGGGTGGTGCGCACTGCGGCCATGAGGTTGAGCGTGTAGCTGGTGGCCCACTGGTCGTCCGTCACGGCGGCGAAGCCGTCCAGGCGCGGGGTCACCGCTCCGACGTTGTTGACGAGGACGTCGAGACGCCCGTGTCCGGCTGCGGCGTCGACGAGATGGGCCACCCCGTCCGGTTGACCGAGGTCGACGGCGACGTAGTCCACCGTTCCCGTGCGAGTCAGCGCCTCGAGCTCGGGCGAGCTCTCGCGCGCGCCGGCCACCACGGTGACTCCCTCGTCGGCCAGCACCTGCGTGATGGCGAGCCCGATCCCCTTGCTCGCGCCGGTGACGATGGCGACCTGCCCGGCCAGCCCCAGATCCATGGTCAGAGTCCCTGCTCGCGCAGCCACGCCAGCACGGCCTTGGCGATCTCGCTCCATCCGTTGTCGATCGTCAGCGAATGGCCCCGACCCTCGAACTGACGCAGCTCGGTGACAGCGGTGGAGTGACGGTACTGCTTCAGCGTCGATCGGGTGACGGCGTCGGGCACCGTGTGGTCCTCCAGCCCGGAGATGAGCAGGAGCGGTCCGCGCGTGGTGTTGCGAGTGTCGACCTCGGCCTCGGAGTGGAGCGAGAAGTTGGCGGCCGCCGCCTGGAACAGGGGCTTCGCGGGGGAGGGGATGCTCCACCGCTCGTAGAGGGCGTCCGACTCCTCCTCGCTCACGGCGTTGCCGAAGCCGTAGCGGAACTCCTTCCCCGTCAGCGAGACCGCCCGGTTGCGGTTGGCCGGGTTGCCCAGTGCGGGCAGTCCGGCGCGCAGCTGGGCGAGCGGCAGCGGCAGGACGCCCTTGATCTGCGCAGGGTCGATGGCGACTGCTGCGGCCGCCTTCCCCTGGCCGAGCAGCTTCTCGGCGATCAGGCCGCCGAACGAGTGGCCGATGACGACGGGCGGCTCCGAGGAGCCGTCGCAGAGGGACGCGTAGTGGTCCGTCACGTCGTCGATGCCCAGCCCGGCGACGGCCTCCGGCTGCTCTCGCGCCTCGGACACGGTCTCGGGCTCGTGGGGCCACCCGGGCGCGGAGGGCGAGTAGCCCGACCGCGCGAAGAGCTCGACCCACGGGGTCCAGCTGGTGCTGTGGAGCCACAGTCCGTGGATGAAGACGACGGGGCGCGGGGCTGGCTGCATGAGGGTGCCTCCGAAAGAGATGCGGGCTGGGCGACCTCCTGGCCGTCCACGGGGTGTCGCAGGGGACGGCGACGGTTCCGAGTCTTGTCGCAGCCGTCGCCACACGTCCAAGACCCGTTCCGAACGGATCGATAACCGCGAGATCCCCTCCGGCAGCGGCCGGCTCGATAGCGTGGGCGACGGAGACCGACACCCCGCTACGCCCATCCAGTCCACGGCCTCCACGGAGGCGTCGGCATGGACCTGGAGCTTCGACTGGTGCGCTACTTCGTGGCGGTCGCCGACGAGCTGCACTTCGGTCGTGCAGCGGCACGGCTCTACGTGAGCCAGCCGGCCCTCTCCAAGCAGATCCGCAAGCTCGAGGACCAGCTCGGCGAGCCCCTCTTCGTGCGGGACAGCCGGCATGTGACCCTGACGACGCGAGGGGAGCGGTTCCTCGTGGACGCCCGTCGGCTCCTGGCGCTGGCGGACTCGATGTCCGCACGGACCCGACCCGAGGGGGTGAGCATCGCCCATGTGTTCGAGCTGTCCACGAGCCAGGTCGTCGCCGACGCCTTCAGGCTCGCCGAGCCGGGGATCCCCCTGCGAGAGCACGCCATGGACAGCGTCACCCAGCTCAACGCGCTCCTGCAGGGCCGGCTCGACGTCGCCATCCTGCGCGTCACGCCGCGGATGAAGGTCGCACACCCCACCGGCTGGCGCCACCGGCTCCTGCGCCTCGAACCCCTCGTGCTCGTGGGCCGACACGAGGATGGGCACCAGGGGCGGGTGTCGTTCGGCGAACGGCCGTTGCACGTCTTCGGGGACCCGCCCAGCTCCGGAACCTACAACGCGCACGGTCAGTACCTGACCGCCCTGGAGCAACGACTCGGTCTCACGATGCAGTGGCTCGGAACACCGGGCGCCTTCAGTCACTGCCTCTCGCACGTTCGATGGGCACCCGACAGCATCCACTACCTCGAGTTCCTCAGCTACGCGGAGAAGTACGTCGCCGAGGGGCTGCACATGTCCTGGCCCGACGAGATCCAGCCGTACTATCCGTGGTCGCTCGCCTGGCGCGCGGACGACGTGGACGCGACGACGACTCGTCTCATCGAGGTCTCGGTCGGCGCGGCCGAGGACCTCGGCTGGCTGGCCTCAGGGCGGGACGGCAGACACGCCCCTGCCTGGTTGCCGGAGGACGACCCTGCCTGGGCGGAGGTCCTCACAGCCGACGCGGGCGGGCACGGGACGGGTCCGGCGACGGGCGCGGCAGCGGAGATGGCGCCGGGCCCCTGACCCAGATCCCGGACCCAGGTCTCCTCCCAGACGCGGACCTCCGTCTGCCGTGCTGCGGCTTGCGCCGTTCTTGCGGAGTTCTTGCCGGTGTGTCCGACGGTGTCTTGCACCACGACGACGAGAGTTCGCGACATGAACTCGGTCATCGTCGACGGAGCAGCCTCCCTGGCTGCGGCTTGGCCCCTCGCCCTTCTCACCATCCTCGTCGGCTCCCTCTTCGCCACGGCCTACGTCCGCGCCGGGCGGCCGACGGGCGCCGGGCCGCGTTGGGACGACGCCCGCCCGGGCCGGGCCTGCCGCGCGGCCGGACACAGCTACCTCAAGCGCGAGACCGGATGGTGCTGCTCGCAGTGCGGTGACGAGATCGCCGAGCAGACGTACGTCCCGCAGGTCGCCGGGGCGGTCGGCGGCGCCTGAGCGCAGGCGTCCAGCGGTGCGCGCCCTCGTCAGTGGTGCACGCTGCACGACGCACTCATCGTCCGAGCGCGCACCCCGTGAGTGCAGCCCGCACCGGTGAGCGGGTGATCCGGTGCGTCAGGCGGCGAGACGCCAGGCGAGGACGCCGAAGAGCACACCGAGCGAGTTCGTCGCCCAGTGCATGCCGACGCTCGCGAAGAGGCTGCCGCTGCGCCGGCGCAGCTCGCCGGCGAGGACTCCACCGAGCGCCGTGAAGAGCACGGTGCCGCCGACGACGGCGGCCTTGGCGAAGGGGCCCAGCCCGGACACGGCGGAGCCGATCGCCTCGTTGCCGGTGGCCGAGGCCATGGCGGGGAAGATGTGCCAGAGGCCGAAGAGCAGGGACGACCCGGCGAGCACCTGCCACATCCGGGCGTGCCGGGAGAGGAAGCCCCAGAGCACGGAGCGGAAGGCGACCTCCTCGAGCAGGATCGTGCCGACGGGGATCATGACGAAGGCCGTGAGCAGCGCACCGGCCGGGGGCAGGTGGTAGCGCGCGTCGAGGAAGGCCGTGCGCGTCATCGGGAGCAGGATGCCGACGAGGTAGACGAGCCCGACGACCGCGATGACGCCGAGTCCCCAGCGGATGCCGCGGGCGTGGGTGTGCCGCGCGAGGCCCAGCTGGTGCCAGGACAGGCCCTGCCACCGGGCGAACGCCAGAAGGGCGACGGCACCGCCCGGGCCGAGCCACATCGTGTCCCAGCCGAGCACGTGGTTGGCCACGTTGACGCCGGCGAGGGCGAAGACGACGGCCACCGTGGCGGCCAGCCGGGCGCGACGACCGCGGGCGATGAGCGCCAGTCGACGCCTCCGCACCGGGTCGTGACCACGGTCGTGCAGCGCCTCGGGAGAAGTCTTGACGACGCCGTCGGTCGGGGATGCGACGGCGGAAACGGGGCTCACGACTGGGCTTCTCATTGCCTCGATTTTCGCACGTCAACCTGTGCGAGACCTGTGCTGAAGCGGGCCGGCGACACCGTTCGCCACCCGGTTCACAGGCGCCCCAGACGACCCCACGGCCACGTCCGGCGCCGGAGAGCGTCAGACATCCCGTCAGACATCCCGTCAGACATCCCGGGGCGTTTACCGACACATCGGCGCCCCTGTCGCTCTATCGTCTCCGCATGACGACATCGCCGGTACAGGGGCCGGTGCTGGCGAGGGTGCGTCCGGACGCGTGGCGACGCGTCCGCTACGGACTCCTCGTGGCCTGCTTCGTGCTGCTCGGGTGCGGCCTCCTGCTCGGCTCGGCTCCCTCGTCCCTCGCTGACCTCCGTGAGGGTGTCGTGTCCGGCCGCATCGCGGAGGTGCACGTGTCAGGGGGACTGCCCCCGGGCGCGACCGGATACGCGACGGTGACGCTGGCGTGGCGCGAGGGCGGCCTGGGCCGTTACGCCGAGGTCGTCGAGGCGAGCGACCCCGCGGCCGCGTCGCCGAGCGAGGTCGGCGGTCGAGAGGTCGTGACGGCGGACGTCGAACAGACGCTCCGCGCACTCGACCCGGGCGTGCGCATCGTGGCCGAGACGTGGTCCGACCCCGGGCAGAAGCTCGCCGGATGGCGGGTGCCCGGGTGGCTGCCCGGGGTCGGGTTCGTGCTCTGGCTCGCCACCGTCGCCCTGGTGTCCAACGGCGCGCAGCCGTGGTGGGCCACCCGCTGGGCCTGGTTCTGGGCGCTCTTCTCCCCGGCGGCGGTCGTGGCCGTCCCGCTCTTCCTGCTCGTCTCGGGCCCGCCGCCCGGCGTTGCCGAGACGCGTCCGACCGGACGGCGGCTCACCGGCGGGTGGGCCTTCATCCTCATCTTCCTCACGGCGCCCGCCGCCTGGACCGCCCTCGGCGGCCGCTGATCGGAGGCCTCAGCGGCGCCGCTCGACGAGGCCGCGGACGTACTCGGCCTGACCGAGGTGCTTGACCGCGTCGTCGAGGACGGAGACCAGGCGCACCGCCACCGTGACCGGCGGGTCCCAGCGGTCGTCGACGACGCGGGCGTATGCCGTGTCGTCGAGCTCCTCGACGAGCGCGACGGTGCGCTCGTGCACCGCGGCGTGGTAGGCCGCGAAGAGGGCCGGGTCGGCGACGGTGAAGCGGCCCACGTCGGCCGAGGACATGCTCCAGCCGTGGGTGTCCGCCCGGTAGGGCAGCCCGAGCGCTCGACCCAGCCGTCGCCCGTCCACACCGACTCACTCGCGTCGGTCAGCTGCGCCACCTGGTCGTCCTGCTGGCGCGCGAGGTGCCAGACGAGCCACGCGATGTGGTTCGCGTCGGCGTCGGGGCGCCAGAGCAGCTCGTCGATGGAGAGGCCGTCGACGACCTCCGGCAGGGCGTCTCGGATGCGGCCGAAGCCGTCGAGCATCAGGTCGCGTGCGATGTCAGTCGTCATGTCGTCCACCTAACCAGCATGCATCCGACGCCGAAACAGCATCCGGCCGTGCCGGCACCACGCGGATCCGGATCCCTTGCACCAGAGACGCGCCGGACGAAACGGACCTTTGCCACCCGATGTATCTGGACGGCCCGTCCGGTCTCTGAACCCCCGCGCCCACCACACGCAACGACGCCGGGCGCCCCGACCCAGGAGACCAGCAATGACGACCACCCTCACCCCCACCGCCCGACGGGCCACGAGCCTCGCCGGACTCTGCGACGGTGCGGTCCACCTCCCCGGCGACCCCGGCTACGACGCGGCACGGATGCCGTGGAACGTCGCGCTCGACCAGCGTCCGGCCGCCGTCGCGCTGCCCCGCACCGTCGCGGACGTCCAGGCCGTCGTCCGCGCGGCCGCGGCCGCCGACCTTCGGGTCGCCCCCCAGAGCACCGGCCACAATGCCGGCCCGCTCGTCGGGCGCGGTCTCGAGGACGTCGTCCTCGTCCGCACCGAGCGGATGCGCGGCGTCACCATCGACGCGACCCGCCGCATCGCCCGGGTCGAGGGCGGCGCCCTGTGGATCGACGCGACCGAGCCCGCGGCCGACCACCGGCTCGCGGCGCTGCACGGCAGCTCGCCGGACGTCGGCATCGCCGGCTACAGCCTCGGTGGTGGCATCGGCTGGTACGCCCGCAAGCTCGGCCTCGCCTCCAACAGCCTCACGGCCGTCGAGCTCGTCACCGCGGACGGCGAGCACGTGCGCGCCGACGCGACGCAGAACGTCGAGCTCTTCTGGGCGCTGCGCGGCGGCGGCGGCAACTTCGGTGTCGTCACGGCGCTCGAGTTCCGCCTCTACCCGATCGAGACGGCGTATGCCGGCATGCTCGTCTGGGACCGCGACCAGGCCGAGCGCGTGCTGCGTCGCTGGGCCGACTGGGCGCCCGAGGCCCCCGACGCCGTGACGACGTCGTTTCGCTTCCTCGACCTCCCGCCGCTGCCGGCGATCCCCGAGCCGTTGCGCGGCCGGTCCCTCGTCGTCATCGACGGGGCGGTGCTCGGCTGCGACGCGGAGGCCCACGGGGTCCTCGGGATGCTGCGCGGCCTCGGTCCCGAGATCGACACCTTCGACCGCGTCCCGGCCCGGTCGCTGACCCGGCTGCACATGGACCCCGAGGGCCCGACGCCCGCCGTCTCGGACGGGACGCTCATCGGCGAGCTCGGCGACGCGACGATCGACACCCTCCTCGAGCAGGTCGGCCCCGGCTCGACGTCGTCGCTGCTCTCGACCGAGCTGCGCCAGCTCGGCGGCGCCCTGGGCCGTGCGCCCGAGGGCCACGGCGCCCTCGCGACGATCGACGCGGCATACGCCGTCTTCGCCGTCGCGATCGCGGCGACGCCGGAGCTCGCGATGCAGGGACAGCTCGACGCCCACGCGCTCACCGGCTCCCTCGAGCCGTGGTCGACGGGCCGCAGCTACCTCAACTTCGCCGAGAACGAGGTCGATGCCCGCACGGGCTACACGGAGTCGGCGTGGCTGCAGCTCAAGGGGATCCGGTCTGCCTACGACCCCGACGACCGATTCCTCGCCAACCACCGCGTCGCCCGCCTCTTCGAGGACGGTGCGGTCACCGAGTGACGACGCGAGTGACGACGCGTTCGAGGTGATCGCGTGAGCCACGGGCCCCACGCGATCACCTCGACGGGAGTCAGAGAGTCACGAGGACGAAGGCCTCCACCGGCTCGCCCTTGCCCTTGAGGGCGAGGGCGCCGAGCGGCTCGGTCGTGGCACCGGGGAGCATCGCGAGGGTGTCGGCGGTGACGGCGACGCGCCCGACGGGGGCCTGGCCCTCGATCCTCGAGGCCACGTTGACGGCGTCGCCGATGACGGTGTGGGTGCGTCCACCCTCGCTGCCGAGCACGCTGACGAGCACCTCGCCGCTGTTGATCCCGACCCGGAAACGCGGCCAGCCCGGGTGCTGGTCGGCGATCCGCGCCGTCTCGACCTGGAGGTCCAGGCCCGCCTGCGCGGCCCGCCGGGCGTGGTCCGGCTGGTCGCCGAGCCGGTTGAAGGTCGCCATGATCGCGTCGCCGATGAGGCGGTCGATCGTGCCGCCGTGCCGTTTGACGACCGCCGGGATCGCGACGGTGAAGTACGCGTTGAGCATGTCGGTGACCTCGCTCGGGTCGTGGGCCTCCGAGAAGGTCGTGAAGCCCTTGAGGTCGGCGAAGAGGATCGACATCTCGCGACGCCCGGCGAGGGTGTCGGCGGTGTAGAGCGCGGCGTAGCGCTCCTCGTGCCACGACTGCTGCGCCCCCCATGCGACGAGGACGAACGCGGCGAGCATGAGGACGTGCCAGCCCCACCACGAGTAGTGCCAGTTCGGGGCCAGCACGATCGCGACCATCGCCTCGGCGAGGAGCACCATCGCCGAGGCCATCGCCGCGGGCAGCAGCCCACCGCGCTGCCACCAGAGGCGTACGTACGTCACGGCTGCCACCCCGAAGAGCACGACCGACACGACGCCCGCGACGACCATCGGCGGGGAGTCGCGGGCGAGCCCCGGCCCGGCGCCGAACGGCCCGAGCCGCAGCAGCGAGGCGACGCCCCACACGACCATCGTGACGAGCAGGGCGACGCGCAGCATCCGCGCCCGCCGCATCTCGGCGGCCGCCCGGTCGGCCTCCACCTCGCGCACCGACGCGACCGCGAAGAGCGAGCCGATGGCGATGCCGACGGGGGTGGAGATGTTGAACCCGGCCGAGGCGGTCTCGAGCAGCATGTGCGGGGTCGCGAGGGCGTGCAGCCCGAGGAAGCCCGAGGCGGACAGGAACGCGAGCGAGACATACATGACGCGCACGTCCCCGCGTCGCACCGCCGCCGCCCCCGTGCCGTATGCCGTGAGCGCGCTGAGCACGGCTGCGCCGAGGACCATCCAGAAGTGGGTCGGGTCGTGCTGCCACTGCATGTCGAGCTGCTCGGAGAGCCGCAGGACGGCGAGGCCGAGCAGCGGCAGCGTCAGCGCGACGGCACCGACGGCCGCGCGCCGCCGGGCGCCGGGACGTCCCTCGCCGGGTCGGTCAGCCATCGGGGTCGGCCTGCGCTTCCGAGCTCCTCGACCGCGACGCCGCCTCGACGAGCGAGAGGTACTGGTGCACCTCCGACACGACGACCGACCCCTCGCCGACCGCGGACGCGACACGCTTGACCGACCCCGCGCGCACGTCCCCGACCGCGAAGAGGCCCGGCACCGAGGTCTCGTGGGCGCACGGGGGCCGCTCGAGGGTCCAGGCACCGGCCTCGCGCACGTCGGCGCCGGTCGGCAGGAAGCCCCACAGGTCGCGGGTGACCGCCTCGGGCAGCCACGCCGTGTGGGGCTGCGCGCCGATCATGACGAAGAGCCCGTCCGCCGGGATCGAGCGCCGCTCGCCGGTCGTGCGGTCGGCGACGACGACCTCGGACAGCCAGCCGTCGCCGGTCCCGTCGACGACGTCGGCGTTCGGGACGACCGTGATCGTGGGCGATGCCTCGATCTCGTCGATGAGGTAGCGCGACATCGTCGCCGAGAGGTCCGGGGTGCGGATGACGACGGTCACGTCCGCGGCATACCGCTGCAGGTGGAGGGCCGCCTGGCCGGCCGAGTTGCCGCCGCCCACGATGACCGTGTGCGCTCCGGCGAGTCCGTGCGCCTCGGAGACGTTCGCGCCGTAGTAGACGCCGGACCCGCTCAGGGCCTCGAGCGACGGCACCCCGAGGCGCCGGTAGGCGACCCCGGTGGCGAGCAGCACCGCCCGCGCCCGCACATCACCCACGTCGGAGACCGTGACGACGAACCACGAGGTGCCGTCGGCGTCGGTGGTCCGGTCGATCGCCGTGACGCGCCGGGTCAGGACGAACCGCGCGCCGAAGACCCACGCCTGCTGGAAGCCGCGCTGGGCCAGCTCCGCGCCGGAGACCCCCCGCGAGAAGCCGAGGTAGTTGCGGATGAGCGAGCTCGTGCCGGCCTGGCCGCCGAGCGCGTGCTCCTCGACGCAGAGCACGGACAGCCCCTCGGACGAGCCGTAGACCGCGGCCGCGAGACCGGCCGGCCCGGCGCCGACGACGAGCAGGTCGACCTCGCGCACCTCGTCGCGCGCCCCGTCGCCCCCGTCGCCCCGGGGCATCGAGAGGTCGGTCCCGATGCCCCAGGCCTGGCAGATCTCGACGTCGGTCGGGTCGAGCAGGACGCGACCGCCCAACGCTGCGAGCCAGATGACGAGCGGACCGTCCTCGTCGTCCGGGCGCGGGGCCTCGATCGCCCGGAGCAGGTCCACCGCCTCGGCCGAGCCGCGGTCGAGGTACGCGTGCGGGATCCCGTTGCGGGTCAGGAGGGTCCGGACCGCATGACCGCGCGGGTCGCGGGCCGCACCGACGACGACCACCTCGCGGCGGCGGTTCGCGACGGTGCGCGACCAGACCTGGACGAACTCCGAGACGGTGCGGCAGAAGAGCTCGTCCGGCGAGGTCCACGGCTGGAGCACGTAGTAGTCGATGTCGCCGAGCGACATGCCACGCAGGATCGCCTCGGCCGTGCGCCCGTCGGCCCAGGCGCCCCACGGCACGAGCAGGGCGCGGGCGGCGTCCGGGTGCAGGGTGCGCACCGACCGAAGGAGCTCGGCGCCCCCGAGGACGGGCAGCCACGGGTCGGCGAGGACGAGCGCGACGGGGTCGCGACGCTCGGACGCGAGCTCGAGGTGGTGCAGGGCGACGGCGCTGTCGGACTCGCCGCGCACCCGGAAGTCCGCGCCGAAGCGCCGGGCCAGCTCGGCCTCGGTCCGGGCGAGTGCATCGAGGTCGTGGTCGACGACGAGCAGGAGAGGACGGGTCATGGAAACCCCCCGTGCAGTGGGCGGGCAGGACGACGTGCGACCACCCCTCTGTCGACGGTAGGACGGTCCGCCCGCCTGCGGGTCCGAACGAACGATCTGCTCGCCCCTCGGCCAAGATGGGGCCATGGCACCACTGGGACCACCCACCGCGTACGACGTCGACCGGATCCGTTGGCACTGCCCCGCGCTGCACGAGGGTGCCGCGCACTTCGACGGCCCCGGCGGGTCCCAGGTGCCCGACACCGTCGCGACCGCGGTCGTCGAGACGCTCACCTCGGCCATCTCGAACCGTGGCACCGTCACCGCTGCCGAGCGACGGGCCGACCGCGTCGTCGTCGAGGCCCGTGCCGCGATGGGCGACCTGCTGGCGGTCGACCCGGGTGGCGTCGTCTTCGGCCGCTCGGCCACCGAGCTGACCTTCCAGCTCGCCCGCACGCTCTCGTCGGACTGGGGTCCCGGCGACGAGGTCGTCGTCAGCCGCCTCGACCACGACGCCAACATCCGGCCCTGGGTGCTCGCTGCCGAGGCTCGTGGCGCGAGCGTGCGCTGGGCCGAGTTCGACCCGGGCACAGGGGAGCTCAGCCCCGACGCGGTCGCCGCGGTCATCGGCGAGCGCACCCGTCTCGTCGCGGTGACGGCTGCATCCAACCTCATCGGCACGCGCCCCGACCTCCCCACCATCGCCGAGATCGCCCACGCCGCGGGCGCCCTGCTCTGGGTCGACGGCGTCCACGCGACCGCGCACGTGCTCACCGACGTGCCGGCCAGCGGTGCGGACTTCTGGGTCTGCTCCCCCTACAAGTTCCTCGGCCCGCACCACGGCGTCCTCGCCGCCGCGCCTGCGCTGCTCGAGACGCTGCACCCCGCCAAGCTGCTGCCCTCGTCCGACGCCGTGCCCGAGCGGTTCGAGCTCGGCACGCTGCCCTACGAGCTGCTCGCCGGCACGACGGCCGCCGTCGACTTCCTCGCCGACCTCGCCCTCACCGACCCCTCGCAGCCCCGCCGTCAACGACTCGTCTCCTCCTTCGCCGCGCTCGAGGCCCACGAGGACGGCCTCCTCGCCACGCTGGAGGCGCGGCTGCGCGCCGTCCCGGGGCTCACGGCACACAGCAACGCGCAGCGCCGGACCCCGACGCTGCTCGTCACCGTGGAGGGCCACGATCCGCAGGACCTGCGCGTCGCCCTCGCCGAACGCGGCGTCAACGCGCCGGCCGGGCACTTCTACGCGTGGGAGGCCAGCCACGCGCTCGGGCTCGGCGCCACCGGGGGGCTGCGGATGGGCCTCGCTCCCTACACCAGCGCCGACGACGTCGACCGGCTCGCGTCCGGCCTCGAGCAGATCTGCGGGGAAGCCCGATGAGCCGCACGGTGCCGCTCCCGGCCGGACCGGGCCAGGAGTCGGTCTGGGACTACCCGCGCCCACCGGCCGTCGACCCGAGCGGGGAGCTCGTCGAGGTGCACCTCGGCGGGGAGGTCGTGGCGCGCACCCGGGCCTCGCTCCGGGTGCTCGAGACGAGCCACCCGCCGACCTACTACCTCCCGCTCGACGCCTTCGTCGACGGTGCGCTCGTCGCCGCCCCGGGCAGCTCGGTGTGCGAGTGGAAGGGCCAGGCGGCGTACTTCGACGTCGTCGGTGGCGGGCGGCGGGCGGCCCGGGCCGCGTGGACCTACCCGGACCCCGTGCCGACGTATGCCGTCCTCGCCGGTCACGTCGCCGTCATGCCGGGGCTCGTCGACGCGTGCTTCGTCGACGGCGAGCAGGTGCGGCCGCAGGAGGGCGGCTTCTACGGTGGGTGGGTCACCGATCGCGTCGTCGGTCCCTTCAAGGGCGGCCCCGGCTCGTGGGGCTGGTGACGGCAGACCTCACCCTGTGAGGGGGAGGATCGCGGGGGCGCCGCGCGGCAGGGTGGATCTCGTGGGGGCTGCTCGTCCGCAGACGCATGCACGCTCCGACGACACATCCTCGACCACCGTCGGTTGGCCATCCGGCCAGCGGCGTCACGCAAAGGAGCAGGACATGGCTGCCTTCACGGTTTGGAAGTTCGACAACCTCGACGGCGCCGCGCACGCCGAGTCCGTCCTCGAGGACTGTCAGGCGGAGGGGTTCCTCAAGGTCGTCGACCACGCCCTCGTCACCTGGCCCGAAGGCGACGAGCATCCCAGCATGAGCCACGGGAACGACGAGAAGTGGCGTGGCACCGGCTGGGGCGCGCTCTGGGGAGTCCTGGTCGGAGCGCTCTTCTTCGTCCCGGTCGTCGGGGGCGTCGTCGGCGCGGCCATCGGGGCGATCAGCAAGATGACGGAGGACGCCGGCATCACCAAGGAGCAGCTGGAGACGATCCGCACCGAGCTGACCCCGGGCACGTCGGCGCTCTTCGTCGTCACCGAGCAGGGCGACCTCGACCGCGTCGGCGAGCGCCTCCGCGGGATCCACAGCAAGCTCGTCGCCACCAACCTCACGGAAGGCGAGCGCCAGATCCTGTTGGAGACCTTCGGGGGTCGCTGAACCCAGCCGCGGGCGCACCGGTCGGGCCGGTCGCGCGATCAGCGCGGCAGCTGCTCGATCCGGGCATCCACGAGCGCTCCGTCGCGCACGTCCAGCCACGCGAAGGTCCCGGCCGGCTGACGCCGACGGTCGGTCGGGGACCCGGGGTTGAGGATGCGGACCCCGTCGCCGGTCTCGTCGAGCGGGATGTGCGAGTGCCCGAAGACGACGAGGTCGGCCGTCGGGAAGCGTCGGCGCATCCGGGCGGTGCGCCCCTGGCGCTGCCCGCTGTCGTGGATCATCCCGACCCGCAGCCCCTCCAGCTCGACCTCCAGCGTCTCAGGGGCACCCCAGTCGGCGACCTCGGCGACGTCGTTGTTGCCCATGACGACGTGCACCGGCGCGAACGACGCCAGCAGGTCGAGGACGTCGGGCGTGCAGACGTCGCCGGCGTGCAGGATGGCGTCGGCCGACCCGAGGTGCGGGAGCAGCGCCGGCGGGCAGGCCTTCCAGTGGCGCGGCGCGTGCGTGTCGCTGACGACGAGGACCCTCACGACCGCACGCGCTCGAGCACCTCGAGGACCGTGGCCTCGACGAGCTGCACCTTGTAGCCCGTCTCGGGGAGCGGGCTCGCGCCCTCGGTGGCCAGGTGCGCGGCCTCGGCGAGCACGTCGTCGTCGAGGGTCGAGCCGGTGAGCAGCTCCTCGACGGCGCCGAGCCGCAAGGGAACCGGCGCCACGCCACCGATCGCGACACCGCACGACGCGACCGTTCCGGTGTCGTCGCGCACGACGCGGACGACCGCCTCGACGAGCGGCCACTCGGCCTCGAACCGGCTGATCGACCGGAAGTAGGCGGCCTGCTCGCCCGGAGCAGGAGGCGGCAGCGTGACTCGGGTCAGCACCTCGTCGTCGGCGAGCAGGTGGTCACGGCTGGGGTCGGACCCGTCGCCGAGCACGTCGCCCACCCCGAGACCGTCACGCTGCGTCGTGTCGAAGGTGGCGGCATACGTCAGCAGGGCCATCGCGAGGGACGACGGGTGCGGGTGGACGCACGGGGCGGTGTCGAAGGCGACGCCGTAGAGGTGGCGCCCGTCGCGCGCGGGGCAGCCGTCGCCGCCCGACTTGAAGCACGACGTGTGCGGGTGCCGGAAGTACCAGCAGCGCGTGCGCTGGAGCAGGTTGCCACCGATCGTCGCGGTGGCACGGACCTGGGGCGTGGCTAGGCCCGCCGCCGTCAGCGCGAGCGCCGGGTAGTCGGCGGCGAGGTCGCGGGCCACCGTGGCCACGGTGACGCCTGCGCCGAGGGTCGTGCCGACGTCGGAGCGCTCGACCGCAGCGAAGCCGGGCACCCCCGTCAGGTCGAGGACGTGCGGCGTGGCGCCCGTCGTGCGCAGCCGCTCCTGGAGGTCGGTGCCACCGGCGCGGTAGACGAGATCGCCTGTGCCGTCGGGCCGCTCGTCGTATGCCGTGAGGATCGTGAAGCTCATCGCGTGACCTCCGTACGGAGTCCCTCGAGCAGCCGGTCGGGCCGCACCGGGAGCGTCAACGGTCGCCAGCCCGTCGCGTTGAAGATCGCGTTCCCCACGGACGCGGCGGGACTGACGGTGGCGACCTCGCCGAGGCCGACCCCACCGCCGGGCACGCGGTCCCAGCCCTCCTCGTGGAAGTGGATGTCGATCTCCGGGGTGTCGCCGAGCTGGGGGATCCGGTAGTCCTCGAGGTTGGCGGTCAGGGTGAGGCCGGTGTGCGGGTCGAGGACCTGGTTCTCGTAGAGCGCGAGCCCGATGCCCTGGATGATCGATCCCTCGCACTGGCTCCGGGCCAGGACGGGTGCGTGGATGCGGCCGACGGCGATGCCGCCGTGCACCCGGAGCACGCGGGTCTTCCCGCTGCGGGTGTCGACCTCGACCTCGGTGACGTGCAGGGCCGCCGAGAAGCCGCGGCCGATCTGGATGCCGTTCATCGTCATCGGGACGGCTCGCAGGCCTCGGTCGCCCCCGCGCTTCGCCGTCGCCGACGCGCCGTCGGGGGCACGGCCGAGGTCGGTGCCGACCCGGTCCCGGAGGCTGGTGGCCGCCTCGACGGCAGTGGACCACAGGGACACCGTCGTGCGGCTGCCCCCGGACGCCGGGCCGTGGGACGTGCCGCCGTGGGACCGGCCGAGCCGGACCTCGACGTGGGACGGGTCGACGTCGAAGACACCGGCCACCGCCCGGGCGACGACCGTGCGGCTCCCGGTCCCCATGTCCTGCGCCGCCGTCGACGCGACCAGGTGACCGGCCTGGACCGACACGACGACCTCGCAGTCGGGGTCGACGAGGTAGATCCAGTTGCCGGCAGCCACGCCGACGCCGCGCCGGAAACGCCCGGACTGGCTGCCCGTGGCGGGTCGCCGCTCCCACGTCGGGAGCGCACTGGCCCAGCGGTAGAGCGCCTGACGCTTCTGGTTGCCGTCCCACTGGGCGCGCAGCCCGATCGGGTCGCGGCCGAAGCGGTGCGCGACCTCGTCGACGGTCTGCTCGAGCGACCAGGCGCTCGTCGGACCGCCGGGTCCCCGGAACGGCGCTCCGGGAGGCGCGTTCGTCACGACGTCGACGTCGCGGGCCAAGCGCGGAGTGCGCTCGTAGAGGAGCATCGAGAGGGCGGCCACGCTGTTGCCGATCGCGACCCCCGCGTGGCTGTCGGTGTCGACGACGAGCGCCTTGACGGCCTGGGTGTCGTCGTCGACGAGCATCGAGACGCGCGACCGGCTCCCCGGGCGGTTGCCGGTGCCGGTCAGCTCCTCGTGCCGGTCGAGCACGAGCCGTACCGGTCGGCGCGCGAGGCGGCTCAGGGCGATCGCGCTCGTGGCCTCCGTCGTGAGCGAGAGCTTGGCCCCGAACCCACCGCCGACGTGCTCGGCGACGACCTCCACCTGCGCAGGGTCGAGGTCGAAGCGGTCGGCGATGGCGTGCCGCATGAGGTCGACGCCCTGGGTGCTGAGCCAGACCCGCAGATGCTGTGGGTCGGTCCAGTCGGCGACGCAGGCGTGCGGCTCGAACGCCGTGTGCAGCTGGGCGGCGGTGCGGAACTCCAGCTCGACGAGGCCGCGTCTCCGGGCGGCGCGCGCGGCGCCGACGCGGCGTTTGGCGAGGGTGCCGAGGAAGGGGCTGCGCGAGGGTCCGTGGCGGTTGCCGTCCCAGGGTGCCGGCATCGACCCGCCCTCACCGGCGGACGGGGCGGCCTTGCGCTCGCCCCGGGTCGGGTAGACGAGCGGGGCACCCGGGCGCACGGCCACCTCGGGGTCGAGCACGAAGTCGTGGGCCGTCAGGGGCACGACGAGCTCGCGCGCGACCCGGCGCGCCTCGGCGAGGGACTCCGCCGCGACGACGGCGATCGGCTGCCCGGCCCAGCGCACGCGTCGGTCGTCGCCGAGGACGTCGAGGCCGACGACGCCGTCGGGGAAGCGGATCGGGCCGACGGTCCCGGCCGCCACGTCGGAGCGACGGATCACGGCGTGCAGCATGCCGGGCAGGACGACGTCGGTCGTGTAGACCGCCGCGCCGGTGACCTTCGCCGGGGCGTCGACGCGCTCCACGTCACCCCCGCCGTCGTGCTCGCCGCGGCACGCGGCCGCGACGGCGCGGTAGATGCCCTCGTAGGAGCCGCACCGGCACAGGTGTCCGGCGAGCGCCTCGGCGATGACCTCGCGGCTCGGGCCGCCCGGCTCGCCGGCCCCGTGCTCGGCCCGCCACCGGTCGTGGAAGGCGACGGCGTCGACGACGAACCCCGGTGTGCAGTAGCCGCACTGGAGCCCGTCGTGGTGGGCGAAGGCGCGTTGCACGGGGTGGAGGTCGTCGCCGTCGGCGAGGCCCTCGACGGTCGTGACGCTCGCGTCGCGCAGCCGGGTGGCCGGGGTGAGGCAGCCGAGCACCGGTTCGCCGTCGACGAGCATCGTGCACGCACCACACACCCCGCTCCCGCAGACGAGCTTCGTGCCGGTCAGCCCGAGGCCGTCGCGCACGACGTCCACGGCCGACTCCGTGCCGTCGACGTCGAGCACCCGCGCCTCGTCGTTGACCGTGGTGGTGAGCTCCATGAGGGCCTCCTGCGGCTGCGTCTCGACGAGACGGTGCGCCACGACGCTACCTCCGGGACCGGCCCGGGCGCGATGATGGTGTCGAGGGCTCGTGCTCGGGGCCGATGCACGGCCCCGACGAGCCGATCCGGGCGACGAGGAGGGTGCGGTCATGCGCATCGCGGTGCTGGGCACGGGCGGGATCGGCGGCTACTTCGGCGGGCGGCTCGCGGCGTCCGGGCACGACGTCACGTTCGTCGCGCGCGGTGCCCATCTCGAGGCCATCCGCGACCACGGCCTCGTCGTGACGAGCGTCGCCGGCGACGTCACCGTCGAGCCGGCACAGGTCACCGACGACGTGGCCTCGATCGGGGTGGTCGATGTGGTCCTGCTCGCCGTCAAGACGTGGCAGCTCCCAGCGGTCCTCGCGTCGCTGCCCTCCCTCGTAGGCCCCGACACCGCCGTCGTCACGACCCAGAACGGCGTCGAGGCGCCCGACCAGGTCGCCCGCGTCGTCGGACGCGCCGCCGTGCTGCCCGGCATCGCCAAGATCTTCGCGTTCATCGACGGCCCCGGCCGCATCACGCACGCCGGCGGTCCGGCCTCGCTGGCCTTCGACGAGTGGTCGGCCGCTCCCGGCGTCACCTCCGACCGGGTCACGCGGCTGCGCGAGGCCGTCGCGGCGTCCGGCGCCGTCTCGCCCGTGCCCGACGACATCTGGGCCGAGCTGTGGTCGAAGATGCTCTTCGTCGTGCCCTTCGGTGGCCTCGGTGCCGCCCTCGACGCGACCATCGGCGAGCTCCGCTCGCAGCCGCCCCGTCGCGCGCTCCTGCAGGACGCGATGCGGGAGGTGGAGACGCTGGCCCGGGCCCGCGGCATACGCCTGCCCGAGCGTGTCGTTGCGGGCACGATGGCGTTCGTCGACGACCAGCCCGCCGACGCGACGACCTCGCTCCAGCGCGACCTGCTCGAGGGCAGGCCGTCGGAGCTCGACGCGTGGACGGGCGCCGTCGTGCGCCTCGCCGGGGAGTCGGATGTCGACGTCCCGCTGCACCGGCTGCTCCTCGAGGTGCTCACGTCACGCCACCCGGGAGCGCTGCTCGGCTGACCACGCGACCGGGCCGATGGCGTACGCCCTCCGTCGGCGTGGGCACCCGCGTGACAGTCAGAGGTCGGGGCGACACACCCCGCGGCCGAGGATCGCGAGCCCGCGCCGGTCCCCGTCGGCCGGTCCGGCACCGGTGCCGCCCGTGAGCGACATCAGCTGTGACCCGTCGGAGACGTGGTTGAGCCCGAGGACGTGACCGATCTCGTGCTCGACGACGGCCCGCGCGGAGTCCCGGCGACCCGCCGCGAGCAGGTCGTCCATGGCCTTGGCATCGAGCCAGACGGAGCCGGTGACGTAGACGAGGGCTCCGTCCCCGGCCGCGCGCGGCGTGCTCCCGCCGAGCCCGACGGTGCCGCCCGCGAGCCGCGGGATCTGGTCGGGCGTCGCGAACGCGATGTAGACGGGCGCCCAGCGGTCGCCGTAGCGGTCCGGCTGGTACGGGTCGCGCTCGGGCGCCGGCGCCTCGTCGGTCAGGCCGTCGTCGACGAAGCGCAGCCCGCTCGCCTCCGACATCGTCGCCACGGCCTCGCGCACGAGGGCGTCGCCCCCGGGCGGCAGGCCGACGGTGCTCGTCGTGAAGTGGATCGACCGGCAGGGGTCGTAGGCCACCGGGTCCGTGCCGTTGGCCTGCATCCGCATGAACGTGTAGCCGCCCGTGCCGCCGGGCATCGTCGGCGGGGCGCCGAGCGGGGCCTGGGCGGCGCCGATGCCCGCGGGCGGCGAGTCGACGCCGAAGCCGTGCCGCGAGTCGAACGGTCGGGCCTGCCACAGCCACAGCGGGACCACGACGGCCAGGACGGTGAGGACCACGGCGCCGAGCCACACGGGCCGACGGCCGCGGGACGCGCTCGCGCCGGTGGCTCGGTGCCGACCGGGTGCGCGGACGAAGGACCCCTGACGCATGTCTTGCATGGTGCCGTGAACCGTCCGTCCTGTCGCCCCGAGAGCGTTCGAGAGCCGGCGCCTCACGCGCGACTCCTCATCCCGTACCCAACGGGACGCTGCCTCGGGCGCCCACGAGGGCGTCGGCTAGGTTCTGCGTCCGTGGAGTGGTTCGAGGCAGTGCGCGAGCGGGTCGTCCCGGCGACCGGCGACGTCGCCCTGGCGGCGCCTCGCCTGCTCGTCGTCCTCGGCGTCGCGCTCGTGCTCGTCGCCGTCGAGCCCCTCTGGCGGGTCGTCCGCCTCGCCGTCACCCTCGTGCACGAGCTCGGTCACGCCGTCGTCGGGGTGCTCGTCGGCCGCCAGTTCACCGGCTTCGTCCTCCGGGGCGACATGTCCGGCCACGCCGTGACCCGGGGCCCCGTGCGCGGCGCCGGTCGCGTCGCGTCGACGTGGGCCGGCTACCCGATGCCGGCGCTGCTCGGCGCCGCGATGGTGTGGGCGGCCGAGCGCGGCTGGGCGGCCCCGGTCATCACGGCCGGCTTGGCCGTCCTGCTCTTCGCGCTCGTCCGGGTCCGCTCGGCGCTCACCGTCGTCGTCATGGCCGTCGCCATCGCCGGCTCGGCGGCGCTGTGGTGGTGGCGCGACGACGCGCTACAGACCCAGGTCCTCGTCGGACTCGGCGTCGTCCTCGTCATCGGCGCCTGGCGCCACCTCATGGCCGTGCTCCAGGACCGGAGCAGCGGCAGCGACCCCGGGGTCCTCGCCTCACTGACCCACCTGCCCCGTTCCGTCTGGAACCTCTCGTTCGTCGTCATGTGCGCTCTTGCGACGTGGGTCGTCACCGCCGAGGTCGTCGCCACCCTGCGCTGAGCGGTGGACGACCACGGCGGCGCCGATGATCGACGCGCCGTGAAATGGGTAAGCGGTGCTCGGGTGGGGCCAGGGGGAGCCACCCGAACCACCTCGGGGGACGGCCGCATCCGGTGCACGGATGACCGCGGCAGCGGCCCGGCGGCATATACAGGGGGACCCAAGTATGTCGTCGGGCTGACCCCGCCGGAGGCTCCGTACTCCTGCGTCTTCCTAGAGCACGTGGTGGGCGATGAGCTTGTTGATGTAGGTCACGTCGGTGTTGCCCTTGAACTCGAACTTCACCTTGCCGAGCCCGGAGAACCACAGCTCGAGCTCAGCGTCGAGGTCGAAGGTCCCGGCGGTCTCGAGCGAGAACGCCTGCACCTTGACGTAGGGAAGCGACGTGAAGTCCTTCTTCTTACCGGTGATCCCCTGGACGTTGACAGCGATGATCCGCTTGCTCGTGAAGACGATGTAGTCGCGCATCCCTTTGAAAGCG
This sequence comes from Terrabacter sp. 2TAF16, assembly GCF_052115065.1. Taxonomy (NCBI): domain Bacteria; kingdom Bacillati; phylum Actinomycetota; class Actinomycetes; order Micrococcales; family Intrasporangiaceae; genus Terrabacter; species Terrabacter sp. 2TAF16. The sequence continues at coordinate 129,587 of NZ_JBFRFZ010000004.1, forward strand.
AGGTAGCCCTGCTCACCCTCGATGAGGAGGGGGTCGATCTGTCCCGCCACCTCGGCATAGTCGATACGACCGAGCTTGACGTAGCTGGCGTTCTGGAAGTCGATCATGCGGATCCCCTGCACTCGTCGCGGACGGAGCCGTGATCCTAGCGGCGAAGCCTCAGTTCAGACTGAAGGGCGGGATCGGCGCCCGGCCCACCGCGCCCAGCGCGGACGCGAACTCCCGCTCGCGCCGGACGAGCCGAATGCCGAGGCGCAGGCGGGACTCCGTGTCGCTGCTCGCAAGGAGGCGCTGGCGGTCGGCCACGTCGAGGCTCACGGTGTCCGGGACGGCATACGCCAAGGACCGGTCCTCGGTGGGGAGCTCCGGCTCTGCTCCGGTGGCCGCAGCGAAGGCGGTGAGCTCGGCGCGCAGCCGCGCCGCGAGGACGGTGATGGCCGGGACGTCGCCGTCGGGCTCGGGCAGCCACGTGACGCGGGCGGTGGTGTACGGGGTGCCGGCGGACTCGTCGATCGCGTCGAGGCGGAAGCGGTCCGTGCCCTCCGAGACGGCGAGGAAGCGCTCCCCCTCGAGAGCTGCCGCCTGGACGAGCAGGGCGCCGCAGCCGACGGGGTGCAGGGCGCGCACACCGTCGTCACCGACCTCGAAGCCCTCGCGGATCGCGATGACCCCGAAGACGGGGAGACGCTCGTCCTGGCCGTCGAGCAGGTCCTTGAGCAGCTGGACGTAGCGCGGTTCGAAGATCTGCAGCGGCAACCGCGCACCGGGCATGAGCACGGTGCCGAGCGGGAAGAGCGGCAGGGTCGCCATGGAAGCCAGAGTAGGTCGGAACAGCGACCGTGGCAGGTGGGCTGTCGAGCCCTGGGTGCCCGACGGGGCGCTCGGCCCCGACGCTCAGTCGCGGATCCCTGACGGCATGGCCTGGGTGGCGCCGAGCTGGTCGGCGGTCACGGCCGGGCCCGAGCCGGTGCGCTGTCCCGGGTCGCGGACCTCGCCGTGGAGCTCCTCGACCTCGTCGAGCATCTCGGCGGGCGAACCGTTGATGGCCGTCGCGAGACCGAGGGCCAGACCGCGCAGCTCCTGGTCGCCGAGGCCGAGGCGGACCGCGACGGCGGCGGCGTTGGCCGGACGCTTCTCGGGGTCTTTCTCGAGACACTCGGCGATGAGGTCGCGCAGGTCCTCGGGGACGTCGTCGGGCAGCGGCGGGGGCGGCTCGTTGACGTGGCTCAGGGCCGTGGCGATGGGGGTGCCGCGGTCGAAGGGGCGCTTGCCCACGAGCATCTCGTGGCCGACGACGCCGAGGGCGTAGAGGTCGCTCGCGCCCGTGGCCGCGTGGCCGAGGGCCTGCTCGGGGCTGATGTAGTTGGGCGTGCCGAGCATCTCGCCGTGCTGGGTGTGCCCGGACGCGTCGAGGGCGCGCGCGATGCCGAAGTCGGTGAGCTTCACGAGGCCGTCCTCGCGGACCATGATGTTGGCCGGCTTGATGTCGCGGTGCACGACACGGGCCTCGTGGGCGACGCCGAGCGCGAGCGCGGCCTGACCCATGATCGAGCGGACCTCGGCGGGTGCCAAGGGGCCGCGCTGGTTGAGCACGGCCGAGAGCGGCTCACCGGAGACGAGCTCCATGACGAGGAAGGCGAGGCCCTGGTCCTCGCCGTAGTCGAAGACCGTCGCGATGTTCGTGTGCATCAGAGCGGCCGAGTGCACGGCCTCGTCGCGGAAGCGGAGCGCGAAGAGCCGCTCGTGGTCGGCGTCGGGACGCATGACCTTGACCGCGACCTCACGCCGGAGCACGGAGTCGGTGCCCGCCCAGACGTCGGCCATCCCGCCGGAGGCGATGCGGCTCTCTAGGTGGTAGCGCTCGCCGAGCACGAACCCTTCATGCAGGCGGTTCATGTCGGGCACACCTCGGTCTCCAAGGACTGAAGGTGCACGTCAGATGACATCTCAGGGGCCTTCGTCAGCGGTCATGGTACGGGACCCGCGGATGATTGAGCATTTACGGGTTTGGGTCTCTGCTGAACCGTGCCCCCGGGCACGGCTCCCGCCTACATACCCCTGAGGTCCGGGCCTCGAACACCCGTTTTAGGGCGCGTGCGCGGGGGCCCGGCGACACACGATGGCGTATGCCGCCGGGCCGGGTCGGTCGTCGACGTGGCCTGGGAAGGTCCATGGGACGACGGGTCGCGAGGCGATCAGGCGAGGCGACCAGACAGGGTCACGCGGGGTCAGGCGGGACGGCGCCGGTTCGTCGAGGCGATGAGGAGGCCGCCCGCGACGACGACCGCTGCGGCGACGCCGAGACCGACCACGGGCAGGTCGGACGGCTGGGGCGCGGGCAGGACGATCCGGCGCGACACGGGTGCGACGACGGCGGAGGTGCCCTGCTCGGCGGAGTTCGCCGATCCCGCGCCGGAAGCGGAGGACGCAGAGGACTTGTCGGCGCAGGACACGACGGACCCGCCGCCGACATAGCCGCAGCTCGTCGACGCGGACGAGGGCTGCGAACCGGAGACCGGGTCGGGTCGCTCGACAGCGAGGACCGGCCCGGCGACGGCCAGGCAGACGAGAGCGGAGGTGCCGAGCGCAGCGGCTGAGCGACGACCGAGTCGAGTGCTGGTGGAGGACTGACTGGACATGTGGCGCTCCTTTCACGTGGAGAGTCGACCCCGCACGGCCGCGCCATGGACCGCGATCGCTCCCGGGGGCGCCGGGCCTTCGGGGATTCCTTCGGGCCGCGACCGGAGCTGATCGAGCTGGGTAGCGGACAGACGCGCGATGTGGCGGTCAGATACCGAATTCGTCTGGTGTTATGGCAGATCTGGGCGCGAGGGGGGAACCGTCGCCTCCGCTTCGCTCCGGCTCCTCCCACATCCCGGCGGCGCACGCGATGCCGAAGGGCCTCGGACACGCGAAAGGGCCCCAGTTCCATGAACTGGGGCCCTTCGTCATCGCGTGCGCGAGGGGGGATTTGAACCCCCACGCCCTTTCGGACACTGGCACCTGAAGCCAGCGCGTCTGCCATTCCGCCACTCGCGCGTGACAAGCAGACAGTGTGCTGTATCAGGCCGCCTATCGCCAAACCGGGTCCGGGAGGGGGCCCTACGGAACCGCCGGGGCGTCCGCGTCGGGCACGTCTGCGGCCTCCGCCTCACGCCGCGGGGCCGCGGGTCCGCGCGCACCGGCATACCCGTCGCGGTGGCGGCCACTGCCGGAGTCACCGAGTGAGAGGGTCGCCAGGAGGCCGAGGACGAGGAAGCCGGCCGCGGTGAACGCGGCATACCTCGTCGCGTCGGAGAAGGCCTGCTCCGCGACCGGGGCGGCAGCCGCCGTGCGCGGGTCGGCGGCCAGGGCCGGAATGGCGCCGCCCGCGCTCTCGACGACCGCGTTGACGACGGCCGTGCGCCCCGCCTCGGGCACCCCGAGCTCGGCGAGGCCTGAGTCCAGCCGCGCTCCAGCGGTCGTGAAGAGCACCGTGCCGAGGATCGCGATACCGAGCGCCGAGCCGACCTGGCGCGCCGTCGACTGCAGGCCGGACCCCTCACCACTGCGGTCGACGGGGACGTCGACGAGCACGACACCGGTCAGCTGCGCCGTGGCGAGGCCCACGCCGAAGCCGTAGACGAAGAGGCACGGCGCCACGGCCGTCCACGATGTCGAGGGGCTGATGGCGAGACCGAGCCCGGCGATGCCCACGATCTCGGCGACGATGCCGATCCGCACGATCGCGGCCGCCGTGAGCCGGGCACTGAGCACCGTGACGAGGCCGCTCGCGGTGAACGACCCGATGGCGAGCGCCAGCAGGACGAGTCCCGTCTGGAAGGCGGTGTAGCCGAGCACGTTCTGGAGCCAGAGCGGCAACGACAGGACGATGCCGAACTCGCCGAGGCTGACGATCATCGCGGCGATGTTGCCGTTGCGGAACGAGCGGATGCCGAAGAGATCGAAGCGGAAGAGCGTCGGCTGTCCGGCCGCCGTGCGCCGCAGGGTCCGCACGACGAAGACCGTCCCCGCCACGAGGGTCACCGCGAAGGCGACCGGTACGGGCGACAGACCGCTCGTCCACGTCCACGGCCCGACCTCGAAGGGCTTCGTCAGGCTCCACCAGCCGTAGCTGCGGCCCTCGATGAGCCCGAAGGCGAGCGTCGCGAAGGTGATCGCCGACAGAAGGGCCCCGACGACGTCGATGCGCTCGCGCCGCCCCGAGCGCGACTCGTCGACGAAGAGCAGGACGCCGACGACGATGAGCAGGCCGATGGGCAGGTTGATCCCGAACGCCCAGCGCCACGAGAACGACGTCGTCAGCCAGCCGCCGAGGAGCGGTCCGACCGCGACCATGCCACCGATGGTCGAGCCCCACACCGCGAAGGCGATGCCCCGCTCGCGACCGGTGAAGCCGGCGTTGATGAGCGAGAGCGTCGTCGGCAGGATCATCGCGCCGCCGAAGCCCTGGATGATGCGGGCGCCGATGAGCGCCTCGCCCGACCCGACGACGGCGGCGAGCACCGAGGCCGCGACGAAGACGACGACGCCGATGAGGAGCATGCGCCGGCGCCCGATGCGGTCGGCGACCGTGCCCCAGATGAGCAGGGTCGCGGCGAAGACGAGCGTGTAGGACTCCTGCACCCACTGCACCTGCGACGACGAGAGGCCCAGGTCGTCGACGATGTAGGGCACGGCGACGTTGACGATCGTCGAGTCGACGATGATGAGCGCCACGGCGACGCTGATCGCGACGAGGCCGAACCACCGGCGCCGCTCCCCACCGCGTGCCCCAGTCACCTCTTGCGTCATGTCTCCTCCAAGGTCTTTAGATCTCCTAAACATATGGAAGCAGTAGGATCGGTTCATGGCAATCCCACCCCCGGAGAGCACCCCACGGCGGGTCCACGAGCCCGAGACCTGGGCGCTGCGCGCCCTCGGGGCCGCCGAGGCCGAGGCGTCCGGCGCCCTGGCCCGCCGGATGCGGATGCACCCCACCGACCTGTCGGCGATGAGCCACGTCGCCGCCTCCGACGGACGGCTCGGACCACGGGAGCTGAGCACCCGGCTCGGCATCACTCCAGCCGCCATGACCGACGTCGTCGACCGGCTCGAGGCCGCCGGGCACCTGCTGCGCGAGCGCGACACCGCCGACCGGCGGCGGGTGCGGCTCGTGCCCACCGCCTCCGCCGCCACGGAGGTGCGCGGCCAGCTGCGCACGCTCCTCGACGGGCTCGACGCCCTGACCGCGCAGTTCACGCCCGAGGAGCGAGACGCCATCCACCGCTACCTGCAGGCCGCGACCGAGGCCTACCACCGCTTCGCCACCGACGACGGCTGATGGAACGCCCGATGGTGCTGCAGTGGGTGGGGTGATCACCGCACCGGAGGCAGCACCACGACGCACACCATGACGCACACCATTGCCGACTCGGGGGCGGCGGTCCGGCAGCAGTCCTCAGGACCGGTCGGTCGCGCCGCCGTGCGGCACCCCGAGGAGGTATGCCGTGTCGGCGAACCCTCCGCCGAGCACCCCGGGCGGGCGGCTCGGGTCGCGCTGCTCGACACCCGCGGCATACGCCTCCGCGTCGTCCTGCGGGTCGAAGCCGATCGCGAGTCCGGGCGCCAGGTCGACCCGGCGCCGCGTGTTGCGCGAGACGCCCCACACGACGTGGTGACCACCGGCCGACGTCGTCAGCGTCGCGAGCACGAGCCGCGCCATGTCGTCGGGGGAGAGCCACGACTGGAGCGAGCGCGGGCCGCCCGGCGCGTCGTCGAAGGTCATGATCCGGGCGCTGACGACCGTCATCCCGAAGCGGCCGGCATACAACCCACCGAGCGCCTCGAGCGCCGCCTTGCTGACGCCGTAGTACGTGTCGGGCGCCGGCAGCGGCATGCCCTCGGCGGCACCCGGCGAGTCCACCGGCACGTAGCCGGCCGCGTGCACCGAGCTCGCGAGGAGCATCCTCGTCACCCCCGCTCGCTGCGCCGCCTCGCACACGGCGTGCGTGCCGTCGATGTTGACGGCGAGGATCTCGGCCCAGGACCGCTCGTCGGAGTGCGCGCCGAGGTGCACGACGAGGTCGGCACCGGCGAACGCAACCGCGTGGCCGTCGACGTCACGCAGGTCGCACTCCACGGCTCGCTCCGTCGCGGCGTCGACGTCGCGGACGACGACCCCGAGGCCGTCGCAGAGGACGAGCCGGTGGCCGGCCGCGCGCAGTCGCGGGCGCAGCGCGGTCGCGATGCGCCCGGCGCCTCCGGTCAGCGCGATGAGGGCCACGTCAGCAGCCTCCCCGACCGGGCGACCAGCGTCAGAGGCCGTCGACGACGACGGCCGCCATCTCCATGCACGACTGGTGCGTCTTGGGGCTGATCTTCAGCGGGTCGAGGTGCAGGCCCGGTGCGAGCATCGGGTCGTAGGGGATGTCGACGACCGCGCGCACCCACTGCTCGAAGTGCTCGCGGGTGTGGACGCCGGCGCCGACGTCATTGCCCTTGGCCGACGTGTGCGAGATGACGCAGACGGCGTTGCGCACGAGGTCGCCCCGGCCCATCGCGACGAGCGCGTCGAGGTTCTTCGCCGCGACGACCGACGTGTCGTCCTTGAGCGAGGTCGCGAAGACGAGCATGTCGGCGCGGGCGGCGGCCGCGAGCCAGTTCGGCGACAGACGGTTGTTGCCGGTGTCGACGACGATCATCCGGTAGAAGCGCGAGAGCTGCGTGTGAAGGCTCTCGAACTCCGACTCACCGATGATGCGCATCGCCTCGTCGTCGTCGGCCGAGGCCAGCACGTCGAAGCTCAGGCCCCGCTGCTCGCGCACCCAGTGCTCGAGCTCGGACGTGCCGGCGTTGGGGTCGTTGGCGATCGTCGGCAGGGCACCGAGCAGGTCCACGACCGTGCGGTGGTGGCTCTGCGAGGGCGCACGCATGCCGAGGGTGCCCTCGGTCTCGTTGTTGTCCCACGCGAGCACCGAGCCCGAGCGGTAGCGGCCGAGGTAGCTCGCGAGCATCAGCGTGACGAGGGTCTTGCCGCCGCCGCCCTTGGTGTTGATGACCATGATCGTCTTGCGGCCGTTGAGCGGGCGGGCGATCCGGTCGATGCGGTCGCGCTCGAGCATCTCCTTGACGCTCGGGCCGAGGCCGAACGCCTTGCGCAGGCCGGAGTTGGCCTTGACCTTCTGGCGCTCACCCTTCGACCGGGCCGTGATGAGGTCCTCGGCGCTCGGGCGGTCGGAGTTGCCGGTGCGCGCCGCGGGGGTCAGGTCGTAGGACGGCTCCGCAGGGGACTCGACGTCGTGGCCGAGCTCGGCAGCCGCGGCGGCCACGTCGGGGTCGACGGCCGGCCGGGCGGCATACGCCTGCTGCGCTGCGGAGTGGTCGGTCGGCGCCGCGGCCGCGGGACCGGGCACGGTGCCCGCCGCGTAGTCCGCGAGGCTCGCCCCGGCGGGGGTCCACCCGGTGTACGTCTCCTCGGGCTCGTCGCTGCTCGCGGCCGGCCACTCGGCGGTACCGGGGTCGGAGGGCTGCCAGTCGGTCCACGAGTTCGTCGCGCCGGAGGCGCCGGACGTGTCCGAGGCGCCCTGGGTCGAGCCGTTCTGGGCGTGGCCGTTGAGCTCGCGGGCGTCGCCGGCGGCGCTCTCGCCGCCGTACTCATAGGAGGCGGTCCAGTCGTCGGACGCCGATCCGGCGTCACCGGCGGCGACGGTCGGGATGGCACCGGTGTCACCGGACTGCCAGGAGGTGTCCTCCCACGTCGAGCTCCACGGGTCGGCCGGCGCCTCGTCGGGCTGGGCCGCGCCGGCGGACGCCGTCGGGATGGGAAGGGCGAAACCACCCGGGATGGAGTTGTTCGCCGAGAAGCCGGGGATGCCCTGGCTCTCGGTGTTTCCGGTCTCGTCCTTGCTCATCGAGCGCTCCTTGCTGGCCTAACCACGTGCGGGAACCCGCCGCGGGACCCCGGGTGATCGTCCCATGCTTCCGTCGCACATCAAACCCGCCGACCGGGGCTCACGGGGGTGAAACGGACGTTTCGCGGCACCCCGCGCCGACTGTCGGTTGGAGGCTCGGGGTGCTGACCCGGTTACGATGAAGCGCCCGACAGGAGCGCTCACCAAGGAGGAGGAGACGGCGTGGGAATCATCAACCGTGTCGAGCACGGTCTCGCCAAGGCTGTCCACGGTGCCTTCGCCAAGGCGTTCAAGTCCGAGGTGCAGCCCGTCGAGATCGCCTCGGCGATCCGCCGCGCCATGGACGACCGGGCGGCGCTGCTCGGCCACGGCCGGGCCATGGTGCCCAACCTCTACACGATCGAGCTGAGCCAGACCGACTACGAGCGGCTCGGCGACTACGAGGACGACCTGTCCGACGACCTCGTCGCCGCGGCGCAGGAGCACGCCGACTCGCAGGGTTACCAGCCCGGCGGCCCGCTCGAGGTCGCGCTCGTCGAGGGCGAGGGGCTCGAGACCGGTGTCTTCCGCGTGCGCCCTGCCACCGCCAAGCAGGCCGGGCGCGAGTTCTCGGCCCGCGAGCCGGCCCCCGCCGCACCGCGGCCGCAGACCACCAACGGCACGTCCATCGACGAGGCCCCGGTCCACCGCCCGGCACCCCGCTCCAACCCGTCCGCCCGTCCGTGGCTCGACATCGGCGGGGACCGCTACCCCCTCCTCGGCAGCCTCACGACGCTCGGCCGCGACGAGACCGCCGACATCGTCATCGACGACCCCGGGGTGTCCCGTCGCCACAGCGAGATCCGCGTGACGACCGACGGCCCGCACCTCGTGACCTCGATCCGCGACCTGAACTCCACCAACGGCACCTTCGTCAACGGCGAGCGCGTCTCGAGCCAGCGGCTCCAGGACGGCGACCGCCTGACGATCGGCCGCACGTCCGCGACCTTCCGCGCCGGACGCCGGTGAGCGCGATGACCCCCTTGGACGGCCCTCCGCTGATGACATCTGGTGACGCATGAGTGAACTCACCCTGACCCTGCTGCGGCTGGGTCTGCTCGCGCTGCTGTGGCTCTTCATCTTCAGCGTCGTCGGCGTGCTGCGCACCGACATCTACGGCACGGCGGTGAGCCGCCGCGGGCAGCGCAAGGCGCTCAAGCAGGCAGCGAAGCAGGACCGCAAGGCCGCCCCGAGGCGTACGCCTTCCCCGGCGGCCGTCGGTGCCGGCGCGGCGGGTGCCGCAGCCGTCGCCCCCGAGCCGCCCGCTCGCAAGGGTCGCCGCGGCAAGGGCAACCCGACGACGCTCGTCGTCACCGAGGGCCCCCTGACCGGCACGTCGCTGCCCCTGCGCAGCGGCGGCATCCTCATCGGGCGCAACCCCGAGTGCGCCCTCGTCCTCGACGACGACTACGCCTCGGGCCGCCACTGCCGCATCCATCCCGACCCGTCGGGCCGCGACGGCTGGGTCGTCGAGGACCTCGGCTCGACGAACGGCACCTTCATCGGACGCGACCGGCTGACCGGGGCGCGACCCGTCGAGATCGGCACCACCCTGCGGATCGGCAAGACCGTCCTCGAACTGCGAGGCTGACCGGATGGCCATCGCTCTGCGCTATGCCGCGCGCTCCGACCTCGGCCTGGGACCCAAGTCCCGCAACGAGGACTCGGGATATGCCGGGCCCAACCTGCTCGTGCTCGCCGACGGCATGGGCGGCCACGCCGCAGGCGACGTCGCCAGCTCGATGATCGTCGGCGAGCTCGCCCCGCTCGACGAGGAGGACGTGACCGCCGACCAGGCGATCCCGCTCCTCGAGGAGGCGCTCCACGCGGCGAACGCCAAGCTCACCAAGGCGATGCGGGAGAACGCCGACCTCGCCGGCATGGGCAGCACGACCATCGTCATGCTGCGCACCGGCAACAAGCTCGCCATGGCGCACATCGGCGACTCGCGGGCGTTCATGCTCCGCGGCGACACGTTCTCGCAGATCACGAAGGACCACTCCTTCGTCCAGCAGCTCATCGACGAGGGCCGCATCTCCAAGGAGGACGCGGGCCACCACCCGCAGCGCTCGGTCGTGACCCGGGTCATGACCGGCCAGCCCGACGACGAGCCCGACACCTCGCTGCGCGAGGCCAAGATCGGCGACCGCTTCCTGCTCTGCTCCGACGGCCTGTCCGACTTCGTCGGCGCCGACGTCATCGAGGAGATCCTCCGTGAGGCGCGCACGCCCGACGAGGCCGCCGACCGGTGCATCGAGGTCGCCCTCAAGGCCAGCACCCGCGACAACGTCACGGTCATCGTCGCCGAGGTCGTCGACGCCGACGGCGATGACCTCCCCACCACCGTCCCCCAGGTCGTCGGCGCGGCCGGCAAGCGCATGCGCAACCGGACGCGCGCGATCCCGACGAGCCCTGCCGAGAAGGCCGCGGCGCTCTCGCGCGAGGCCACGGGCCGGGCCGAGCCCGACGACGACTCGCTCGAGCTCGCCGAGGACCACACGCGCTCGCGCCGCTCCAAGATCGTGCTGCGCACCATCGGCGTCATCGTCGTCGCCGCGATCCTCGTCGGCGGCGGGTATGCCGCCTGGGCCTGGTCGCAGAAGCAGTACTACGTCGCGACCGACGGAGCGCACGTCGCGATCTTCCGCGGCGTCTCCCAGGACCTCGGACCGATCAGCCTCTCCCACGTCGAGTCGCCGTCCGACGTCCTCGTCTCCGACCTGCCGAGCGACGTCCAGGCCTCGGTCGGCAACACGATCCCCGCCCGCGACCTCGCCGACGCACTCATCAAGGTCGCGGCGTTGCGCGGCGAGGCGGAGCGCTGCCAGCGCCTCGCCGCCGCCGGTACGCCGTGCGGCACGTCGCCGACACCGACGCCGGTGCCCACGACACCCCCGACGACGCCGAGCCCGAGCACGACGCTGCCGATCCCGCGGCCGTCGACGTCGCGCCCGAACCCGTCGATCACGACGCCGCCGGCCGTGGCCGCGTCCGCCGTCCGCCTCGTGGCTCCCCTGGGGAGCCTCGCGTGACGACGACCGTCGAGCCCCTCACCCCGCGGACGCGCCGCGGCGCGGAGCTGATGCTCCTCATCCTCGCGATCGGCATCGTGCTGCTCGCCTGGGTCACGACCGACCTCAACCGCAACGGCACGGTGCCGGCCAACATCATCCCGATCGCCGGCGGCTTCACCGCGCTCGTGCTCGCGGTCCACCTCGTGCTGCGCTGGAAGGCGGCCTACGCCGACCCGGTGCTCCTGCCGATCACGACGGTGCTCAACGGGCTCGGGCTCGTCATGATCCACCGCCTCGACCTCGCCCGCGGCAAGCTCGGCACCGACGGCGACGCCTACCGCCAGATCATCTGGACGACGCTCGCCGTCGCCCTCGCCGTGGCCGTCCTCTTCGTGCTGCGCGACCACCGACTGCTCCGCCGCTACACCTACGTGACGATGGCGGTCGGCTTCGTGCTGCTCCTGCTGCCGCTCGTCCCCGGCATCGGCCGCACGATCAACGGCTCCCAGATCTGGATCTCGATCGGCCCGCTCAACTTCCAGCCGGGGGAGTTCGCCAAGATCGCCCTCGCGATCTTCTTCGCCGGCTACCTCGTGCAGACCCGTGACGTGCTCTCCCTCGCCGGCAAGAAGGTCCTCGGCTTCACCTTTCCGCGCGGGCGCGACCTCGGCCCGATCCTCGTCGCGTGGGTGCTCGCGCTGCTCGTCCTCGTCTTCCAGAAGGACCTCGGTTCGGCGCTCCTCTTCTTCGGTCTCTTCGTCGCGATGCTCTACGTCGCCACCGAGCGCGTCTCGTGGATCGCCATCGGCCTGCTGCTCTTCGCCGCGGCCGTCGCCTTCGCCCTGTCGGCCTTCACGCACTTCCAGAAGCGCGTCGACCTGTGGCTCGACCCGTTCTCGCCGGACAACCTCGAGCGGTCCAACCAGCTGGCCAACGGCCTCTGGGGCATGGCCTCCGGCGGTCTCACCGGCACCGGGCTCGGCGCGGGCCGGCCCTACCTTACGTCCTTCGCCGAGAGCGACTTCATCTTCCCGAGCCTCGGGGAGGAACTCGGCCTCTTCGGGTCCGTCGCGATCATCGTGCTCTACCTCATCTTCTGCGAGCGCGGCATCCGCACCGCCCTCGGCGTGCGTGACGGCTTCGGCAAGCTGCTCGCCATCGGCCTGTCCTTCTCCGTCGCCTTCCAGCTCTTCATCGTCATCGGCGGCGTCACGCGGGTCATCCCGCTGACCGGCCTCACGACGCCCTTCATGTCGCTCGGTGGCTCGTCCCTGCTCGCGAACTGGGTGATCATGGCGCTGCTGCTGCGCATCTCCGACCAGGCCCGAAGGCCGATGCCCGAGATCCCCGTGGGTGTCGCCGCCGACGAGCCGGCCCCGGCCGAGGTGACCCAGGTGGTGAGGCTGACGTGAACACCCCCATCCGCCGCCTGTCCGTGGTCATCGCCGCGCTCTTCACCGCCCTCCTCGTCGCGGCGACGATGGTGCAGTTCACGCAGGCGAAGACGCTCAACGGCATGGCGTCCAACAAGCGCACCCTGCTCGACAGCTACTCCCGCGAGCGCGGGTCGATCATCGTCGGCGGCCAGGCCGTCGCGAAGTCGGTGCCCGTCCAGGACCAGTACCGCTTCCTGCGCACCTACCCCCAGGACGAGCTGTACGCCCAGATGACCGGCTTCTACTCGTATGCCGTCGGCGCCCCCTACGGTCTCGAGCACGCCTCCGACGACCTGCTCTCGGGCGACGCTGACACCCTCTTCGTGCGGCGCGTCACCGACCTCATCACGGGCCGCAAGACCGCTGGCGCGACGCTCGAGCTGACGATCGACCCGAAGGCGCAGGCGGCGGCCGACAAGGCCCTCGGCGACAACAAGGGCGCCGTCGTGGCCCTCGACCCGAAGACCGGCGCGATCCTCGCGATGGTGAGCCACCCGTCCTACGACCCCAACCCGCTCTCGAGCCACGACCTCACCAAGGCGTCCAAGGCCTGGCAGACGCTGTCCAACGACAAGGACAAGTCCTACCTCAACCGCACCATCAACGGCGTCTACCCTCCCGGGTCGACCTTCAAGGTCATCACGGCAGCCGCCGCGCTCGAGAACGGCGTCGTGAGCGACGAGAACTCCTCCGTCCCCGGGCCGGCCGAGCTCGACCTGCCGCTGACGAGCACCAACCTGCCCAACGAGGACGGCCGCGCCTGCGGGCCGGGCGACAAGACGACGCTCATCCACGCGCTCGAGATCTCCTGCAACACGGCGTTCGGCTCCCTGGGGCTCGAGCTCGGCGGCGAGAAGATCCGCGCCCAGGCCGCGAAGTTCGGCTTCGGTGACGCCCTCCAGATCCCGATGCGCGTCTCGGTGAGCTCGGTCCCGGCCGACCTCAACGCGCCGCAGGCCGCACAGGCCGCCATCGGGCAGTACGACGTGCGCACCACGCCGCTCCAGATGGCCATGGTCGCGGCCGGCATCGCCAACCAGGGCCGGGTCATGACGCCCTACCTCATCGACTCCGTGCGCAGCCCCAACCTCGACATCATCGAGTCGACGCCCGACCCGGTGGAGCTGTCGCAGGCGACGTCCGAGCAGACCGCCTCGACCCTGACCAAGATGATGGTCTCCGTCGTCGACCACGGCAGCGGCGCTCGGGCGCAGATCGACGGCGTCGAGGTCGCGGGCAAGACCGGCACCGCACAGCACGACCCGGGCAAGCCCCCGCACGCGTGGTTCATCTCGTTCGCGCCGGCCACCGACGCCAAGATCGCCGTCGCCGTCGTCGTCGAGGACGGCGGCGTCACGGGCAGCGAGATCGGCGGTGGCCGCGTCGCCGCCCCGATCGCCCGCCAGGTCATGGAGGCGGTGCTGGGCCGATGACCCTCTCCACCGGCGCGACCCTCGGCGGTCGCTACACCCTCGGCACGGCCATCGCCTCGGGCGGCATGGGCACCGTCTGGGAGGCCACCGACGAGGTGCTCCGGCGTCCCGTCGCCGTCAAGGTCATGCGCCCGCAGGGCCCCGAGGACGACGCGTTCCTCGAGCGCTTCCGCGACGAGGCCCGGGGCAGCGCCTCGCTCCACCACCCCAACATCGCGTCCGTCTTCGACTACGGCGAGGAGGACGGCACGGCCTACCTCGTCATGGAGCTCGTGCCGGGACGCACGCTCGGCGAGATCATCCGCGAGAGAGACGGCGGCATGCCGGCCGAGGAGGTGCGCTCGCTGCTGGGCCAGGCGGCCCTGGCCCTGTCGGCGGCCCACGAGGCCGGCGTCGTGCACCGCGACGTCAAGCCCGCCAACATCATCGTCACGCCCGAGGGGCAGGCCAAGCTCACCGACTTCGGGATCGCCCGGGTCGGTGACGGGTCGGGGCACACGCTGACCGGCGAGGTGCTGGGCACTCCCGACTACATCAGCCCGGAGCAGGCCCTCGGCGAGCCGGCGACGGCCTCGAGCGACATCTACTCCCTCGGCGTCGTGGCGCACGAGATGATCACCGGCCGCAAGCCCTTCGACATGGGCACGCCCGTGGCGACCGCGATCGCGCAGGTCAACGACCCGCCGCCCGAGCTGCCCTCGACGGTGCCCCTCGACCTGCGGGAGGTCGTCGACGCGTGCCTCGCGAAGTCCGCGTCCGACCGCCCGGCCGACGCGCGCGCGGTGGCCGAGGCCGCCGGGGTGCCGCTCGGGTCCCTGCCCGGGGTCACGCCGCCCCCGGCGGCGGTCGACTCCACGACGGTCATCCCCGCCGCCGACCCGACCCGCGCGCTGGCCGGGACACCGGTTGCGGGAGCCGGCCGCGCCGGTGGCGCTGCGGCCGGACTCGTCGCTGCAGCACGGGAGCTCGTCGGCGCCGACCGTCGTGGTCCGTTCGCGCGTCCCTCGGAGACCGTCACGGAGCCTTCGGCGGGACGTCGCTGGGTCTGGCTGGCCGTCCCGGCCGTCGCCCTCGTGGCGTGGGGCGCCTTCGCGCTCGGCAGCGTCATGAACGGCGCCGCCGCGAGCCCCGCGGCCCGCCAGACGCCCCCCGCGACCACCACTCCGGCCACGTCCGCGGCTCCGACCACGACCCCGACCACGACTCCGACCACGACTCCGACCGCGAGCGCCTCCCGGGCGACGACGACGGCCGCGCCGACCCGCACGGCGACGAAGGCCACCGCCGCCACGCAGCAGACGAGCACCAAGCCGCACCATGCCCATGCCGGCAAGGGCAAGGGAAAGGGCAAGGTGAAGTGACATGACCGACCAGCCCGAGCAGCGCGATCCAGGCGCCCGACGAGTGGACCAGGATGACCCAGCACCCGAACGAGCAGAGGCCAACGACGTGAGCACCGCACCCCGTGTCCTCGGCGGACGCTACGAGGTCGGCGAGCTCATCGGTCGGGGCGGCATGGCCGACGTCCACCTGGGCCACGACACCCGGCTCGGTCGTCAGGTCGCGATCAAGATGCTGCGCTCGGACCTCGCCCGCGACGCGAACTTCCTCATGCGTTTCCGGCGCGAGGCGCAGTCGGCCGCCGGACTCAACCACCCGGCGATCGTCGCGATCTTCGACTCGGGCGAGGACGACAGCGTCGTCGAGGGCCCCAACGGCACGCGGACGACCCTGCCCTACATCGTCATGGAGTACGTCGACGGCGAGACGCTGCGCCAGCAGCTGACCGACCAGCAGCAGCTCCAGCCGGCCGAGGCGATCCGCGTCACCGAGGGCATCCTCGACGCCCTGGCCTACAGCCACCGGATGGGCATCGTCCACCGCGACATCAAGCCGGCCAACGTCATGATCACGACCGGTGGCCACGTCAAGGTCATGGACTTCGGCATCGCCCGGGCGATCGCCGACACGGCCGCGACGATGACCCAGACCCAGTCGGTCGTCGGCACCGCGCAGTACCTCTCGCCCGAGCAGGCCCAGGGCCAGACGGTCGACGAGCGGTCCGACCTCTACTCGACCGGGTGCCTCCTGTTCGAGCTGCTCGCCGGCCGCCCGCCCTTCACCGGGGACTCGCCGGTCGCGATCGCCTACCAGCACGTCGGCGAGCTCCCGCAGCCGCCGAGCGTCTTCAACGACGCCGTCGCCGGTGACCTCGACGCCGTGACGCTGCACGCCCTCGCCAAGGACCGCGAGGCCCGCTACCAGGACGCCACGGCCTTCCGGGACGACCTCGAGAACGTCCGGCTCGGCCGCCAGATCAGCGCCGCGGCCCTCGGCACCGCGGCCGCCGTGGGCGCCGCCGCCACCCAGACCCTCCCGCAGGCGTATGCCGCACCGGGCACCCCGACCGCCGTGCAGGCCCCCGTCACCTCCCGGAGCGAGCGCTACGCGAACACCGCGGGCCTGCCTGCCGTCGGCCACGACGAGCTGGAGCAGGACGACCGGAAGGGCGGCACGGGCAAGGCGGTGCTCATCACCGGGCTCGTCATCGCCCTCCTCGCCCTCGTCGGCTGGGGCGGCGTCAAGTGGTTCGGCAACCAGACGCCGAGCGTGACGCTCGTCGCGGTGCCGACGATCGAGGGCATGAAGGAGGACGTCGCGGCGCGCACCCTGGCGACGAACGGTCTCCGCGGTGAGAAGTCCCCGGCAGCGAGCACGACGGTCACCGAGGGTGACGTCATCAGCCAGGACCCCAAGCCGGGGACGAGGATCGCGGAGCAGTCGGTCGTCAGGTACCTCGTGTCGACCGGTCCCGACAACCTCACCGTGACCGACGTCACCGGCTTCAACAAGGACGACGCACGCGCCGAGCTGGAGAAGCAGGGCTTCGTCGTGTCGGGCTTCCAGGAGGAGAACACCCCGGACCAGGCGAAGAACAAGGTGACGAAGACCGAGCCGGCCGCCCAGTCCGTCGTCCCCAAGGGTTCGAAGATCAAGATCTTCTACGCGACCGGCAACGTCAAGGTGCCCGACAACCTCGTCGGCCAGGACTGGGCCCTCGCCGCCGTGGCACTGCAGAACGCCGGGCTCAACCCGGTCAAGGAGACCGTCGACTCCGACAAGAACCCCGACGAGGTGCTCTCCGTCGACCGGGCCGGCGACGTCGTCAAGATCGGCACCCAGATCACCGTCAAGGTCGCGCGCACCCCGAACCAGACGGCGACCGTCACGGTGACGCCCCCGCCGCCCAGCACGACGACGACGGCCCCGGGGACGACGACCCCGCCGCCGACCCCCTAGCGGTCAGCACCAGGCATACGACGAAGGGCCCCTCCCGAGCGGGAGGGGCCCTTCGTCACACGTGGTGCCGTATGCCGGGTCGAGCGTCGCGTCAGACGGCGGCGGTCACGAGGGGGCTGAGCCCCACAGAGCGCTGCACGGCGCCGGTGTCGCCGCAGAGCGCGAGGAAGTTCGCGAGCATCCGGTGGCCGCCCTCGGTCAGGACGCTCTCGGGATGGAACTGCACCCCGTGCAGCGGCAGGTCGCGGTGGCGCACCGCCATGACGAGGCCCGAGTCGGTGCTGCCGGTGGCGACGAGCTCGTCGGGCAGGGTCGCCGGGTCGATGGTCAGCGAGTGGTAGCGGGTGGCGGTGAAGGGGCTCGGCAGGCCCTCGAGGACGCCGGTGCCGTCGTGGTGCACGAGCGACGTCTTCCCGTGGAGCAGTTCCGGTGCCCGCCCGACGACCGCACCGGCCACGACGCCGAGCGCCTGGTGCCCGAGGCACACGCCGAACATCGGCTTCCCGATGCGGGCGCACTCGCGGATGATGTCCATCGACACCCCGGCATCCTCGGGAGTGCCCGGGCCGGGCGAGACGAGCACGCCGTCGTAGGTCGCGGCGTCGGTCGCCGGCACGGCGTCGTTGCGCACGACGGTGCACTCGGCGCCGAGCTGCTCGAGGTAGCCGACGATCGTGTAGACGAAGCTGTCGTAGTTGTCGACGACGAGGATGCGGGTGGGGCTGGTCATGCGGGGGCCTCAGAGGGGTGGTGGGGCGCGCTCAGCGGATCGGTGACGCGTACTGGAAGTCGACCGAGCCCGAGTATGCCGGGAACTCGATCGAGCTGTGCGTGTGCAGGGCGTAGCCGAGACCGACGGCGTCGACGTACTGCTTGTAGATGTTGACGGAGGCGTCGGCGTCGAGTCCCTGCTGCATGCGGTCGATGTCGCCGATGGCGGTGATCCGGTAGGGCGGGGCGTAGACGCGGCCCTGGAGGATGAGGGTGTTGCCGACGCAGCGGACGGCGCTCGTCGAGATGACCCGCTGGTCCTGGATCATCATCGCCTCGGCGCCCGAGGTCCAGAGCGCGTTGACGACGGCCTGGACGTCCTGCTGGTGCACGACGATGTCGTCGGCGGTGAAGCCGTCGGGCAGGGAGTCGGCGGTGCGCTTCGCGTCGTCGAGGGTCACCTCGAGGGCGGCGCCCCGGACCTTCGTCGTCGCGGCGGGGGCGGCGAGCTCGTCGGCGGCGCGGGTCAGGCTCGAGAGGTGCTCGTCGGTGGGGGCGTTCGTCTTCGAGAGCGCCTCGACCTCCTTCTGGAGACCGTCGAGGACGCTCGCCTTCTCGGCGACGCGCGAGTCACCCTCCATGATGAGCTGGGGCAGGTCGCGGTCGGCGCGGAGGTCTCGGCCCTGCGCGGTCTGGAAGCTCATCGCGAACATCACGCCGGCGGAGGCCATGACCACCGGGACGACCAGCCCCCACGTCAGACGGGGTCGGCGGCGGGAGGGCGCGGGAGACACTGCTGCGTCGTCGGCAGCGACAGCGTCGTCGAACGTCTCCGGTTCGGGCTGCTCGGCGTCCGTCATGACTCGTGTCCTCGCTCGCGCGGACCCTCCGCGCCGCCTCCATTGTGCCTCGTCACGGCTCGTGGACCGACCGGAGGTCGGGCGCGTAGGGGGAGAGCTCGCTGGTCTGGGTGCCTCCGCGGAGGGCGAGCGTCGCCGCGGCGCGGTTGGGCGCGCCGAGCTGGGTGACGAGGTGGGAGATCTCGGCCCGCGACGGTGCGCACCGAGACCCCGTTCATCGTGCGGCTGCCGTCGACCGGGTCGAAGTTCATGATCGGCTGGATCGACCAGACCGAGCGGCGGGTCAGCGGCTCGACCGCGGTCGCCAGGTTGCGCTCGAACTGCTCGGCCCGGAACCCGACATCGGGCTGGTCATCGCATCGTCCCTTGATCTGCTGTCCGTGACTGCCAGCATGCCCGGTTCAGGACTCAGGTCAACTCGATGGACGCACCCCGTCCTGCAGGTTCGTGCAACAGAGGAAGCGCAGACGCGACACGCGGGCCTGCGCCTGTCATCCTCGACCCGGTCACCGGGTGTGGATCGGCGGCGGGCGGGGCGCAGACAGGGGGCGCATCCGCCCGCTCGCCGTCGACGTCCGAGGCACCCGTCGGGGTGCCCCTCGAGACGTTCTCGAGGGGCACCGCCGAGCGCAGGGGGCAACAGGACAGACCGGTCCGTCCGAGGGCATCGCCCCGATCACCGTGCCGGCACGCCTGCACGGGGACGCCGAGCGCGTCATTGGTTACCCTTGCCTCAACTCAGAGCAAGGAGAACGCAGTGCCCGAGTCCAAAGGCCGCGACCACAAGGCGGCGGCATACACCCCGCCCCGCACGAGCAAGGCCGCCGAGCCCAACCCCACCTGGTGGGCGCCCGTCTTCATCACGCTGCTCGTCCTCGGGCTGCTGTGGATCGTCGTCTACTACGTGACCGAGTACAAGTACCCCATCGGATCCATCGGGGTCTGGAACCTCGGCATCGGCTTCGTCCTGCTCATGGGCGGCTTCATCATGACGATGCGGTGGCGCTGAGCCCCACCGAAGCCCGCACCGACCCGCATCCTGAGGGCCGCTCCTGTCATCACGACGGAGCGGCCCTTTGCACACACCCCACTGGGCGCCGGCTGTCCACACCTGTGGACAGCCGGCGTACGGCTTTCACGTCCACAGCTGTGGATGGCGGCCGTGCACAACCTCCAGCGCGGATCGCCCGACTTATCCACACAGTTGTCCCCAACTGGGGATGAATGACACATGTGTAACTACATCCACAGGCTTATCCACACCCGGTGGACAACTCTCGGCTCCCCGTGGTGGAGAAGCACCCGACGGCCGTCAGAGCCGCGGCAGCCCGAGCTCGTCGACGACTCGCTCGGCGGTGGCGCGGGCGTCTCCGTGCGCGTTGTCCAGGCGCAGGTGACGGTGACCCGGCAGCAGCTGCTCGCCGTCCCGTGCGGGGTCGGTGTTGAGGCGGGCCCGCGACTCGAGGTCGACGACGTGGGAACGGGCCCACTCGACGTCGCGCTTGCTGCGCTTGTGATCCATCCGGTCAGTGCCACCCTCGCGGGCCAGCCGCACGTCCTGGGGCGCGTAGAGCTCGACGACGTCGATCGGCGCGCCGGCTCGCTCGACCGGCTCGACGAGCTCATGCAGCTGCGCGAGGTCGCCGGGGTGGTCGAGGTCGATGGCGAAGGTGAAGACGAGGCCGGGCAGGTCGGCGACGACCGACTCGGCGATGAGCTCGCGGCGGATCAGGCCGTTGATCCGCTGGAACGAGGGCGTGCCGAAGTCGTAGACCCCGAGCAGCGGCTCGATCGACATGTGGTTGTGGAAGAGCCGGAAGCCCGTCAGGTCGCACACGGCACGGCCCACCGTCATCTTGCCGACGGCCGGCGGGCCGGTGACGCAGACGAGGTGCACGGCGACCTCAGCCGAAGATGCTGAGCTCGCGGATGGCCTCGGGCACGGTGAGGTACTTGACGACGGTGACGGCGACGAGCAGCACGAGGACGGCGGTGAGCGCGGCCCACACGAGATGGCGTACACCCTGTCGTCGGAAGACGACGATGACGCCGGCGCAGACGACGCCGGTGACGAGGCCGCCGAGGTGGGCCTGCCACGAGATGCCGGGGTAGAAGAAGCCGAAGGCCGCGTTGATGGCGATCGTCGCGTACATCGCCGCCGAGGAGCGTCCGAGGTGCCGGTTGAGCACGAGGAGCGCGCCGAAGAGTCCGAAGATCGCGCCGGACGCGCCGACGACCGGGGTGAGCCACGCGTCGTCGAGGCCGGCCCGCAGACCCGGGATCGTCGGCGATCCCGCGAGGAGCGTCACGGCGACCTGTCCGCCGATGCCGCTGATGAGGTAGAGCGCCGCGAACCGGGCCCGACCGAGCATCGGCTCGAGGTACTGCCCGAGGCTCCACAGCGCGAACATGTTGAGCAGGATGTGGAAGATCGTCGCGGGCGAGTGCAGGAAGGCCGCGGTGACGAAGCGCCACGGCTCGGTCCACCCGACGACCGGCGCGAACGCGAAGTTCTGCGTGACGCTCGGGTTGGCCCGCTGCGCGAGGTAGGCGACGGCGCAGATCGCGATGATCGTGTAGGTGACGACGGGCGTGCCGTCGGTCGCCCGCCCACCGAAGACGGTGCGCGCGCTCGGCGTCGTGCGGGCGGCCTCGCGGACGCAGTCGACGCACTGGATACCGACGGCGGCCGGGCGCTGGCACTCCGGGCACGCCGGCCGGCCGCAGCGCTGGCAGCGGACGTAGGCCTCCCGGTCGGGGTGGCGCGGGCACACGGACGGACCGGCAGCGGGCTGCGGAACCCCCGGCTCGAGCGGGGGCTGACCCTGCTGGCCGTTGGGTGGGTTGTCAGACAACGGGAGTCCCCCTGCCGGTCACGTCCGTGGGCGGTGGTGCGGTGATGCGGGTGGTGCTGTCGTGCGGTGGAGCCGAAGCTCAGTCCTCGATGGTGACCGAGTTGATGACGACGTCCTCGACGGGCTTGTCGTTGGCGCCGGTGGCGACGGCACCGATCGTGTCGACGACGTCGCGGGACGCCTGGTCGGCGACCTCACCGAAGATCGTGTGCTTGCCCTGGAGCCAGGTCGTCGCAGCGGTGGTGATGAAGAACTGCGAGCCGTTGGTGCCCTTGCCCATGCGCTTGCCGGCGTTGGCCATGGCGAGGATGTAGGGCTTGGTGAAGTCCTTGTCGGGGCTGATCTCGTCGTCGAACGCGTAGCCCGGACCGCCGAACCCCTGACCGATCGGGCAGCCGCCCTGGATCATGAAGTTCGGGATGATGCGGTGGAAGATCAGTCCGTCGTAGAACGGGGTCGGGTTGGTCCGACCGGCGTCGTCCTTGTACTCCTTCTCGCCCTTGGCGAGACCGACGAAGTTCTCCACGGTCTTCGGGGCCTGGTGCTCGAAGAGGTCGATGACGATGTCACCGTGGTTCGTGTGCAGGGTTGCCTTCATGGGCCCAATCCTCGCACGACCGAGCACGTATGCCGTCCGGGCGGGTATGCGGCAGGGTGGCGGAACGCTGGGGGTGGACCCACCGTTGGCCTAGGAGAAGGATCATCCTCACAGCAGTCGAGGACGCGACCCGATGACAGCCGGCCCGGAGCCGGCGCAGGACGGAGTGCCGATGTCGTTCATGGACAAGCTGAAGAAGAAGGCCGAGGAGCTCGACCTCGAGACCAAGGCCAAGCAACTGCAGGACGCGGCCACGCAGGCGGCGAAGCAGGCGCGTGAGAAGGCGGGTGACTACACCGCGCAGAACCGCGAGAAGATCGACGGCTACGTCGAGACGGCCACGACGAAGATCGACGAGAAGACCGAGGGCAAGTACGCCGACAAGGTGGCCAAGGTCAAGGAGCACGTCGGCCGCGGCGTCGACAAGGTCGCCGAGGGTCACGCCTCGGGACCGTCGACCGCCACGGGCGCTGCCGCTGCGGCGGGAGCCACGGACGTGACGGGCGGCGAGCCCTTCCCGGTCGACCCCGACGCCCCGGCCCCGGTGTCGGCCAGCCCGCTCGAGGCCCCGACCCCGATCGACCGTCCGACGCCGGTCGACGAGCGCGGCTTCGACGCCGCCGCCGGCGACGTGCCGGTCCCGACCCGCGAGGCGCTCACCGACACGACCCTCGAGGACACCGTCCTCGGTCTCGACCACCCGCCGACGGCTCCGGCCGCGCACCCGGGCGCCCCGGCTCCCGAGGACGCCGACGCCGCCCCGCACGTGCCCCGACCGCCCCACGACACCACGAGCTGAACGGAGCGCGTGACGGCATACGCGATCCCGATCGGTGACGATTGCGTCCACGCACGGCAGGCAACCGTGCGGTGAGTGGCCGAAGTTGGCAGGATGGGTAAGGACGAGTGGACTTAGGAGGACGTATGTTCCGAACCAAGCAGTCCCGCACTGAGGCTGCAGTTGACCAGGCACGCTCCGCAGCAGCCGATCTCGGCTCGGCGGCAGGTGACCGGATCGGCACGCTGAAAACCAGCGCCGCTGACACCGCGAGCGATGCCGCCGCGGCCGCCAAGGATCGCGCGTATGCCGCGAAGGACGCTGCGACGCCGGCTGTCCAGGATGCCGCCGATGCAGCGCGTGAGCGGCTCGTGGCGGCCAAGGAGGCGGCGGCGCCGGCGCTCCAGGACGCAACCGACACGGCCCGTGAGCGCTTCTACGACGCTGCGGCCACGGCCAAGGACGCCGCGGGCGACGCGCTCCATGAGGCGGCCGACCGCGCCAAGCCGAAGGTGGAGGCCGCCCAGTCGACGCTCGTCGACACGGTGCTGCCCAAGGTCGGCGCGGCCATCGCGACCGCCGCAGCCGCCCTCGCGGCCGGCGCCGAGCAGGCTCGCGAGGCGGCCCAGCCGCACCTCGAGCAGGCAGCCGTCCAGGCCAAGGAGACGGCTGCGGTCGGTGGCCAGCGCGCCCACGGCGCCTACTACGTGCTCAAGGGTGACGCGGTCGCCAAGAAGCGTCGGAGCAGGGGCAGGTGGCTCATCGCCGTCGGCCTGACCGCCGCCACCGTCGCCGCCGTCGCGGCCTTCCGCAAGCAGAAGCAGGCCGACGACCCGTGGGCCACGCCGCTCGACTCGCGCGCCGGCGCCGGCGCCGGTGGCTCGACGACCTCGGCCCTGGCTTCCGACGCGGCGACGCTCAAGGACAAGGCAGCCGAGCAGGTCGGCCACGCCAAGGTCGCCGTCACCGACGCCGCGAGCAAGGCCAAGGAGAAGGGTTCGGAGCTCGCCGACGCCGCGAAGGACAAGGCCGGCGACCTCGCCGCCAAGGGCCAGGCCGCCATCGCCGACGCGAAGGACCGCTCCGGCGAGGCCGTCGACGACGTGACCGACGCGACGACCGACGCGACGACCGACGCGGTGGACGAGCTCGCGGGTGCACCCGCGACCGCCGAGGGTGAGGTCACGGCGGTCGACGCCGCGCCCGACTCCGACGCGATCACGTCCGATGCGGTCGAGGGCGGCACGATCAACGGCGCCTCGACGAAGTCGTCCCCGCGTGGCTCGGCCAAGGCCAAGCTCGCGCAGGAGAACGGCGACAGCACGAAGTGACACCCTCCGGTGCCGGTCCCCTCGGGGCCCGGCGCCGGACCGGGGGCACACAGAGAAGGACCCGGATGCCGTGGGCATCCGGGTCCTTCTCTGCTTGAGCTGGCTCGCTCCGACAGGGGGACAGAGCGAGCCAGCACATGCAGAAGGGCTGGGCGCGGTTCGTGCGGGCCCAACCCTTCGCTACCACCAGTCTAGACCCTGTCCGGCTGGTTGCGCGAGGGGCTCGATGAAGATTGCATCACATCAAGCGCGTCAGTTCGGTTCCTTCCACGCATCACACCCACGAGCTCCGGTGTCCCTGAAGGGACTCGGGGACTTGCTGCACCACCGAGCATGGCACCAGAGCCGGGGTTGCGCCAGAGGAAGATCCCGTGGATTCGCTGTAGGCTCCCGAGCAGGACGGAGATCGTCCAGGACTGTCGGATGTGCCCCGAACTCCGGACGCCCCTTTTCGCCCACCTCTACGGTCCCACCCCCAGAGGCTGACTGATCGGGCACCCAGCTGAAGCTGACGGCCAAGCACAGCGGGCTGTCGCTCGCGGTCGACGGCGCCGGCAAGGTCGTCCAGGTGACCGACACCGGTGCGGCGACCCAGCGCTGGACGGCGCCGGCGAGCTAGCCGCCGCCGGGTCGGGCCCGGTTCGAGGTGATGCGCGCGTGTCAACGCGGCCGTGATGATCTCGAACCGGACGTCGTCATGCAGCGATGACGCCGGTCCGCCTGCGGCGGACCAGGACCCTCAGCTCGGAGGCAGCCAGCACGAGCAGCGGGGCACCAGCGCAGACCAGCCACTGCGTGGTGCTCAGCGCGACGGTCCCGAGGAAGGTCTGCAGCGGCGCGAAGACGGTGGTCAGCAGGAGGGTGACCACCGTCGCCGCGGTGCACCGAACCAGCGTCTTGTCGGCCAGGGTGTCGAGGCTGAAGACGGTGCGGGCCTCGTCCCTGGTGGCGAGGGAGAACACCAGGCAGGCCAACGAGAAGGTCACGACACCCATGGTCAGCGCGACGGGACGGCCGTAGGCGCTCTCGGCCCACGCGATGGTGGCCAAGGTCGCAGCGCCCATGACGACGCCGATGGTGACGAGCCAGAGCATCGTCGGTCGGGACAGGATGGGTTCCTCCGGGTCTCGCGGGCGCCGCTCCATGAGTCCGGCACCGGGTTCGCCGTAGCCCAGGCCGATCGCCTGGAACAGCATCGTCGTGAAGTTGATCCACAGCGTCTGCAGCGGGAGGAACGGGACCCCGCCGGCGATGTTGAGGATGGCCGCACCGAGGAAGGAGACGATGAAGCCGAAGAGGCAGCCCATCTGGAACCGGATGTACTTCACGAGGTTGTCGTAGAGCCCCCGACCCAGCTCCACGGCCTTGACGATCGAGGAGAAGTTGTCGTCGGTGAGGACCATGACCGCCGCGTCCTTGGCGACCTCGGTGCCGGTGATCCCCATCGCGATGCCGATGTCCGCCTTCTTCAGCGCGGGCGCGTCGTTGACGCCGTCACCGGTCATCGCCACGATGTGTCCCTGTCGCTTCAGCAGGTCGACGAGTCTGACCTTGTCCTCCGGCGTCACCCGGGCGATGACCCCGACCTCGTCGATCCGGCCGAGGACCTGGTCGTCGTCGAGGCCGGCGAACTCGGCCCCCGTCATGACGCCCCCCTCGATGCCGAGCTGGCGGGCGATGGCGCCGGCCGTCACGGCGTGGTCTCCCGTGATCATCCGCACCCTGATGCCAGCACCACGAGCCGACGCGATCGAGGCCTTCGCCGTGGGCCGGGGCGGGTCGACGATCCCGACCAGCGCCATCAGCTCCAGACCCTCCGACACGAGCGGGAGCAGGTCCGCACCGGAGTCGAAGGTCGAGGCGTCGAAGTCCTTGCGTGCCGTGGCCAGCACGCGGAGGCCCTCCTGACCGAGGCGGGCGTTCTCGGCGAGGTAGCGGTCTCGGACATTCGCGTCGACCGGTACGGGGCCCGTGTCGGCGTCGTGGACGAAGGCGGCTCGCGCCAGCAATTCGTCGGGGGCGCCCTTGACGAAACACCGGACGACCTCGGTGCCGGACTCGTCGGTCATGCGGTGGAAGGTGGCCATCAGCTTGTACGCGGCGTCGAACGGTAGCTCGGCGACGCGCGGGTACGCCTGACGGGTGGCCACGGCGTCCACACCGCCTTTGGCGGCCAGCGCGACCAGAGCCCCCTCGGTGGGGTCACCGATGAGGGCGCCGCTGTCCAGGACCGCGTCGGAAGCAAGAACCATCGGAAGCAGGAACGGGTCCAGCTCGATCTCGCGTTGACCAGCCACACGGGTGATCTGCCCCTGAGGTGAGTAGCCGGAGCCCTCGATGGAGTAGCGCCGACCGACGAGGGCCATCTGGACGGCCGTCATCTCGTTGAGCGTGAGCGTGCCGGTCTTGTCGGAGTTGATCGCGGAGGTGGAGCCCAGGGTCTCCGTGGACTGCAGACGCTTCATGATCGCGCCGACCTTGGCCAGCGCCTGGGTGCCGTAGGCGAGGATCGTGGTGACCACGGCCGGCATGTTCTCGGGCAGAGCGCCGATGGCGAAGGCGACCGCCGCGTGGAAGATGGCGGTGAAGGTCTCGCCCCGCGCGAGGTTGAGGATCACCGACACGAGAAGGGCCACGCCGGCGATGAGGAAGATCTGACGGGTCAGGGCATCGAGCTGCCGCGTGAGGGGGGTCTTGACCTCCTCCGTGGCCTGCAACATGCCCGAGATGTGGCCGACCTCGGTGGCCATCCCGGTGGCGACGACGACGAACACGCCGGAACCTCGCGTGACACTGGTGTTCATGTAGACCATGTCGCTGCGGTCCCCGAGGGGCGTCTCCGGCTGCTCCACGGCTGCCGTGCCCTTCGACACGGGCAGGCTCTCACCCGTCAGCGCGGACTCGGCGACCTCGAGGGTCGCAGCGCGGAGCAACCGCCCGTCGGCCGGGACGATGTCGCCTGCCTCGATCGCGACGATGTCTCCGGGCACCAGCTGCTCGGCGGGCAGCTGCGACAGCTGCCCGTCCCGCATGACCCTGGCCTTGATGATCATCATCTTCTGGAGTGCGGCGACCGCGGCGGCGGCCTTGCCCTCCTGGCGTAGGCCGAGCACGGCGTTGAACACGGTGAGCAGGAGCAGCAGGACGCCGGTCCCCACCTCCTTGAGGGGATACAGGCTCCCGATCCCCGCCACCAGGAGGACGACCTGCATCGGGTCGGCGTACTGGCGCAGGAACGCGTGCAGCCCGGTCTCCGACGTCGCGGCCGTGAACCGGTTGGGGCCGAAGCGCCGGGTCCGGTCGTCCACCTCGGCCGACGTGAGACCGCTCGCCGCGTCGGCACCGATGCGTCGCAGCACTTCGTCGGCGCCGAGCACGTGCCACACGGTCCCATCGCGTGCCGGATCCGCCTCCGACGTCTCTGTTCGGATCTGTGAGGTCACGATGGGCTCCTTCAGGCTTATGACGACCGTCCCGGCGTCTCTCCGACGTGGTGAAGATGGCACCCTCCGTCTGGCCGTCGTGACGATGGATGCTGGTCTGACGCTACGGATGAGAGGCGGACCACGGATCACCCCCTCGGGGCGACCTCCGCTCGCGCCCGACCCTCCCGAGAGCACGGCCCCCGGGCGCTCTCACCCCCCAGGAGTGACCCCATCGGGCGTGGACCCCCGAGAGACTGGGCGGGTCGAGATCAGACAACGAAAGGGGACTCCCATGGCGCGCGGGGCACAACGAGCGGGAACCATCGGCATCATCGTCGCGATCGTCGGGGTGATCTTCGCGGTGGCGGGCGTCGTCACCTGGATCGTCGTCGACAACCAGCTCGCGGCCGAGAAGATCACGGTGTCGCAGGACGCCGACTTCCTGGCTGGCCAGGACGTCACCGGGCCCTTCACCGCCTACGCCCAGGCGCAGGTGATCAACAAGCACGCCCTCGAGGCCACCGGGGGCAAGACCTATGCCGAGCTCGAAAAGGACGATCCCGCGCGGACGACGGCCATGCAGGCGTCATTCCTGCGGGCCTCGCTCTTCACCTCGGTCGTCGCCTTCGGCGTGGCTGTCCTGGCCGTCGTCCTGGGCATCGTGCTCGTGCTGATCGGATGGGCTCTCAGGTCGCTCGCCGCGACGCCCACCCGAGAGCTCGCGTCGCCCTGAGCCACGGGGAGGTCTCTCGCTGCTCTGCCGCACTCGCGGGAAGCTCCGTATCGCTCGTGCCCTGCGCCGCTACCATCGAGTGAAGGGATCCGGCGCCCTGAGGTGGGCCGATGGTGACGAGCATGAGCGTGGTGCTCCACGAGCGTGGGGCCGATGCCGCGCGTGTCGACCTGCTGCACCGACAGTTCCGTCAGGAGCTGCGACACGTCGACGCACTGGACGTCGTGCAAGACGCGGCGGCGCCTGCCGAACCCCCTGAGCCAGGCTCGCGCGGGCTGGACCCCGAGACGGTCAACGCACTGGCCGTGGCCGTGATCGGATCCGGTGGCCTGGCAGGGCTCATCTCGTCGGTGCGGGCGTGGCTCGGGCGGGCGCCCGAGGAGACCAGGACGGTGCGGCTCGAGATCAGCGGCGACGTCATCGAGCTGTCCGGGGCCACCTCGGCCGAGCAGGAGGACCTGCTCAGGGTCTTCATGGCGCGGCACGGCGCACCGACGCCATGAACGACACCACGGCAGCCGGCGCCCGGCGGGCGCTCATCATCGCCAACGACACCTACGACCACGCGAGCCTCGGCCAGCTGCGCGCCCCCGAGGCCGACGCGCGTGCCCTCGCGGCCGTGCTCGGCGACCCGGAGATCGGCGGCTTCGAGGTGTCGATCGTGCACAACGCCGCCTCCTACGAGGTGCAGTCGCACATCGACGACCTCTTCACCGAGAGTCGCCCGGACGACCTGCTGCTCCTGCACTTCTCGGGCCACGGGCTCAAGAGCGACTCGGGCGAGCTGTTCGTCGCGGCACGCAACACCCGGCCGGACCGGCTGGGATCCACGGCGGTGCCAGCCGACTTCATCCAGCGCTGCATGCGCACCGCGCGAGCTCGCACCATCGTGCTCTTCCTCGACTGCTGCTACGGCGGTGCCTTCGGCGAGGGCGTCGCGGTTCGGGCGGCCGGACCGGTGAACGTCATGGAGAGCTTCCCGGCCGGGCGGTTGGGAGGCGGCCGTGGGCGAGCCGTGATCAGTGCCTCGAGCGCGATGGAGTACGCGTTCGAGGGGACGACCCTGACCACCGACCACGAGGTCCAGCCTTCGGTCTTCACCTCGGCGGTCGTGCACGGGCTGCTGACGGGCGAGGCGGACCGCGACGAGGACGGCCTCGTGTCGCTGGGCGAGCTCTACGACTACGTCTTCGACCGGGTCCGGGAGCAGAACCCCCGTCAGACGCCGGGGAGGGACGTCGAGATGTCCGGCGACGTCTACCTCGCGAAGAGCCGCCACAAGAAGGTGCGGCCGGCGCCGATCCCGGAGGCGATCGTGGCGGCCCTGCGTGAGCCCGACCCGACCTACCGACGCGGTGCCGTCGTCGAGCTCCGCGACCGGCTCGGACACCCCGACCTGGGCGTGGCGCTCGGCGCACTCGAGGCGCTCCAGGCCGTCGCCCGCGCCGACACGAAGTCCGTCGCCGACGATGCCGCCGCCGTCATCGACGCCTCGGCACCGCGGGTCAACCCTCCGGCCCTGGACTTCGGCGAGATCGCCTTCGGGGCTGCGGTCGCTGTCGAGCGCGAGCTGCACGTGGCCGGCGTGCCGCTGGCACGAGAGGTTCGCGTCGAGGCCGACCCTCCGCTCAGCGCTGTCGTGGACGGTTCCGTCGTGACCGTGACCTTCTCGCCGACCGACAGGCCGTATGCCGGCAGCATCACCGTGACGAGTCCGACGGGGTCCGTCATCGTGCCGGTCACCGCCTCGGTCGGACGTCGGACGGGGTTCCTCGAGTCACCTCCACACCCGCCCGAGCCCGCAGCGACCGCGGCCAGCGTGACGGACCCCGCCTCCCACTCCGGACCCGATGACGAGGAGTTCGTCGGTCGACGCCTCCGGCCGGTCGAGACACCACGCGACGACGCGTCCGTGTCGGCACCTGCGTCGGGGGAGTCGGCCACCGTCGTGGGACCGACCGCGGCACCGGCGGAAGCCGAGTCGGTATCCCCGCCCCAACCATCCGCTCTACCCGCTACACCCGCGACACCCGCGACACCCGACGAGCGTGCCGTCCCCAGCGACCCTTCCACGCAGCCCGACCCCGTCACGGCCGCCGCGGCACACCGCACGACGGCGCCTGCGTGGCGACGAGTCGCGGGTGGAGCGACCCTCCTCGGTGGGCTTCTCGTCCTCCTGACCATCTTCCTGCCCTGGTTCGACGGCGGGACCTACGCCGACAACGCCCGCGAGCAGATCCCCGCTGCCGTCATTCGCGGCCTGTTGGCTCTGACCGCCGGGGTCACGATGCTCGTGCCCCGGGTCCGGGACCCGGTCGCGGTGGCGCTGCTCACCTCGACCGGCGCCGCTTGCGGTGCAGGCTCGCTCACCCTCGTCGGGGTGTTCAACGCGTCCGGCGCCGACCGCGTCGACATCGGCTGGCTGGTGGCGTTGGTCGGTGAGCTCCTCGTCGGCGCAACGGCCCTCGGGACCCTGCTGGCCGTGGCGTCACGGACACGGGTGCCGTTCCGACGGTTCGACCAGCGTGCCTGGCGCTCGGTCGTGACCCTGTGCCTCGGCATCGCGACGACCGCCGTCTTCATCGCCTACGCCATCCATGTCGCCGATCAGGCCTCGACGTACTGGGGGGCTGTGACCTTGGTCTGGGGTCTGTTGACCTTGGCATTCACCGTGTCCGCGGTGCTGCTCGAGGCCGCCGTGGGCCGGGCGCTGCTCGGCGGCTGGGCCGTGGGCGCCCTGAGCTACTCGGTGTCGGAGTGGGTCTACCTCAACCGCATGGATAGCGATCCACACGCCGTCCCGGTGCTGACCTTCGCGTGCGGGCTCCTCCTGCTGGCAGCAGCGGCGCTCCGCGACGGGTCGATCGACGGACCGACACCTCCCGCCACCTGATCGGGCGTGACGTCGCGCATCAGATCGCGCGCTCGATGTCGTCAGGACGCACCGATCGCACGATCTCGCGCCCGAAGCGCCAGCTCCATCACGCCATGACCCAGCCCCGAGAGCATGAACGACCTCGTCCGATGGACGAGGTCGTTGCTGGTGGAGCCAAGGGGACTCGAACCCCTAACCCCCTGCTTGCAAAGCAGGTGCGCTACCAATTGCGCCATGGCCCCGAGTGGGGAGAGCGGCCTCAGGCCGAGGTGTCGGCCTCGTCCGTCGCCGTCGGAGCGGTCGCCGGTGCGACGGGCGCCTGCACGTCGTCGGTGGCCTGGGTCC
Organism: Terrabacter sp. 2TAF16; assembly: GCF_052115065.1. Lineage (NCBI taxonomy): Bacteria > Bacillati > Actinomycetota > Actinomycetes > Micrococcales > Intrasporangiaceae > Terrabacter > Terrabacter sp. 2TAF16. Next base: position 161,212 of record NZ_JBFRFZ010000004.1, read on the forward strand.
ACAGGTCCTGCTCGGCCTGCTGCTGCTTCGCCTTCTTGCGAAGGAAGACGACGCCGGCGACGGCTGCACCGACGAGGGCGAGACGCTTCAGCATGCGAGGGATCCTCTCCGTGGTGGCGGTGATGGTGGGCCTAGGAGGACTTGAACCTCCGACCTCTTCCTTATCAGGGAAGCGCTCTAACCGTCTGAGCTATAGGCCCATCGTCACCTTCGCGCGGACGATCCACACCATCAGAGATGACGACCGGACGCGAGGGGAAACGTTACCCGATGCACCTCGCCTCATACAAAACGGCCCCCGCCCGTGAGGGTGGGGGCCGCTTGCGTATGCCGTGTGGCCGCGTCCACGACGCCGGCCGAGAGCCGACGGGGGCCGGCTCAGACCGGCTCGGACCGGCTCAGTCGTCGGTGAGCGTCAGCTGCACGCCACCGACGAGGGCGGCGCAGATGTTGTAGAGGAAGGCCATGACGGTCGCGATCGCCGTCATGAGGATGACGTCGATGACACCGATGACGATCGAGAGGGACACGACGCGGCCGAAGCCGACGTAGTCCTTGATCGAGAACGGGTCGGACGTCGTCGTCTGGAGCGACTGGAGCACGCCCTCGACGTCGGAGAAGACGTTCATCGTCGACAGGATCATCCACAGGACGGCCGTGAGGATGACGCCGGCGATGCCGAGCGCGACGGAGAGCAGGAAGCTCATCTTCATGACCGACCACGGGTCGACGCGCGCGACGGCGAGGCGGACGCGCCGCGGGCCCTTGGGCTTGCGGTGCGCGGTCGTGGTGCGCGCACCGGCGGCGGTCGACGAGGCTGCGCCGGACTGGCCGGAGCCGACCCGCTGCGTCGGGGCCGTGCGGTTGGTGACCGCGCCGCGCGAGAGTGCGGTGGCCGGGTCGGCGCTCGAGGCACCCGACGTGCTGCCGGACGACCCGCTCGAACCGGTCGAGGCGTAGTAGGAGCCGTTCTGGCCCTGGTCGTCGGTGAAGCCGGAGCCACTGCCCGTCCGGGTCGACGTGCCCGGGCTGCTCAGGGAGCCCTCAGGGCTGGTCGCGCTCATTCGTCACCTCCGTTGTCGGTGTCCGACGAGCTCGCCTCGTCACCCGACGTCTGGTCCGACGGTACGCCATCGGCGCCGGGAACCGTAGCGGGCGCTCCCGGAGCGGACGTCGCGTCGCTCTCAGCTCCCTCGCCGTCCTCGACCTCGCCCACGACGATGGCGGACTCGGCGTTGCGGGCCACGGCCACGATCGAGTCGCCCTTGTCGGGCGTCGCGAACTTGACGCCCTGCGACGAGCGGCCGGTGTGGCGCACCTCGTCGACGCGCGAGCGCACGATCTTGCCCTTCTCCATGACGACCATGACCTCGTCGGTGTCGATGACCGTGAGGGCGCCGACGAGGTCGCCGCCCTTCTCGGAGAGCTTGGCGACCTTGATGCCGAGGCCGCCGCGGCCCTGGAGGCGGTACTCCGAGACCGGGGTGCGCTTGGCGAGACCGTTCTCGAAGACGACGAACACGTCGGGGCTCTCGCCCTCCTCGACGACCGACATGGCGAGCAGGTCGTCGCCGTCGCGGAACTTCATGCCCGTGACACCGGAGGTCGAGCGGCCCATCGGGCGCAGCGCCTCGTCGGTCGCGGTGAAGCGCACCGACTGGCCCTTGCGCGAGACGAGGAGCAGGTCGTCGCGGTTGGACGCCAGGCCGGCGCCGACGAGCTCGTCACCCTCGCGGAGGTTGACCGCGATGAGGCCGCCGGAGCGGTTGGAGTCGTAGTCGGCCAGACGCGTCTTCTTGACGAGGCCCGCGCGGGTGGCGAGGACGAGGTAGTCGGCCTTCGCGTAGTCACGGACCGCGAGCACCTGGGCGATCTGCTCACCGGGCTGGAACGCGAGCAGGTTGGCCACGTGCTGGCCCTTGCTGTCGCGCGAGCCCTCGGGCAGCTCGTAGGCCTTGGCGCGGTAGACCCGGCCGAGGTTGGTGAAGAAGAGCAGCCAGTGGTGGGTCGTCGTCGTGAAGAAGTGCTCGACGACGTCCTCGCCACGCAGCGATGCACCACGGACGCCCTTGCCGCCACGCTTCTGCGAGCGGTACTGGTCGACGCGCGTGCGCTTGGCGTAGCCGCCGCGGGTGATCGTGACGACGACGTCCTCCTCGGGGATGAGGTCCTCCATCGACATGTCGCCGTCGAAGGGCACGATCGTCGTGCGCCGCTCGTCGCCGTAGCGCTCGACGATCCCGGCGAGCTCCTCGCTGATGATCTCGCGCTGGCGTACCGGCGAGGCGAGGATCGCGGTGTACTCGTCGATGAGGGCCTGCAGCTCGTCGTGGGCCTCGATGAGCTTCTCGCGCTCGAGGGCCGCGAGGCGGCGCAGCTGCATGTTGAGGATCGCGTTGGCCTGGATCTCGTCGATCTCGAGCAGCTCGATGAGGCCGTCGCGGGCGATCTCGACGGTGCGCGACCCGCGGATGAGGGCGATGACCTCGTCGAGCCGGTCGAGCGCCTTGAGCAGGCCGCGCAGGATGTGGATGTCGGCCTCGGCCTTGCGTAGGCGGAAGGTCGTGCGCCGGACGATGACCTCGACCTGGTGGTCGACCCAGTGGCGGATGAAGCCGTCGAGCGGCAGGGTCCGCGGCACCTCGTCGACGAGGGCGAGCATGTTGGCGCCGAACGTCGTCTGCAGCTGGGTGTGCTTGTAAAGATTGTTGAGCACGACCTTGGCGACGGCGTCGCGCTTGAGCACGATGACGAGGCGCTGGCCGGTGCGGCCGGAGGTCTCGTCACGGATGTCGGCGATGCCCGAGATCTTGCCGTCCTTGACGAGGTCGGCGATCTTGAGCGCGAGCATGTCCGGGTTGACCTGGTAGGGCAGCTCGGTGACGACGAGGCACTGGCGGTTCTGGATCTCCTCGACCTCGACGACGGCCCGCATGATGATCGAGCCGCGGCCCGTGCGGTAGGCGTCCTCGATGCCCTTGTGCCCCATGATCAGGGCGCCGGTCGGGAAGTCCGGGCCCTTGATGATCCCGAGCAGCGCCTCGAGGAGGTCCTCGCGCGAGATGTCAGGGTGGTCGAGGTAGTACTGCGCGCCGGCCGCGACCTCGCGCAGGTTGTGCGCGGGGATCTGGGTGGCCATGCCGACGGCGATGCCGGCGGAGCCGTTGACGAGCAGGTTGGGGAAGCGGCTCGGCAGCACGGCCGGCTGCATCGTCTTGCCGTCGTAGTTCGGGACGAAGTCGACGGTGTCCTGCTCGATGTCGCGGACCATCTCCATCGCGATCGAGGCCATCCGGCACTCGGTGTATCGCGGGGCGGCGGCGCCGTCGTTGCCGCGGGAGCCGAAGTTGCCCTGGCCGTCGACGAGCGGGTAGCGCAGCGACCAGTCCTGCACGAGGCGCACGAGGGCGTCGTAGATCGCCGAGTCGCCGTGCGGGTGGTAGTGACCCATGACGTCGCCGACGACGCGCGCGCACTTGTTGTAGCCGCGGTCGGGACGGTAGCCGCCGTCGTACATCGCGTAGACGATGCGGCGGTGCACGGGCTTGAGGCCGTCGCGCACGTCGGGCAGGGCGCGGCTGACGATGACCGACATGGCGTACTCGATGTAGCTGCGCTGCATCTCGGTGTTGAGGTCGATCGGCTCGACCCGATCGTGCTGACCGATGTCGGCCGGCACGACGACCGCGCTGGCGTTCGGGTCGCCCTCGTCCTCGTCGTCCGCCTCGGTGGCGCCCGGGTCGGGCCCGAGGATGTCCTCGATGCTCTGGTCGGGCGTCTCGTCGCCAGGTGTCTCGTTGCCGGGCGTCTCGTTGACGTCGTCTCCGTCGTTGGGAGGCAGGTCGTCGCTCACGTCAGATCCCTTTGTCTCTCAGTCACATTCGTACAGTTCGTGGGGCGCCGGTGGTGGCGTATGCCGTGTCGCCCGTTTCACGTGGAACGTCCCGTCCCGGCGGGCCGGGCCTGACGGCGTACGCCCTCGGTCGGCTAGATGTCGAGGAACTTCACGTCGCGGGCGTTCTTCTGGATGAAGGAGCGACGGGACTCGACGTCCTCACCCATGAGGACGGCGAAGACCTCGTCGGCCTTGGCGGCGTCGTCGAGCGTCACCTGGAGCAGGGTGCGGGTGCTCTGGTCCATCGTCGTCTCGCCGAGCTCCTGGTAGTTCATCTCACCGAGGCCCTTGTAGCGCTGGATCGGGTTGTCCTTCGGCAGGCGCCAACCCTTGCCCTCGCCGAGCAGGCGCAGACCGTCCCGCTCGCGGTCGCTGTAGGCGAACTGGTGCTCGGCGTTGCTCCACCGCAGGCGGAAGAGCGGCGGCTGCGCGAGATAGACGTAGCCGGCCTCGATGAGCGGGCGCATGAAGCGGAAGAGGAGCGTCAGCAGCAGCGTGCGGATGTGCATGCCGTCGACGTCGGCATCGGCCATCAGCACGATCTTGTGGTAGCGCGCCTTGTCGATGTCGAAGTCCTCGCCGATGCCGGTGCCGAAGGCGGAGATGAGCGCCTGGACCTCGTTGTTGGCGAGGATCTTGTCGATGCGCGCCTTCTCGACGTTGAGGATCTTGCCGCGGATCGGGAGGATCGCCTGGGTGTGCGGGTCACGGGCCTGGGTGGCCGAGCCGCCGGCGCTGTCGCCCTCGACGATGAAGACCTCGGAGATGCTCGGGTCCTTGCTCTGGCAGTCCTTGAGCTTGCCCGGCAGGCCGCCCGACTCGAGCAGGCCCTTGCGGCGGGTCGCCTCGCGGGCCTTGCGGGCCGCCATGCGTGCGGCCGCGGCCTGCACCGACTTGCGGACGATGTCCTTGCCCTCGGTGGGGTGCGCCTCGAGCCAGTGGCCGAACTCGTCGGTCATGGCGCGCTGGACGAAGCCCTTGACCTCGGAGTTGCCGAGCTTGGTCTTGGTCTGGCCCTCGAACTGCGGCTCGGCGAGCTTGACCGAGATGACGGCCGTGAGTCCCTCTCGGACGTCGTCGCCGGTGAGGTTCTCGTCCTTCTCCTTGAGGAGGTTCTGGCGGCGCGCGAAGTCGTTGACGAGCTTGGTCATCGCCGCGCGGAAGCCCTCCTCGTGGGTGCCGCCCTCGTGGGTGTTGATCGCGTTGGCGTAGGTGTGGACCGACTCGCTGTAGGCGTTGGTCCACTGCATCGCGAGCTCGAGGCTCAGCGAGCGGGCCTCGTCCTCGACCTCGATCGAGATGACCTCGGGGTGCACCGGTTCACTGCGCTTGCTGCCGTTGATGTGGTTGACGTAGTCGACGAGGCCGTTGTCGTAGCGGTAGCTGACCCGCTTGGCCGTGAGCGTCTTCTTCTCGCCGGAGCCGGAGCCGGCGTCGGCCGCGGCGGCCTGGGGCTCGTCGTCCTCGGTCGACTCCTCGACGACCTCGAGGTCCTCGTCGAGGTCGTCGAGGTCGACGTCGCGCTCGCCCGCGGGCTGCTCGATGCGCTCGTCGACGAGGTTGATCGTCAGGCCCTTGTTGAGGAAGGCCATCTGCTGCATCCGGGCCCGGATGGTCTCGAAGTCGTAGTCGACGGTCTCGAAGATGTCGGCGTTGGCCCAGAAGGTGATCGTCGTGCCGGTCTCGTCGGTGGCCTCCTGCTTCTCGAGGGGCCCGTCGGGCACGCCGTCGGTGAAGCTCATCCGGAAGACATGGCCCTTCTGGCGGACCGCGGCCTTGAGGCGGGTCGACAGGGCGTTGACGACGGAGCTGCCGACGCCGTGCAGGCCACCGGAGACCTTGTAGCCACCGCCACCGAACTTGCCGCCGGCGTGCAGCTGGGTCAGGACGAGCTCGACGGCGCTGATCTTCTCGACGGGGTGGATGTCGGTGGGGATGCCGCGGCCGTTGTCCTTGACCCGGACGCCACCATCGGCGAGGAGCGTGACGTCGATGGTGTCGGCGTAGCCGGCGAGCGACTCGTCCACGGCGTTGTCGACGATCTCGTAGACGAGGTGGTGCAGGCCGCGGGGACCGGTCGAGCCGATGTACATGCCTGGGCGCTTGCGCACGGCCTCGAGACCCTCGAGGACGGTGATCGCGCTCGCGTCGTAGTCGACGCCGTTGGGCCGGACGTCGGCCGGGACCGCAGGGGCCGCCGGTGTTGCAGGGACCACGGGTGCGCCGGGGTCGGGAGTCGCTGTGTCGGGTGCTGCCACGGAGTCGGATCCGGTGGAACTGGGGGTGGTGCTGGTGGTGATCGGCTCGTCGGCGTCGGACACGGCTCTCCTCGGTGGTCAGACCTCATGCGGGCGGCTCGACGTGGACGTCGAGCCGCAACCTCATCAGTCTAACGGTCCGGGGCCGTGAACCGTGCCCTCAGACGCGCGAAACGGGCACTTTCCGGCCCGAGAACCCGTGGATCCGAGGGGAGGATCACGCCCCGGGGCTCCAGCGCCCCTCAGGCACCCTCACCCGCCGCATCGCCCCGCGCCACCACGAGGCTCCCGTCCGCACCCATTCTCCTGCGTCCGGGCCGGCCCGAGGGCCGTCGTCCACAGGCCGTCCGGGCCTCGCCGCGCCGCGAGGCAGGCACCTACCGGGCACCTAGCCGGGTATGCCGGGAGGCCGGGTCCCAGCGGAACCGGCCTCCCGACATATGACCTCGGTGGGGTGGATCCCCGCGTCAGAGGATGCCGCGGGCGTGGAAGGCCGCGCGCACGGTGGCGGCGTCGGTCGCACCGTAGAGCGCGGTCGCGGCGTCGACGGTCTTCTGCGCTGCCGCGGCCCACGTCGTCGACGGGGCGTAGGAGAATTGGGCCTCGAGGATGATGCGCGTCGCCTTGTCCCGGCCGAAGGCCTTGTTGACGTCCCAGAGCGCGTGGCTCCAGATCTCGCCGTCGTCGTGCACCTCGCCGGTGCGGTTGGCGACGGTCTTGGTCGTGTCGAGGCGGCGGATGCAGTGCGGCGTCGTCGAGGTGTAGGACGTCGAGTCCCAGTCCATGACGCAGACCCACGGCGTCGTGGCCGTGTCGGCCGAGTTGCCCTGCGACATCGTGGCCGCGAGGTAGTCACCGAAGCCCTCACCGATGGCGCCCGCGTCCGAGCCGCTGCCGAAGCCGGGCACCTGGTCGTCCTGGACCGCGTGGCCGTACTCGTGCCACACGACCTCCTGGTCCTCGCCGTCGTCGACGCCGCCCGTGCCGATGGTGATGGTGTCCTGGCTCGGGGTGTACCAGGAGTTGTCCTGGGTCGTCGTGTTGACGCTGAGGTCCTGGGACTCGTGGTTGACGTCGGCGAAGCCGAGCGACTGGATGTAGGCCTGGACCCGGTCGACGGCGTAGTAGCTGTTGACCTGCTCGAACCGTGTGTCGCTGCGGGTGTAGGGGAAGGTGAGCGTCGACGAGAAGGCGGCGGCGTTCTTGCCCTTCTTGCTGTTCGTGACGTTGGCCCAGCTGCCCTTGAGGTCGCCCGAGCCGTCGAGGTTGGCGAGGGTCACCGTCTTGTAGGCCGACGCGGGGACGGCGCTGTCGGCGTTGTTCGCGTCCTTGAGCGACTCGTTCTGCAGGGCGACGACGGGGTTGGGGTCGAAGACCTTGCCCGAGCCACTTGCGAGGACCCGCTCGTCGGTGACCTTCGTGACCCGGCCGCTGCGGGCGTCGACGAGCACCTGCTTGTCCTGGTCGGTCGTGACCTGCCAGGCCAGCGTGGCCGCGCCCCCGGCGGCTCCGGGGACGACGACGAGCCGGCTGGCGCGGGCGTTGCCGTGGCCCTTGGCGGCGGTGGCGGCGGAGGCGCGCGCGACACCCGGTGAGACCGAGGTGAGGCCGGTGACGGCACGACGACCGTCGTCGACCGAGGCGGCGGCGCCCGTCGCGTGGACGGCGTACCAGCCGCCGAGCACCGGCACGCCACGGTAGGTCTGGGCGTACCAGCGGTGCGAGCCGAGCAGGCTCTGGCGCACCTGGACGAGCGTGAGGTCCGCGGGCACGGAGGCCCCGGCCGTGGCGGGGGCCGGGGCGGCGACAGAGCCGGCGGCCGCCGTCGAGAGGAGGGCACCGACCGCGGCGACGACCGAGGCGGTGGCGATGAGCGGCGTACGACGCATGTCGAACCTTTCGAGGAGTGGAGGCCAACGACACAGGCAACCACGCGCGGGAGGTCCGCGTCCGGAAAGGATTCGTAAAGACTTCCCCTCGTTTCGGCAGGGTGGGCACCGGCGTCGGGACGACCCGGGCACACCGTGCCTGATCGTGACGTCAGGCGCCACCGCGCGCAGGCTCGAGTCGGGACACTGCGCGGACAACCTTTCCGTGTGGATGACGGTCTGGATGGGTGCCGGCACGTGCCGGGACGAGCCGACAACAGGGGACGCGGGTCATGGACGATGCAGAGCGGAGGGCCGACTTCACGGCCTACGTCAGGGCGCGCGAGCAGTCGCTCGCCCGACTCGCCTACCTGCTGAGCGGGGACCGGGACGCCGCCGAGGACCTGCTGCAGAACGCGCTCGCCAAGGTCTACCGCCACTGGGACCGCGTGCGGGTCGCCGAGCTGCCGGACGCCTACGTGCGCCGGGTCATGGTCAACGAGAACAACTCCCGCTGGCGCGGACTGCTGCGCCGCCACGAGTCACCGAGCAGCCACGTGCTGGAGGTGCTCGACCCGCCAGGTGCTCCCGGGCTCGACTCGGCGACGTCGATCGACCTCTGGCACCACGTGCAGAGCCTGCCGCGCCAGCAGCGCGCCGCCGTCGTGCTGCGCTACTACGAGGACCTCACCGAGGCCCAGACCGCCGAGGTGCTCGGCTGCTCCATCGGCACCGTCAAGAGCCACACGAGCCGCGCGATCTCCGCGCTGCGCTCCCGGATGAGCGAGGCCACGGCATGAACCCCATCGACCCCGGTCTCAAGCAGGTGCTCGACGAGCGCGGCGAGGGCGTACGCGTCGTGGCCGACCTCGCGGAGCGCGCGATCGCTCGCGACCGTTCCAACCGACGCCGCGAGCTCGGCGGGACCGCGCTCGTCGCGGGCCTCGTCCTGGCCGTCGCCCTGCCGGTGGGGTGGTCAGCCGTGCGACCGACCGGTGACCAGCCGCTCCCCGTCGGACCGTCGGCATCGACGACGGCTCCCACGGGGCGACCGTCCGCGCCGACCGGGAGCGCCAGCAGCGCCCCCACTCCCACGTCGATCCCGACCCTCACGGCCGACGGTGCCCCCGCGCCGGTCATGGTCCGCTTCGCCACGGGCGGGCCGACCGGGACCACGACCGTCCCCTACGTCGCGGACGGCGTCATTTACGACGGGACGAGGCAGGTCGCGCTGACCGGCAAGCTGACCGGCGGCTCGCTCGCGCGGCTGGCCGGTGGCGGGTGGCTCGTGGCCCAGGGGGAGACCGGTGTCTACTACGTCGTGGACTCGACCGGAGCCAACACGGTGCGGCTCGACGGCGAGTCCAGCACGGTCAACGCCGACGGCAGCGTCTTCGTCATCGAGTCGCGAGGCTCGCTCACGGCGTACGACGCCGTGGGGGCCCGCATCGGTCGCCTCGACGCCACCACGTGCGACTGCACGCCCGACGGGGTCTCCGACGCGGAGTCGCCCGGGTACGACGCCGTCGGGATCGTCGGGCCCGTCGTCTATGCCAGCCGAGGCTTCACCGGCAGCTCGGTCGCGTGGGACGTCGCCACGGGAACACGCCGAGCGGTCGCCGGATCCCCCACACTCGTCGATGCCGCCCGCGGGACGGCCCTCGTCGGCGTGGCACCGAGGCCGGGTTCGAAGCAGGTCTGCAACGAGCTGACGGACCTCACCTCAGGTCGGACGATCTGGCGGCTCTGCGGACCGCTCGTCTTTCGGGCGTTCTCGACGGACGGCGCCTACCTGCTCGCGACCGGCTACATCGACGGGCTCGACGACTCGCAGCTGGGCCCCGACCGGACGTTCCGTTATGGCGGACTGGTTGTCGTGCGCACCAGCGACGGCGCTGTCGTGATGGAGGACGGCAGCAGCAGCGCACCTGGTGGTGGCGCCTCACCCGTCAGCTATCGCATGGGGGGCGACGGCACCGTCACCGTGCAGGTCGGTGCGACGACCGGGGACCGCAGCCTGCAGCGCTGCACCCTCGACGGCGAGTGCATCGTCGTCGCACCGGGTCGGGCGCGGGACACGGACATCCCCGAGGGGGAGGACCCGTACTTCCTCGCCGACAACTGAGCGCGTGCTCAGTCGTCGGCGAGCGTGCGCTCGAAGAGGGAGTGGATCGCCTCGGGCAGGTGGGGCTCCTGGAGCGTCACGTCGCAGCCGACCTCGTCGCACACGACGGAGTAGATGTACGCGTCGGGGTGGGTGCGCTCGGTCGAGGCGGCGATGCGCTGGAGAGTCGGTGCGGCCAGCAGGTGCTGCCAGTCCTTCGCGTCCCGCTCGGACAGGTCGCCCAGGGCCAGGCGGCGTTCGCGGACCTGGCCGGCGAAGCCACCAGAGCGACGGAGGAGCACCTGGGCGTCGGCGCCCGGGACCTGTCCGGACGGCCCGCCCCCGGCCGGACCAGGCGTCGGGGTCGAGCCGACGGCGCCGCCTGCCTGCCTGCCCGGACCGCCGGCAGCCGCGGTGAGCACGCCGACCTGCTCCCACGCCGAGCGCACGGCCGCCTGCTCGGCGGACCCGTCACCGTGGGCGCTGCCCGCGGCGGCCACGGTGAGGCCGGCGAACGTCGCGAAGTCGCAGTCGGCCTTGATGCCGTCACCCGACACGACGGCATACCAGATCGCGCCCGGGCCCTCCCAGGCATTGCCGCCGATCGCGTCGGCCGCGAGCACGAAGGCGCGGTTGGGGATGCCCGAGTTGATGTGGACGCCGCCGTTGTCGTCCTGGGTCTCGACGTAGTCGTCCATGTGCGCGGGCTGCGGGTCCTTGCCGAGCCGTGGGTCGTCGTAGGCCGTGCCGGGGTTGCGCATGTCGCGCAGGGCGCGACCCTGGACCGAGGGGTTGAGCAGGTCGGCGCCGACGAGCCAGTCGGCCTGCGCGGCGCTCTGGCCGAGGGCCTTCTGCTTGACGAGGACGCCGAACACGTCGGAGATCGACTCGTTGAGCGCGCCAGACTGGCCCTGGTAGAGCAGGCCGGCCGTGTGCTCGGTGACGCCGTGGGCGAGCTCGTGCCCGATGACGTCGAGGCTCTGGGTGAACCGCTCAAAGACGACCCCGTCGCCGTCGCCGAACACCATCTGCGAGCCGTCCCAGAAGGCGTTGTCGTAGTTGCGGCCGTAGTGGACCGTGGCGAGCAACGGCATCCCCTTGCCGTCGAGCGAGTCGCGGTCGTAGGCCGTCGACCACAGCTCCCAGGTCGCGCCGAGTCCGTCGTAGGCCTCGTTGACCGCGACGTCGCCGCTCGCGGCCGCGCCCTCGGTGCGCACCGTCGTGCCCGGGGTCGTCTGGCTGCCCTGGGCGTCGGCGATCGTGCGGTGCGGTCCCGTGCCGTGGGCCGTCGGCGACGTGACGTCCTCACGGCGCGGGGCCCGTCGCGTCGTCGGGCGGGCTGTCGGCGTGTGCCGCGAGGAGCGCAGCTCCTCGTCGTGCCGGAGCGCCTCGCGGGCGTGGGCGGCCACGGCCGGCTCGTCGCTGGCCGCCAGGGCCTCGAGCATGTAGGGCGGCACGATCGTGCAGTGCGGCGTCCGGGTCTGCGGCGGTGGCTGCGTCGAGGTCATGACGACAGTCTGCGTCGGAACACCGACACCCGCCCTCCGAGCGGTCCTACAGTTCGCAGCGTGATCACGATCAACGTCGGCGGGCGCGAGTACGACTCGTGGGACGCGCTGCCCGAGGAGGTGCGGGCCCAGCTGCTCGCGGCCGGTGTCGACCCGGGACCGGACGGACGCCTCGACTCCGTCGACCTGTCGCGTGCCCATGGCTCGGTCACGCGGCGCACCACCGTCGCCGGACCCGATGGTGCGCCCCTGCCTCCCGTCGTCGCCGAGGTGCTGTCCTCCATCGCCGACGCCTTGGGCTCGGCGCTGCACGGGGCCGTCGGGCCGGTCGCGCCGACCGCCGGAAGAGGGCCGGTGGTCGAGCCGGACGCACCGCCGGCGCCGACCACAACCGAGAGCCTGCCCGCCGTCGAGCGTGCGGCCGTCGAGACCGACGCCGAGGACGCCGAGGACGCCGAAGACGCCGAAGACATCGACGCCTCCGCGCCGGCGCGATTGCGGCGCGTGCCACGGGTCCTGGCCTGGCTCGTCATCGCCGGCACCGTGCTGCTCGTCGCCACCGTCGTCGTCATCGGCCTGAGCGGGGTCTGAGCGGCGCCGCCGATCAGCCGTAGGTGTCGCGCGGTCCTCGCGAGTCGGGGGAGCGACGGGCGCCGCGGTTCCACGACGGCGCGCTCGGGCCGACGACCTTGAGCTCGCGGACCGCGCCGGCTCCGATCTCCTCGTCGATCCGGGCGAGCAGCGACGAGGCGAGCAGGCGCATCTGCGTGGCCCAGGCCGTCGAGTCGGCGCGCACCGTGAGGATCCCGTCGACGAAGGTGAGCGGTTCGACGTGGCCGGCGATGTCGGGCCCTACGATCTCGGGCCAGCGGCCCATGACCGAGCCGACCGCGACGTCGACCTTCCAGCCGCGGTCGAGCAGCAACCGGTCGAGCTGGTCACCGAGCAGGGCCGGGTCGCGACCGTCGCGGGCCGAGCCGGACAGCACCGGCGCGTCACCGATCGGACGGCGTCGCTTCTTCGGCCGCATGCCGGGGCGCAGTCCCTTCTCGGCCGCTCCCGCCCGCGCCCGCGCCAGCGCCGAGGCCGCGGCGTCGGCGATCCGGGTGTCCTCGTCGTTCGGTTCGGGGGTCTCCTCGGCAGCACCGGCCGCCGTGTCGGTGGGCTCGGCCCCGGGGGCGTCGTCACTCATCGTCGCCCTCCCCACCCGCCTCCTCGCCGGCGGTGTCCTCCGCGAGGGCCTGAGGTGGCTCGCTGACGGACGCACCCACGGAGCCCGCTGCCTGGACCTGACCGAGCACGACGGCATACGTCGTGCCGTTCTCGCGGAGCACGTCGGGCACGTCGGCCCCGACGGCGGCGGTGATGAGCACCTGCTCGCAGTCGGAAACGAGCGCCGCGAGCCGCTCGCGCCTGCCGGAGTCGAGCTCGGCGAAGACGTCGTCGAGCACGAGCACCGGGTCGTCGCCGAGGTCGCGCCGCAGGAGCCGGTATGCCGCGAGCTTGAGTCCCAGGGCGAAGCTCCACGACTCGCCGTGGCTGGCGTAGCCCTTGGCGGGCAGCTCGCCGAGGGAGAGGACGAGGTCGTCACGGTGGGGCCCGACGAGGGAGATGCCGCGCTCGATCTCGCTGGAGCGCACCTGCTCGAGGGTGTCGAGCATCCCGGTGCGCAGCTCCTCGATCTCGGGGACCTCACCGGCGGCGAGCCGCTTGGCGAGGTCCTCGTGGAGGGAGCTCTTGTAGGTGGCGCGTGCATTCGAGGCGGCCGCGCTCACCGCGTCGTAGCACTCGGAGAGGTCGGGCACGAGGTCGCGCAGCAGCCGCAGCCGTGCGTAGAGCAGCTGAGCCCCGACCGAGGCGAGGTGGTCGTTCCACACGTCGAGGGTGTGCAGGGCCGCCTCGCGGGCCTCGTCGACCGGCTGGTCGCCGTCGCGGGGCGGACGCGGCGGGCGACGGGCACCCTTGCGGAGCACCGGCGCCGCGGACTTGAGCAGGGCGTTGCGCTGCTTGAGGATCTTGTCGTAGTCGGACCGGACCCCCGACCACCGGGGCTGTCGCTGCACGAGCAGCTCGTCGAGGAAGCGCCGCCGCTCCGACGGGTCGCCCTTGACGAGGGCGAGGTCCTCGGGCGCGAAGAGCACCGTGCGCACCGTGCCGAGCACGTCGCGCGGCCGCGAGACGGGGGAGCGCCCGAGGCGGGCGCGGTTGGCGCGACCCGGCGTGATCTCGAGCTCGACCATCGTCTCGCGGTCGTCGCGGATGATGGCCCCACGCACGATCGCCTGGGCCGCGCCGAACCGGACGAGCGGCTGGTCCGTCGCCACGCGGTGCGACCCGAGCGTGGCGAGGTAGCCGACCGCCTCGACGAGGTTCGTCTTGCCCTGGCCGTTGAGACCCACGAGCGTGGTGACGCCCGGCGTCAGCGCGAGCTCGGCGCTCGGGTAGCTGCGGAAGTCCTTGAGGGTCAGGTGACGGACGTGCAAGGAGGGTGCGGCGCTCTGCTCAGGCCTTCTTGGCGGTCTTCTTCGCCGCGCGCTTCTGGCCGCGCGCGGAGTCGGCCATGTCGGTGGCCGTCGTCGCCGACGCCCGACCCGAGGAGGCGGCCTTCTTCGCGGCGCCGACGTTGGCCTGCGAGGCCGTCGCGGACGCGCGCTTGCTCGCCTGCTTCGTCGCGGAGCGACGCGAGGCGCCCTTCTTCGCCGCGGCCTTCTTGGCCGGGGCCGCCGGCACGTCGCCCTGGCGCAGCTTCTCGCCCTCGGCGATCGTCATGACCTGGTGCCCGCCGAACTGGCCGCGCAGCGCCGCGACGGCCTGCATCGTCGGCGAGCTCGACTGGCGCGAGGCGAAGCGCGCGAAGAGCGAGGCCGAGATGACCGGCATCGGCACGGAGAGGGCGATGGCCTCCTCGACGGTCCAGCGCCCCTCGCCGGAGTCGTTGGTGTAGTCGGACACGTCGTCGAGGTGGGGGTTCTCCTCGAGCGCGTCGACCATGAGGTCGAGCAGCCAGGACCGCACGACGGTGCCGCGGCTCCACGCCTTGAAGGCACCGGGGACGTCGGTGACGATGTCCTTCTTCTCGAGCAGCTCGTAGCCCTCGGCATAGGCAGCCATGAGGCCGTACTCGATGCCGTTGTGGACCATCTTCGTGTAGTGCCCGGCACCGACCTTGCCCGCGTGGACGAAGCCCTCCTCGCGCGGGCCCTCCGGCCGCAGCGCGTCGAAGATCGGCATGGCCCGGGTGACCCACTTCTTGTCGCCGCCGCACATGAGGCCGTAGCCGTTCTCGAGGCCCCAGATGCCACCGCTGACGCCGCAGTCGACGTAGCCGATCTTCTTCTCTCCGAGCAGCTTGGCGTTCTCGAAGTCGTCGGTGAAGCGCGAGTTACCACCGTCGATGACGAGGTCGCCCGGCTCGAGCAGCTCGGCGAGCTTGGCGACGGTCTCACGGGTCGGGTCGCCGGCCGGCACCATGACCCACACGACGCGCGGGGCCTCGAGGGCCTTGACGAGCGCCGGCAGCGTGCGCACGTCGGCGACGTCGGGGTTGCGGTCGAAGCCGATGACCTCGTGGCCCGCGCGACGCAAGCGCTCGCGCATGTTGCCGCCCATCTTGCCGAGACCGATGAGACCGAGCTGCATGTCGCGAGCCTTTCTGCGGGGAAGTCTGCGGGAAGCGTGCGGGGCGGAGCGGGTGGCGCGGTTCGAGGCTACGCCTGCCCGGCGGCGTACGGCACCGGGCGCTCGAGTGCGCCGTGAGCGCGGTGCGGGAGTGGTTGTCAGCTGGCGAAGCGGACCGGCATGAGGACGTAGCGGTAGCTGGTGTCGGGCTCGGAGTCGGCCTCGGCCTGGCCGGTCAGCACGGCCGGGCGGCTCGGCTGGGTGAACGAGAGACGGCTCCAGGCTGTGCCGACGGCGTGCAGGCCGTCGAGGAGGAACTGCGGGTTGAACGCGATCTGGATCTCGGGTCCGTTGAGCGTGGCCTCGACGGCCTCGGAGGCCTGGGCATCGTCGCCGGTGCCGGCCTCGATGGCGACCTGGCCATCGGTGAACTTCAGCAGCACCGGGGTGTTGCGCTCGGCGACGAGGGCGACACGCTTGACCGCCTCCTCGAGCGCCGTTGTCTCGACGACCGCCTCGGTGTCGACCGACGTCGGGAAGATCGAGGTGACCTTGGGGTACTCGCCGTCGAGCAGGCGCGTCGTCGCACGGCGCTGGCCGGCCTCGAAGCCGATGAGGCCGTCGCCGCCCTGGCCGAGCGCGAGCTCGACGGAACCGGACGCACCGAGGGCGCGTGCCGTGTCGGAGAGCTGGCGAGCCGGGATGAGCGCGACGTGGCTCGCATCGGTGGCCGACGGGCTCCACGTCAGCTCGCGCATCGCGAGGCGGTAGCGGTCGGTCGCGAGGAGGGTCACCTTGTCGCCGTCGATCTCCATCCGCACGCCGGTGAGGATCGGCAGGGTGTCGCCCTTGTCGGCGGCGATCGAGACCTGGGCCACCGCCTGGGTGAAGACGTCGCCGGCGATGGTGCCGCTCGTCTCGGGCGAGAGCGGCAGCGTCGGGTAGTCGGCGACCGGCATCTCGCGGAGCGCGAAGCGGGACGAGCCGCAGGCGACGTTGACCTTGCTGCCGTCGGTGCTGACGTCGATCGGCTTGTTGGGCAGGTTGCGCGAGATGTCGGCGAGCAGGCGACCCAGCACGAGCACCTGGCCGGCCTCGGCGACGTCTGCCGGCACGGTGATGCGCGCGGACACCTCGTAGTCGAAGGCGGACAGCGTCAGCGTGCCGTCCTCGTTCGCGTCGACGAGCACGCCAGCGAGCACAGGAACCGGCGGGCGCGCCGGGAGCCCACGGGCCACCCAGGTCACGGCCTCGGCCAGGACGTCTCGCTCAACCCGAAACTTCACGGTGCACTCACTTCGACGGGGAAGGACATTGGGGCTCAGACACTAGTGCCTGCCGGTGACTGGCACCACAGACACTCCCCGAATCGCCGAGGCGGCAAAATCACCCGATCGCCCATCGGGTCCGTGGACCCTCGCGAGCCGGCCCTGGGCGTCCGGTCGGACCCTCGTTGTCGGGGCTCCCCTCTATGACTGGGATCTCGTCATAGTCATAGGTGCTGTGGATGCTGTGGACAACCGGCGTCGGTGCAGGTCAGCCCACCGATGGGGGTGTGCACGGCGTGTGGGGTCGCGCCGGACGCGACAGGCCCGCCCTGTGGACGGATGTCGGCCGTGCACATCGTCCTCACAGGAAGCCCGGGGGTTGTCCGCAGCTTTCCGACCGTCGTCCACACGTTTCCACAGAGGCGTGTGGAAGAGCGGTCTGGATATGTCCGATTTGAAATGATTGAGGACTAGTCACCTGTGCACGATCCGGGCCACGGCTTCCACAGAGTTGTCCACAGGCGGTGGACAACTCTCGCGCCCCGCGGTCTCGTCGCGTCTGCTGCCTCGGGTCACGGAGAGGTCACGCTGTGCACACAGGTGTGGACAAACCTGTGGACGGATGTGGACGTATGCCGTGTGCGCGGGCGCGTGCAGGCATCCCGGACGGGGCCGACTAGTCACCGGCCGGAGCGATGGCGCACCGTCGCGAGGCCGCGAGAAGACACTCGAAGAGTGCCTCGCCGTCCGGAACCGGCCCGAGCTGGGCGAAGACCTCGCTCGTCACGGCGCCGAGCAGCAAGGTCCAGGCGGCCAGTCCCTGGGTCAGGTCGACGGCGTCCAGCCGTGTCGCGGCGAACATCGGTGCCTCGAGCAGTGCGCCGACACCGGCCTCGGCGCGCGCCGGCACGAGTCCGAGCCGCTGGGGGTCGGCGAGCCGGCCCGCTGCCCGGACGTCGTCGAGCAGGGCGACGAGAAGGACGAGGACGGCCGTGCCCGGCTCCTCGGTGCGCTCGGACGGGGCCTCGTAGTCCGGGACCGGAGAGCCGTAGATGAGCGCGAAGTCGTGCGGCCGGTCGACCGCCCACGCTCGCAGGGCGCGGCCGATGGCATCCCATCGTGCCTCGAGGTCGTCGTGGGGGACGGTGTCGTGGGCGCTGCGGACGGCTGCGGCGAGCGACCAGTACGAGTCGACGATGAGGCGGGTGAGGAGCTCGTCGCGACTCTCGACGTAGCGGTAGATCCCGGAGGAGACCATGCCGAGGTCGCGGGCGACGGCGCGCAGGCTGAGCGCGGCCGCCCCGTCCGTGGCCAGGTGCTGACGCGCCACGCGGAGGATGTCGGCCTCGACGGCGAGCCGGTTCCGGGCGCGCTTGCCCAGCGGGGCGGCAGGCGTGTCGGCGGCGGGTGCAGGGGCGGATGCGTCCGCGGGTGTGATGTCGAACGGGTCCATGGACCGAGCCTGCCACATCTCGCGCAAAAATGTGAGCAGTGCTCTTGCTTTCGTCGCCGACTGATGTCACCATCGAAATGTGAGCGGTGCTCACGCCCCAATCTCGAAGGAGCAGACCATGACCCACCACCTCGTCCTCGGCGCCGGCGGCGTCGGCCGCTCGACGACCGCCGCACTCGTCACCCTCGGCCACACCGTGACCCTCGCGTCCCGTTCGGGGCGGGTCGTCGAACGCCCCTGGCAGGACACCCACCCGGACGCGGTCGAGGTCGTCGCCGTCGACGCGAGCGACGCGTCCGCGCTGACCGCGCTGGCGAGCGGTGCCGCGAGCATCGTCAACGCCGTCAACCCGCCCAGCTACATGACCTGGGACACCGACTGGCCACCGATCGCCGCCGCCACCCTCACCGCCGCCGAGGAGTCCGGAGCCGGCCTCGTCATCATCGGCAACCTCTACGGCTACGGCGAGGTCGAGGCGCCCATGCACGAGGACGACCCGCTGCGGCCGTCCGGTCACAAGGGCCGCATCCGTGCCGACATGTGGACCGAGGCGCTGGCCCGCCACGAGGCCGGCCGGCTGCGCGTCACCGAGCTGCGCTCGAGCGACTACTTCGGACCGGGCACGACGCCGCGGACCAGCTACCTGGGCGACGTGGTCATCGACGCGCTGCTCGCCGGCCGACCGCCCTTCGTGCCCGCCGGCCGCGCCGACGCGCCGCACTCGTGGACCTACGTCCCCGACGTCGGCCGGCTCGCAGCGCGGGTCGCCGCCGGCGACGACGGCTGGGGTCGAGCCTGGCACGTGCCGACCGCGCCCGCCCGCACGTTCGACGAGGCCGCCGGTGACGTCGCGCGTGTCGCCGGCGTCAAGCAGCGGAGGGTACGCGTGCTGCCCCGGCCGCTCGGCACCGCAGCCGGTGCGGTCGTCCCCTTCATGCGAGAGCTGCGCGAGACCCGCCACCAGTTCGAGCGGCCCTTCGTCCTCGACTCCGAGCTCACCCAGCGCACGTTCGGGCTCGCCCCGACCCCGTGGGACGAGGCGCTGACGACGACCGTGGCCGCCCGGCGCGCGGCCAAGGCTGCGAAGCCGGCCCACGCGGGGGCCGCGGCCTGACGCCGACGCGGCCCGACGGCATACGTCATCGGGCCGCGTCAGCGGACGTGCTCGGGTGTCAGTGCGACTGCTGGCGGATCCGGTTGGTCAGCTCGGTGACCTGGTTGTAGATCGCGCGGCGCTCACCCATGAGCTCGCGGATCTTGCGGTCGGCGTGCATCACCGTCGTGTGGTCGCGGCCGCCGAAGTGCTGGCCGATCTTCGGCAGGCTGAGGTCGGTCATCTCGCGGCAGAGGTACATCGCGATCTGCCGGGCCGTCACGAGCTGGCGCGAGCGGCTCGAGCCGCAGAGGTCCTCGAGCGTCACCGCGTAGTAGGCCGCCGTCACCGCCATGATCGTCGCCGCGGTCACCTGGTTCGGCGTCTCGTTGGGCAGCACGTCCTTGAGCACGATGACCGCGAGGGGCAGGTCGACCGCCTGGCGGTTGAGGTTGCTGAACGCCGTGACGCGGATGAGGGCGCCCTCGAGCTCGCGGATGTTGGTGCTGAAGTTCGTCGCGATGTACTCGAGGACCGGGTCGGGGACCGTCATCCGGTCCTGGATCGCCTTCTTCCGCAGGATCGCGATGCGGGTCTCGAGGTCGGGCGGCTGGACGTCGGTGAGCAGGCCCGACTCGAAGCGGGTGCGCATCCGGTCCTCGAAGCCGGACAGCTCGCGCGGCGGCAGGTCACTCGTGATGACGATCTGCTTGTTCGCGTTGTGCAGCGTGTTGAAGGTGTGGAAGAACTCCTCCTGCGTCTGCAGCTTGCCCTGGAGGAACTGGATGTCGTCGATGAGGAGCACGTCGACGCTGCGGTAGCGGTTCTGGAACGCGCTCGCCTTGTCGTCACGGATGCTGTTGATGAAGTCGTTGGTGAACTCCTCGGAGTTCACGTAGCGCACGCGCACGTTGGGGAACATCGTGCGGGCGTAGTGCCCGATCGCGTGGAGCAGGTGGGTCTTGCCCAGCCCGGACTCGCCGTAGACGAAGAGCGGGTTGTACGCCTTGGCCGGGGCCTCGGCCACCGCGACCGCGGCCGCGTGGGCGAAGCGGTTGCTCGCGCCGATGACGAAGGTGTCGAAGGTGTACTTCGGGTTGAGCCGGGTGTCGCCCGGCGAGCTGGGCTCGGGGCGCTGCTGGAGGCGCAGCGGCCCGCTCTCGCCACCGCTGAGCGGGTCGGGGCCGAGCTCCATCCGCGTCTGCGCCTCGTAGGTCGGCTGCCGCGGCTCGTCGAGGTCGGCGCCGTTGAGTGCTGGTGCGCTCTCGGCGAGGTCGCGCAGCGGGTTGTGAGCGGCCTGGCCGTAGCCGCCGTTCTGGTGGCCGCCGATGGCCCCGGAGCCGTTGCCGGACGGGGAGCCGGAGCCCGCGCCCCCGATCTGGCCGGCGCCCTGACCGCTGCGCGAGCCGTCGTGGACCTGCCCACTCGGCTCGTCGCTGATCATCCCGAGGTCGGTCTCGAGGCTCTCGTCGACCGAGACCGCGAGCTGGACCGGGTGACCGAGCTGGCTCGCGAGGGCCTCGTGGATCTGCTCACGCACCCGCTGCTCGAGGAAGTCCTTGGTGAACGTGTTGGGTGCGCGCACGAGCGCCGTCTGGTCGAGCACGCCGACGAGGCGGCACAGCCGGACGAAGGCGCGCTCCTGGTTCGACAGGCCCACCGAGTCGAGAGTGCCGAGCGTCTGCTGCCAGATCTGCGCGTAATCGACGCCTGTATCGGCCACCTGATCCCACCTGCCCCTGAGTCAATTCCGTTGCGCCTGTTGCGATCCCGGCTCGGTTCGTCTCGAGCAAGGGCTCGAGTGCGCCGGGGTCGGACCTGCGGGGTCCGTCCGTGTCCTGGTGAACGATGCCCTGTTGTCCACACGTTTGTCCACAGCCTGTGCATGGGGTGGCGAGGATCGTGAGAGTCGAAAACCTACAGCCGCGGGCTCGCCGGTGACAATCGAGTCGTCCACAGATCTCCGGCCGGACGGCGTGTCGGCTTGCAATCGCCGTGGGACCTTCGAAGATCGTGAGTTTTGGTCTGCTCGCTCGGGGCGGCTCCGTCGGTTTGACCCTCTCTCGACGGCTCCCGTATCGTTGACCGAGCGTGTCTGCGACCTCTTTCGCATGCCCATGGCCCCGAGCCCGGCCCAGCCGGCCCCCTCGGCCCTCCACGGGCTTGCCGATTGCGGTCGCATCGGCCACCGACAGCCCCACAACGGGAGCCGGACCGACGTCGTCGTGACGTCGGACGGGCCCCTGCAACCTACGGAGAACCTCGTGAGCAAGCGCACCTTCCAGCCGAACAACCGTCGCCGCGCCAAGACGCACGGCTTCCGCCTGCGCATGCGCACCCGCGCGGGTCGCGCCATCCTCGCCCGCCGCCGCAGCAAGGGCCGCGCCGAGCTCTCGGCCTGAGCAGCCGGAGGCCGCGGCGTGCTGCCGGCACGTCACCGACTGCGTGAGCGGACGGACTTCACGACGGCAGTACGCGGGCCCGGCGCCAGCAGAGCAGGCGGGCGACTCATCGTCGTGCATGCCAACCGGACCGATGCGCGTGCGGAACTTCCGCCGCGCGTCGGTTTTGTTGTGTCCAAGGCCGTCGGCAACGCCGTCGTGCGCAACCGGACCAAGCGCCGGCTGCGCGCCAGCGTCGCAACCCGGCTGACCGGCATACCGACCGGCCTCGACCTCGTCGTGCGCGCCAACCCGGCCGCGGCGGAGGCGACGTGGGACGAGCTCGACCTCGCCGTCGGGCGCCAGCTCGAGAAGGCGTGCCGGCCATGAGCCCCACGGTCAACCAGGTGCTCGCGGCGCCGCTGGTGCTGGCGGTCCGCTTGTACCAGCGGTTCGTCTCCCCACTCTCCGGCCCCAGCTGCCGCTTCTACCCCAGCTGCTCGGCGTATGCCGTCACCGCGCTGACCCGGTTCGGACCGTTACGTGGTGGTTGGCTCGCGATCCGCCGGCTCGGCCGCTGCAACCCGTGGAACCCGGGCGGGGTCGACCCCGTTCCCCAGACGTGGGCGACGCGAAACGACGTGCGGCCGGAGGACTTCCGCCCGGCCGGAACCGCCGAGGACGAGCACGACCACCAGCACGACGAGCACGCCCCGCACGCAGTCCCGCACGCGGTCTCCCACCGCGAACCCACGACCTGACCAACCGGCATATGGTTGCCGATCAGTGGTGAGTGGCCCAGACACCTCGAGCCCGAGCTGAACCGGCCGGCCCACCAGACCACAGAGGAAACACGTGATCGACTTCTTCAACACCCTGCTCTATCCGATCAAGCTCGGTGAAGCCTGGGTCATGTACGGCTGGCACTGGCTCTTCGACAAGATCGGCCTCAACGGTGACCTGGCCGGCTGGGCCTGGGCCATGTCGATCGTCGGCCTCACCGTCGTCGTCCGCCTCCTGCTCATCCCGCTCTTCGTGCGCCAGATCCACTCCTCCCGCCGGATGCAGCTCATCCAGCCGGAGATGCAGAAGATCCAGAAGAAGTACAAGGGCAAGCGAGACCCGGAGTCCCAGAAGGCCCAGCAGGCCGAGATCATGGATCTCTACCGGCGCACCGGGACCAACCCGTTCAGCAGCTGCCTGCCGATCCTCATCCAGAGCCCCTTCTTCTTCGCGCTCTTCCAGCTGCTCAACAACCTCAAGGCCCAGGCCGAGGGGGTGCCCGGGCACGACGCGATCGGCCCGATCACCCGCGAGGTGGCGGCCCAGATCGAGAGCTCGACGATCTTCGGGGCCAAGCTGTCGGACTCGTTCCTGACACCCGGTGCCAGCCTCAACGTCAAGATCCTCACGGCCGTCCTCATCATCCTCATGTCGGCCACGACGTTCACGACGCAGTACCAGCTGATGCGCAAGAACATGCCGGCGGCTGCCTTGGACAACCCGTTCGCCAAGCAGCAGAAGGTCCTGCTCTACCTGATGCCGATCTTCTTCGCGATCTCGGGCGTCAACTTCCCCATCGGTGTCCTGATCTACTGGCTCACGACGAACCTGTGGACCATGGGCCAGCAGTTCTACGTCATCCGCAACATGCCGGCCCCCGGGTCCGAGGCCGAGCGCGCCCGCCGTGAGCGGATGAAGCGCAAGGGCAAGGACATGCAGGAGCTGACCGTGCCGGGCCTCGAGTCGACCGAGACCGTCCCCGACGACGCGCCCAAGTCGGGCCAGCGCCAGCAGCCGAAGGGCAAGAAACGCGCCCGCACTCAGCCGACCAAGAATCGCCGCTGAGGTTCATCCACACACTTGTCCACACTGCCTTGGGGCCTCTGACCTGCGGAAACGTGAGTTGTCCACAGAAGTGCCCCCGGTGAACGAAGGAGTTTCCCATGAGCGACACCCAGGCCGCGGACGTCGAGACGCCCGCTGACGCCACTGCCGAGCCCGTCACCGGCGAGGCCACCAGCGAGGCCACCAGCGACACCCCAGAGCAGCTCACCGAGGTGCCCGAGCCCACCCTCTCGGTCGAGGCTTCCCAGAACGACGAGGTGGCGGAGACTGCCTCGCCGGCCGAGACCCCGGGCGCGACTGCGGACTCCGACGAGCCCGACGTCGAGGACCAGGGCAACAAGGCGGACAAGGGCGACAAGAAGTCGCGGGTCCGGATGCTCGAGCGCGAGGGTGAGGTGGCGGCCGACTTCCTCGAGACTCTCCTCGACATCGCCGACCTCGACGGGGACATCGACGTCGACGTCGACGGCGACCGGGCTGCGATCGCCATCGTCGACTCCGACGAGGGCCGCGTCCCGCGTCGCCTCGTCGGGACCGACGGCAAGGTGCTCGAGGCCCTGCAGGAGCTGACCCGACTGGCCGTGCAGGTCGAGACCGGCGAGCGGAGCCGCCTCATGCTCGACATCGCCGGTCACCGCGCGCAGCGTCGTTCGGCTCTCGTCGAGCTGGCCAAGGTCGCCATCGCCGAGGTGCAGGAGTCGGGGACGAAGCGCGCGCTCGAGCCGATGACCGCGTTCGAGCGCAAGGTCGTCCACGACGAGGTCGCGGCCGCCGGTCTCGTGTCCGAGTCCGAGGGTGTCGACCCGCACCGTCACATCGTCATCCTTCCTGCGTGACCACCTCCCGTTTCACGTGAAACGGGAATCGACCCCTGCATCCGAGACGGCATCCACGAGGAGTGAGAGCGCGTGACCCACGGTGCTCTCGACCCGGCGGAGCTGCCCTCGACGCCGGCTGCGGCGGCCGCGGTCTTCGGGGACCGGCTCGCGCTGGCGGAGCACTTCGTGGCGATCCTGGCGGACACCGGGATCAGCCACGGCCTGATCGGCCCTCGTGAGACGCCGCGGCTCTGGGACCGTCACGTGCTCAACTGCGGCGTCGTCCACGAGGCGATCCCCCGGAGCGGGGAGACGCAGCAGGTCATCGACGTGGGGTCGGGTGCCGGTCTCCCCGGTCTGGCTCTGGCCATCGCGCGTCCCGACCTGGACCTGCACCTCGTCGAGCCGCTCGCGCGGCGCACCGGGTGGCTGTCGGGCACCGTCGCCCAGCTCGGTCTGACGAACGTCACGGTGCACACGGCCCGGGCCGAGACCATGTGGGACCGGCTGCACGCGCCATGGGTCACGGCCCGGGCGGTGTCACGCATCGTCCAGCTCGCCGAGTGGACGCTTCCCCTGCTCGAGTCGGGCGGCAGCCTGCTCGCCCTGAAGGGGAGCAGCGCCGTCGACGAGCTGGCTGAAGGGCGTACGGCACTCACGCGTCTCGGCGTGGTCGACGCCGAGGTGCACGAGTACGGTGGGGACCTCCTCGGTGAGCCCACCATCGTGCTCCGGGCGACGATCGGCGCGGTCGTGGACCGTCGACGGTTCCGCTCGCGCCAGCCATCCAGTGCCGGTTCGGCCCGCCGTCGGGCTGATCGGCCGCGCGGTTCGCGACGCTCCGGCCCGGAAGCGGGCGGGCGTCCGCGCCATCAGCCATGATCGTGTCCAGACCATTTCGATGGATGACCCTCGCGGATCCTGCCGCGGGCCGTCCCTCAACCCCGGAGGTGCACTCCCTGTGACGATGTCGACCAACCTGGGCTGGCCGAGCGAACCCGAGCCGGGACCGGAGCACCGACGTCTCGGTTGGCTGGCGCGCATGTTGGGCGTTTCACGTGAAACAGGCGACGGGCAGCAGGCAGAGTCGGGACCCGAGACGTCGGGCGACGAGACGCAGGCAGCGAACGCTGCCGAGGTGGGAGGCTCCGGCACCGGCGAGGTCGTCGACACCCCGTCTCAGGCGGACGCCGCGTCCGGAACCCATGATGTGGCGGGGACGACCGACGAGAGCAGCGTCGACGAGAGCAGCGTCGACGAGAGCAGCGTCGACGAGAGCAGCGTCGACGAGAGCAGCGCGGACACGGAGCCCCGCGACGACATCGCTTCGGATGACCGGGCCGGCGAGCCGGACCCTGAGACGGTGGAAGCGCACGTCGAGCCCACGCCCTCCGACACCGAGGCGCCCGGCGCCCAGCCCGATCCCCTCGAGCTCGGGCACGACCTTTCGGCCTCCGACGAGTCGCTGCCGTCGCCCGACCAGCCGCTCACTGACGAGGCCGCGGCCTTCGGTGAGCGTCAGGTGATCGACCCCGCTCCAGGAGCGGCACCCGACGACCGGCCGGTCGAGGACTCGGGGCCTGCACCCGTCGAGGTCGAGGCGCCGGGGGTCGAAGCGGCGCAGGACGAGCTGCCACCCCCTGTGGACAACGCGGTGGATGACGCTCCGGGAAATGCCTCTGTTGAACGGGAAATCGCGTCGAACGAGGCTGGGGACAACGCTGTGGACGAAGCCCGACGCGCCTCCGAGCTCAGGGCCGACCATGCCGATCGTGAGGCCCTCGCAGCAGCCATCCCGACCGCCGGCCAGGACACGCCGCTGGCGATGGAGCTCGCCGAGAACGCCCGTCGCCGCATCCAGCTGACCGGTCGTCCGTTCCCGAAGCCGGTGGGTCCACGGGTGCTCACCGTGGCCAACCAGAAGGGCGGCGTCGGCAAGACGACGACGACGGTCAACGTCGCGGCCGCCCTCGCGCAGTCGGGACTCAAGGCCCTCGTCATCGACCTCGACCCGCAGGGCAATGCCAGCACCGCCCTGGGGATCGACCACCACGCCGAGGTGCCGTCGATCTACGACGTGCTCGTCGAGGGGACCCCGCTGCTCGATGTCGTGCAGCGGTGCACCACGGTTGAGAACCTCTACTGCGCGCCGGCGACGATCGACCTCGCCGGTGCCGAGATCGAGCTGGTCTCGCTCGTGGCGCGGGAGTCGCGCCTCCAGAAGGCGATCGCTGCCGCGGCCGAGGCCGGACACGAGTTCGACTACATCCTCATCGACTGCCCGCCGAGCCTGGGCCTGCTCACCGTCAACGCCATGGTCGCGGCCAGCGAGGTCTTCATCCCCATCCAGTGCGAGTACTACGCCCTCGAGGGTCTCTCGCAGCTGCTCAAGAACATCGACCTCGTCAAGCGTCACCTCAACCCGGCGCTGCACGTCTCCACGATCCTGCTGACGATGTACGACGGCCGGACGCGCCTGTCGGCTCAGGTCGCCGACGAGGTCCGCGAGCACTTCCCCACGGAGGTGCTCCGGACGTCGGTGCCCCGGTCGGTCCGAGTGTCGGAGGCGCCGAGCTTCGGCGAGACCGTGATGACCTACGACCCGGCCAGCAGTGGGGCTCTCGCGTACCTCGAGGCGGCGGGTGAGATCGCCGACCGTGGAGCCGCCGGTCGCACCTGACCTCGACACGCTCCTCGTCCCGACACGGGGCCGTCACCGTCGTGACGGCCCCGTTTCACGTGAAACGCGCAGAGGCATCCGTTGATCTGAGGACCGTTGCGGCCGGCGTCCGCTCGGTGCACCTCGCGACGTCGCAGAGTCCAGGTGAAGCGAGAAGAGATCGCGGAGCGGCTCGACAGGGTGGGGAGACGTGTCACTGGCAATCGCATCGACGCCTGTTTCACGTGAAACGAGAGGGACGCGGCTCAGTGTCGAAGGACTCGGGTATCCAGGCGCACTCTCCAGGGGCCATCGGGGGATGGCCGGCCCGCCATGGGCACCCGCCGTTCCACGTGAAACACCGTGCGGCTCGGCTCGGAGCGACCGGCGTCGTTTCACGTGGAACGTCACCGCTGGGCTGTCGACGCGATATCGCGACATGAGGTCGGGTGCGCGGGTGGAGTGGTCACGTGCACCTAGACTGACCGACGGACGCGATGGTCGCGTCGGAGATGGCGAGGGGTTGGCGAATGGCGGAGAAGCGTCGAGCACTGGGTCGAGGCCTCGGGGCACTCATCCCGAGCGCGCCGAGCGGAGGCGCCGGTCGACCCGTGGACGTCTTCTTCGCCGAGCAGAAGCAGGCAGAGCCCACCACGCCCCACGCGCAGGGTGCGTCCTCCGGCCCCGACGGAGCCGCCGACCCGACCACGCCGCCGACCACGGCCCCCCCGAGCATGTCGACATCCAGCGCTGACGCTGCGGTCCCGGCAGCCGAGACGACGAGCAGCGGACTCGCCGTCGTCCCGGGCGCGGAGTTCGCCGAGCTCGACATCGACTCGATCCGCCCGAACCCCAAGCAGCCGCGCACGGTCTTCGACGAGGACCACATGGGCGAGCTCGTGCACTCCATCCGTGAGATCGGTGTGCTCCAGCCCATCGTCGTACGGCGCATCCCCGCCGACCAGCTCGACGAGGCCGAGGGCAAGACCTTCGAGCTCATCATGGGTGAGCGCCGCTGGCGTGCCTCGCAGGCTGCGGACCTGGGCGTCATCCCGGCCATCATCAAGGACACGAGCGATGACGACCTCCTGCGCGACGCACTGCTCGAGAACCTGCACCGCAGCCAGCTCAACCCGCTCGAGGAGGCTGCGGCCTACCAGCAGCTGCTCGACGACTTCGGGTGCTCCCACGAGGAGCTCGCCACGCGCATCGGTCGCTCCCGACCGCAGATCTCCAACACCCTGCGGCTGCTGAAGCTCCCGCCACTCGTGCAGCGACGCCTGGCGGCCGGTGTCCTGAGTGCCGGCCACGCCCGCGCCCTGCTCGGCATGGCCGACGGTGCGGCTATGGAGCGGATGGCCCAGCGCATCGTGGCCGAGGGCCTGTCCGTGCGCAACGTCGAGGAGCTCGTCGCGCTCGGCGAGGGCAACGACGCCCCCAAGCCCCGCCGTCCGCGCGCGGGGAGCCGCCACCCGCAGCTCGACGACTTCACGTCGGGGCTCTCGGACCATCTCGAGACCCGCGTCGCGATCGCGCTGGGTCAGCGCAAGGGCAAGATCACGGTCGAGTTCGCCTCGATGGAGGACCTGCGCCGCATCCTCGGGCTCATGGGCATGTCGTCCCCGACGCGCGACTGACGCACACCGTCCGTCAGAGCCAAGCCGGCGGACGGGGGATGCGCACGACGGTGAGACCGCCGACGCGCAGCACGTCGGCGTGGGGATCCTGCTGCACGGCTTGGGCGATCGACGTGCACTCGGCCGGCTCGCACCACCGCGGGTAGAGACCCTGCTGGTCGTAGAGCATGGACCGCACGGTGACGGCGGTCATCGTGCCCCGGGCCGTCGCCTTCCAGCGCGGCTCCATCCACATGACGACGGTGTCGCCGGGGTGCTGGCCCACCAGGGCTGCGGTGTCGCTGACGATGACGTCGTACTGGTCACGCGTCACCCGGTGCTCCCCGAGATCGGTGCGCCAAGAGACGACGCCGACGACGGCGATGAGCGCCAGCGCCACCAGGCCGGCGATCCGTGACGGCCGAATTCCTTTGAGCAGCAAGGCCGCCGGCAAACACACGGCGGGCCAGGCCCAGAGCGATGCCCTCGTGCCGGTGACCACGCCGGAGTAGACGGTGAGCCCCGCCTCGAGTCCAACGACGATGACGAGGGCGCCGAGCACGATGACGGCCGCGCGTCGCGTCGTGGAGTCGACGAGCGCCCAGACGACGCAGACGACCGCGACGACGGCCGCCCATCCGAGAAGTGCCAGGAGGGAGGCGAACTGGGTGCCGTAGCGCCCGAGGTTGGTCGTGAGGTCGTCGAGGCTCCTGAGGGGGTTCGGCCGACGCCAGGCCGAGATGGTCAGGCCGAACGTGCCGAACGCGAGCCAGTTGAGGGCGTACACCGTCAGGACACCGATGCCGTACGACGCGACGAAGGCGACGGCCCCGACGAACAGGCGGCGCGTGGACTCACGGAGTTCCGTGACGACGAATGTGAGGAACACGAGGGCGGCCACCGGCGGGTAGGAAAGGATCGACAGGACGACGAAGACCACCATCCAGACCGCGAGCATCCAGCGGCGTCTCCGGGCCCAGGGGAGCGTCCACACGGCCGTGGCGGCGACGATCATCGAGGCCGAGAGCGTGCCGGGCCAGTAGATGAGGCGGATCCAGGTCGCCGACAGGAACACGGCGAAGGTCAGGACGAACGTCGAGAGCCGAGTGGGCGGCGCCAGCGCGCGGACGAACCCCCACACGAAGGCGGAGTACGCCACGACGAAGACCGTGGAGGCCACGACGATCGAGGTGCGCTGTCCGATGACGTACCAGTAGACGGTGTTGAGCCAGCGGCCCTCGTAGAGGTTGCGGATGCGCTGTGCCGTTGATCCCGGCTCGTGGCGACCCAGGGTGAACGGCCAGTCGTCGTGCCGGATGAACGGGTGTGCCACCTGCAGCACCGCTCCGGTGACGACGAGGGCGAGGCACAGGGCGCCGAGGACCACGAGCCATTCGGGCAGTGTGCGACGAGGGCGCCACGACGAGCGCTCCCTCGTCGCCGGCTCCGCCGTCACGCTGGCGGTGTGGGTCATGCGGCCCCCTGGGTCTGGTGGGGTCGAACGTACGGGCAGAGCCCCTGACTCTGCTCTCCCGCACCACGGTAGCCCCAGCACCTGCACGGTCACTGGTACGTCGATGCCAGGACCCGGTGCGTCGCGGATCGGGTACGTCCTGCAGGATCGAGCCACCGGGGCAACGAAGGGCACAGGGAGGTCGAGGATGCCCGAGGGTCACACCATCCACGCGCTCGCCGACCGCCTCGACCGGGCCTTCCGGGGCCACGAGGTCGAGGCGTCGAGTCCGCAGGGTCGGTTCGCGGCCGACGCCGAGCGCCTCGACGGACGGGTGTTCGAGCGGGCCCAGGCGTGGGGCAAGCACCTCTTCGTCGAGATCGGGGATGCGACGCTGCACGTCCACCTCGGACTGATCGGCATGTTTCCCGTGAAACATCTCGACGGCGCCGTCCCACCGGCCCCGGTGGGAGCCGTCCGGCTGCGGCTCGTGGGTCCCGAGCACTGGGCCGACCTCCGCGGGCCGATGATCTGCACCCTCGTCGACCGGGCGAGACAGCGCGAGATCGTCGGGACGCTCGGACCCGACCCCTTGCGGCGTGGTCAACGTGCAGACGCCGGGTGGGACCGGGTGCGCCGGAGCCGTCGCACCGTGGCGGAGCTGCTCATGGACCAGTCCGTCGTGGCCGGGGTCGGCAACGTCTACCGCTGTGAGGTGCTCCATCGTCTCGCCGTGGACCCGCTCACGCGAGGCGTCGACGTGTCCGAGGAGGTATGGCGCGAGATCTGGGCCGACCTCGTCCTCCTCATGCCGCTCGGTCGGGTGTTCTCGCAGATCCTCACCGTCCCGGACCAGGTCGAGGCCGCCGCCCGCGCCAAGCGCTCGGGGCGGGCTCGGGCGGTCAGCCGACGGCTGACGGGGGAGCGGCTCGGTGACACCTTCGACCGGAGGTTCCTCGTCTACAAGCGCACCGGAGAACCGTGCCCGAGGTGCTCGAATCCCTTGCAGGAGAGGGAGATTGCTGGACGTCGGCTCTACTGGTGCCCGGCGTGCCAGGTGCGGCACTGAGACCCGCGCGACTCACCAGCCCCTGAACGGGGCACGCGCCAGGACGGGGATCTCGACGTAGTCGTGGCAACCGAGCACCGGCAGCATCATCCGGGCCGGCTGGGGCATCCGGGACCGGCCCTCGTCCTCGGCGAGGTCGACGGGTGCGCCCAGGGCCAGCACCTCGTCACCCAGGTGCATGCGCCCGCCGCCTGCGGCACTGAGGTTGGCGAGCCAATCGACCCTGCGACCGTAGGTCAGGGCGACCGTGACGACACGGCCGCGGTCGAAGGCCATCATCGGCACCCGGAAGGTGCGCCCCGACCGTCGGCCGACGTGCTCGAGCTCGACGAACCAGCCATGGCCGGCGAGGTGGACGAGGGCCTTGTTGAGAACCTTCTTGTTCAGTTGCGTGACCGCACGAGGGATCGGCATCGGGACCTCCGCCCCCAGCCTCGCACCCGCGACGCCTGCCGGCACCCCTGAAGGTCTCCCACCGCCCTGACGACAGAGAGACACGACACCTGTCCCTGCAGGGCGCACGCCCGCCTAGGCTGGCGCCATGGCCTACACCGGATCGCGGCCGGCGCCGACCCACGTGCTCGCCCACCTGTCCGACACGCACCTCATCGCCGCCGGCGGACTGCTCGCCGGCCACATCGACACCGAGGCGCAGCTGCGCAAGGCTCTTGCGCGGGTCGAGTCGTCGGGGGAGCGGGTCGACGCCCTCGTCCTCTCGGGTGACCTCGCCGACAGCGGCGACCCCGCGGCGTACGAGCTGCTGCGCGACATCGTCGACCCCGTCGTCACGCGGCTCGGATGCGCCCTCGTCCTGACCGGCGGCAACCACGACGAGCGTCGCCCGATGGCCCGCACCCTCCACGGCATCGACACGGATGCCCCGCAGGACACCGTGACCGACTGCGACGGGCTGCGCGTCATCGCCATCGACTCCGCGGTGCCGGGTTATCACCACGGCGGCTTCTCCGACGACCAATATTCTTGGCTGGCAAGGGAACTGGCCACACCGGCGGAGCACGGCACGATTCTCGTCATCCACCACGCCCCCATCACCTACCGATCTCCGGTGATGCAGCTGCTCGACTTCGACGACGTGGACCGGCTGCGCGCGGTCGTGGAGGGAAGCGACGTTCGCGCGGTCCTCAGCGGCCACCTCCACGTCACGAGCTTCGGGACGCTCGGTTCGGTCCCGGTCATCGTCGCGGGTGGCGTCAGCTACGTCGACGACGTCGGAGCGCCGCGTGAGCTGCTCATGGGCGTCGACGGCCCCCAGTCGTGGAACCTCATCGAGGTGCACGCCGACCAGGTCGTCGCCACCGTCGTGCCGATCGAGCAGCACGAGACGTGGCCCGCGCTCTCGGAGGCCGTCACGGAGTTCATGGCGACGGTGCCGGAGGCCGACCGCCGCGAGGTCTTCTCGCGGAAGCGCACGTGACCAGATGCACCTTTCGAGAATCGAAGTGTCGAGAAGGGGGATCCCCGATCGACATGGGAGTGAGGGTCCGAGACGCGGGCCGCACGCAGCTAGGAGTCAGACATGAGCCAGGTCGAGAAGGCCACATCCGCGGACGGCACGACCATCGCCTTCGAGGCTTACGGCACGGGACCCGTCGCGGTCGTCGTGGGCGGCGCCTTCTGTGACCGCGGCGCGTTCCGGGACCTCGCCCAGGCGCTGGGCGAGCTGGGACTGACGGGCGTGACGTACGACCGTCGTGGACGCGGCGACAGTGGAGACACGCAGCCGTACGCGGTTGCGCGCGAGGTCGAGGACCTCAACGCCGTCATCGCGGCAGCAGGTGAATCCGCTTCTCCCGCCTATGCTTTCGGTGCCTCGTCCGGCGGCGCGCTCGTCATCGAGGCCATCGCGGCGGGTGCGCTGCTCGCCAAGGGGTCGGCCATCGAGGTGCCCTACCGCAGCGACGCCTGGCCGGCACCGGACGACTACATCGGCACCCTCGAGCGCTTCGAGGCGGCCGGTGACCGCGAGGGCATCCTGCGCTACTTCAACAACATCGTCGTCGGGATGCCGGACGAGATGGTCGAGGGCATGAAGGGCACACCGATGTGGGAGCCGATGCTCGCGATGACCTACACGGTCAAGTACGACGGCCTCTGCCTCGGGGGTGACGACCAGAACCTGCCCACCGAGACCCTGGGCCGCGTGACGGTGCCCTTCCTCTCGGTCTGCAGCAGCGGCACGATGATGCCGGCCCTGCACGACTCGGCCGTAGTCCTCGCCGACGCGCTGCCTGACGCCCGGGCGGTCGAGCTCCCCGGGGAGTTCCACCAGGTCCCCGCGGCGGTGCTCGCCCCGGTCCTCGCGGACTTCTACCGCTCCTGACGTGCGCATGCCGATGGGTTGCCTTGTGTGACAAGGCAACCCAACGGCATACGCCGTCGACGCACTCGTCAGCCAGCCAGCAGGGCGAGCACGGGGTTGTGCTCCGGCGGCACGACCTCACGCGGCGGTCCCGGCGGCGTGCCGTCACCGAAGGGCGAGCCGCCGAGCTCCTCACGACCGTGCGGCGTCGCCCAGTTCTCGAGGGACGGGCCGAGGGGCACGACTCCTGTCGGGTTCACGTCGGTGTGCACGACGTAGTAGTGCCGCTTGATGTGCGTGAAGTCGACGGTGTCGCCGAAACCGGGCGTCTGGAAGAGGTCACGCGCGTAGCCCCACAGAGCCGGCATCTCGATGAGCTTGCTCCGGTTGCACTTGAAGTGGCCGTGGTAGACGGGGTCGAAGCGCACGAGCGTGGTGAAGAGGCGCACGTCGGCCTCGGTGATGTGGTCGCCGACGAGGTAGCGGCGCGTTGACAGGCGCTCCTCGAGCAGGTCGAGGTTCTCCCAGAGCCGACGGTAGGCCTTGTCGTAGGCGTCCTGGGTGCCGGCGAAGCCGCAGCGGTAGACGCCGTTGTTGACGTAGCGGTAGATGGGCTCGCTCACCGACTCGATCTCGTCGGCGAGGGCCTCGGGGTAGAGGTCGGGTGCACCCTCGCGGTGGAGGTCGCGCCACTGGGTCTCGAGGTCGACGGTGATCTGCTTGAAGTCGTTGGTCACCACGGCGCCGGTCGGCACGTCGACGATCGCGGGAACGGTGATGCCGCGCGGGTATTCGGGGTCGCGCGTGAAGTAGGCGTCCTGGATGCGGGGGATCTGCAGCACCGGGTCGAGGCCGCCGGGGTCGAGGTCGAAGGTCCAGCTGCGCCGGTCGTGGGTCGGGCCGCAGATCCCCATCGACAGGGCGTCCTCGAGCCCGAGGAGGCGGCGCACGATGATCGCGCGGTTGGCCCACGGGCAGGCCCGGGATACGACGAGGCGGTAGCGGCCCGCCTCGACGGGGAAGCCGTCCCGACCGTCGGCGGTGATGCGGGTCGTGATGTAGTTCGTGTCGCGCTTGAAGTTCTTCTCGACGTAGGTGCCCGGCTCGCTCATGCTGCCCACCCTAATTCGATATGCCGGGTCGCCCGGGGAGCAGCCTCGGCAACTCTCGACAGGGCCCCGTGGCGAACGCGCCACGCCCCCGAGCCACCTCGACACCGCCTCGACACCACCTCGACACGGCGGTTCTCGTGGTCATGCTGCCGACCGGGGGGGCGGCGGGTCAGAATGGGGAGCATGAGGGCTGTGAGGGGACGGGATGCGTGAGCTCTTGCCCCTGACGCCCGACGTCGTCGGCGACCTGGTCGGTGCGTGTGCGCCGTGCACGTTCTGGCAGACGGTGCCGCGCAACGGCCACTCCGACGCGGGCGACCCGCTCGACGTGCTGGCCGAGTGGGTCGAGACGGTGACGGCCGACTGGGGACCTCCGGGTCGGATCGCCTACGTCGACGGCACCCCGGCTGGTCACGTCGTCCTCGCCCCGGCGCGGCACGTCGCGCGGCTCGCAGCCTTCCCGACCTCGCCGCAGGACCCGTCGACGCTCATGCTCGTCACGGCGGTCACGAGGCCCGAGTACGCAGGCCGGGGACTGCGCAAGGCCCTCGTGCAGTCGGCCGCGAAGGACGCCCTGCGGCACCGCACGCGCTCCCTCGAGGCGGTGGCGGCGCGCCCGCTCGCCGTCTCGAGGCACACCTGCGTGCTCGACGTCGCCTTCCTCGAGAAGGTCGGCTTCCGCGTCGAGCGCGACCACCCGGCATACCCGCGGCTGCGGATCGACCTGCGCACGGTCGTCACGTTGCGCGACGGGGCGGCGGCAGCGATCGTCCGGGCCCTCGATCGGGTGCCCGGGGTGCGGCCGGTGCCCGAGACGCACCCCAATGGGTCGAGCCACGCGCACGTGACCGACCGCCGCTGAGCCGTCGAGACGGCTGCCGCGCGTCAGCCGACCGTGCGCTCGGCTCCCACCTGCTGCGCGCGCATGGTCTCGAGGTGGCGACGCAGGTCGTCAAGGCGTAGAACCCCGGTGCGCGACGTGTCGGCCTCGCCGAGGTAGACCCGCTGCAGCGCCACGACGACGGCCTCGGCCACGTGGTCGAGGGTCTGCGCGCTGGCCAGGGCCGAGGCGTCGCCCTCGTGGCTGAGGTAGCCGAAGTCGAGGCGGACCGCGGGCATCCGCGTGCGTCGCAACAGCGGCCACGTGCGGGCGTGAGCGCGGCAGTCGGTCAGGCCGGTGCGGGCCACGACCTCGCGCAGGAGCAGGTCGGCGAAGCTCTCGCCGATGACCGACCAGTCCGCGTGCGCAGCGTTGTCGGGGTGGCCGTAGAAGTAGGTGGCCGCTCCGTGGGCCGAGCCCGTGACGGAGTGGTCGGTGTGCAGCGAGAGCACGAGGTCGGCCTCGCAGGAGTTGGCGAAGGCCGCCCGCTCCTCGTCGGTGCCGCCGTCGGTGGCCTCGGTGTGGGTGAAGACGACGCTGACGCCGTGGGCGGAGAGCCGGCCCTCGATGCGTCGGGCGAGGTCGAGCGCGAGCCGACCCTCGGCCAGGCCACGCAGGCCCTGGGCGCCGACGTCGCCGCCGCCGTGTCCGGGGTCGAGCACGATGGTGCGCCCGCTGAGGCTGTACCCGCTGCGCCGGATCTGCTCGCGCTCGCGCAGGGCGTTGGCCGACCCGCCGCTGACCGAGCGGCGCAGCCCGGCGAAGGCCCGCATCGTCTCGGGTCCGACGGTGCCGTCGGGGACGAGCCCGACCGCGGCCTGGAAGGCGCGCAGCGCGGCGTCGGTGCTCGGTCCGTGGAGGCCGTCGACCTTGCCGGGCGTGAAGCCGAGCTCGACGAGCCGGGACTGGAGGGCCACGACGTCGTCACCCTCGACGAAGTGCTCGGGGACGTAGCGCAGCACCCGGTCACCGAGCGCCCAGCGGGCGCCGTCGAGGACGGCATACGTGGAGCGGCCGACGATGCCGTCGACGATGAGGCCACGACGCTGCTGGAAGGACTTGACGGCCTGCTCGACGCGTTCGTCGTAGACCGCGTCGCCGAAGCGGTCGCTGTGGCCCGAGCCGCCGGGGAGGTCGCCCGAGAGCACGAGGCGTTCGCACACGGCGGCCACGGCCGGGCCGGAGTCACCGCGCCGGAGCACGACTGACTGCTGTGGGGTCATCTCGGCTCCTTTCCTTGAGGGGCTCCGGAGGGGGTCGCGGGTGGCTGTGCGTCAGTCCGGAGCGGTCGGGCGCCGTCAGCAGCGTAGTACGCGAAAGGGGTGGCACCGTGACGGTGGACCACCCCTTCGACGTTTGCCGGTCAGGCGATGAACTCCTCGAGCTCACGCAGGAGCTTCGGCTTCGGGTGCGCGCCGACGATCGTCTTGACGACCTCGCCCTTGACGTAGACGTTGAGCGTCGGGATCGAGACGACGCCGTAGCGGGCGGCGGTGTCGACGTTGGCGTCGGTGTCGAGCTTGACGACCTCGATCTTGTCGCCGTACTGCTCGTTGATCTCCTCGAGGATCGGGGCGACCTTGCGGCACGGGCCGCACCACGTCGCCCAGAAGTCGACGAGCACGGGCTTGTCGCTCATGAGGACGTCGTCGGCGAAGGTGGCGTCGGTCGTGTTCTTCAGTGCCATGGAGATTCCTTCTCGTGGTTGGCGCGGGGGCGGCGGGGCTGGGTCGTGCGTTCGGGCGTCGGGATCGACGTTAGGCGTCGGCGCCGACGGTGACGCGCGGGTCGGGGATCTCGCCCGAGTCCGTCTCGTCGATAACGGCGGCCTCGGCAGCGGCCTCGGCGGGTGACGTGGTGTCCTCGAGCGCGGCGAGGTAGTGCTCGGCGTCGAGGGCGGCGGCGCAGCCGGACCCGGCCGCGGTGATGGCCTGGCGGTAGGTGTGGTCGACGAGGTCCCCGCAGGCGAAGACGCCGGGCACGTTGGTGCGGGTCGACCGGCCGTCGACGACGACGTATCCGGCGTCGTCGAGAGACACCCTGACGCCGTCGCCGGTCGCGAGGAGCTCGTTGCGCGGATCGTGACCGATGGCGACGAAGAGCCCGGTGATGGGCAGCTCGCGGGTCTCACCGGTGACCGTGTCGCGCAGCGTGATGCCGGAGAGCTTGCCCTCGCCGTGGATCTCGGCGACCTCGGAGTTCCAGGCGAAGCGGATCTTGTCGTTGGCGAAGGCGCGGTCAGCCATGATCTTGCTGGCGCGCAGCTCCTCGCGGCGGTGGATGATCGTCACGGTGCGGGCGAACTTCGTCAGGAAGGTCGCCTCCTCGATGGCGGAGTCGCCGCCACCGACGACGGCGATGTCCTGGTCGCGGAAGAAGAACCCGTCGCAGGTCGCGCACCACGAGACGCCGTGGCCCGAGAGCTCCTTCTCGCGGGGCAGGCCGAGCTCGCGGTAGGCCGAGCCCATGGCGAGGATGACCGAGCGGGCGCGGTGGACGGTGCCCTCGCCGTCGGTGACGGTCTTGACCTCGCCGGTCAGGTCGACGGCAGTGACGTCGTCGGTGACGAGCTCGGCGCCGAAGCGCTCGGCCTGGGCGCGCATGCCGTCCATGAGGTCGGGCCCCATGATGCCGTCCTTGAAGCCGGGGAAGTTCTCGACCTCGGTCGTGTTCATCAACGCGCCACCGGCGGTCACAGCGCCCTCGAAGACGAGGGGCGCGAGGTTCGCGCGCGCGGCGTAGACGGCGGCGGTGTATCCCGCCGGGCCTGAGCCGATGATGATGACGTTGCGGACGTCGGACATGTGGGCTGCTCCTCGTGAAACTCGTGTCGTCGCCGCTCGTCCCCGCCCGGTGACCGATTGGAACCGGTACGGCGGGAGGCCGCGAGCCGCATAGGCCTCAACCGATCCTAGGCGGTTGTTGTTCCCGTGCCCGTCAGCCTGCGCGGGTGCGCCCGCGTGGCGGGACGGCGCGTGGTGCGAGTGCGCTCGTGGGGCTCAGGGGACGGGCGTGGCACCCGCGAGCAGGCCCGGCGCCCCGGTCGTGCAGCTGCGCTCGACGGCCCAGGCGGTGCTGGCGCCGGCCCGCGTGACGACGACGACGACCGCTGGACGTCCGGCGAACGTGGCGAGGTCTGCGGACACGGCATCGGGCGCCGGGTCGGCTGCACCGACCGCGCCGATCTCCTCGAGGCACGCCTCGAGCCCGATCGGCGTCGCGATCGGCCCGATACCCGG
The DNA here is from genome assembly GCF_052115065.1 of Terrabacter sp. 2TAF16. Taxonomy (NCBI): domain Bacteria; kingdom Bacillati; phylum Actinomycetota; class Actinomycetes; order Micrococcales; family Intrasporangiaceae; genus Terrabacter; species Terrabacter sp. 2TAF16. The sequence goes on from NZ_JBFRFZ010000004.1 coordinate 199,672, forward strand.
AGACTCGGCCGCCAGGTCGCGGATCGGCTGACCGGGGTGGTCGAGCAGCGCCCGGGCCTGCGCGGCGAGCGTCCCGGCGGTGTATGCCGTCGTGCTGAGCTGGATGTGCAGTCCACCGGAGGTCGCCGGCGGGCTGGGCGGTGGCGTCGTGGCCCCCGTGGCGTACGTGTCGCCGACCACGGCCGCGCCGTTGGGCCGCTTGGTCACGTGCAGGGCCGAGGCGCCCACGGCGACGACGGCGGCAGCCGCGGCGACCGCGGCCACGAGGTAGATCGGCTTGGGACGGCCGGCGCGGCTCGGCATCGCGAGCACGGTGCCGTGGTCCGCGACGTTCGTCCCCGTGGCGTCCGAGCCGGAACGGGAGGCGGACAGCGGTCCGGGGTCGACCCGCAGCCGGGACGCGTCGAGCAGGGCGCCCGAGATGCGCTCGGACACGGCGTCAGGCATCGGTCCCGGGTCGGCCGCGCCGGCGAGCAGGGTGCGCACGTGCTGCTCGACGTCCGGGTCGAGGCGGGTCAGGGGGGCGTCGTCCGCGACCTCGTGAGCGAGCCCGTCGAGTCCGTCGAACCCGTAGAGCCCGTCGAGATGGGCGGGAGGCGCCGGCTCGGTCGTCGCACGTCCGTCGGGGTCGCGGACGCGAGGGTCGTGCTCAGGGGTGTGCGCGGACTCGTCCACGGATGTGGTCCTTCGGGCAGAGCGTGCGGTGGTCGTACGGGCAGGGCAGGGGTATGCCGGTCGCCGTGGTTTCGACGGCCCCCTGTGGCCGTCGGGTTCCACCGGATTCAACCATTCTTCGGCCGGTGCCCGAGCGGTGACCCGGCGAGCCCAGGGGCCGACCGGTCACCGGTCGTCCCGTACCCCATGAGGGCCGGACGTGGACCGCCCTCAGTCCTGCTCGACGGGACGGACGCCCGGCGTGAGCCCGAGGTGCTGGGCCAGGGCCGCGCGTCCGCGGGCGCAGCGCGACTTGATGGTCCCCTCGGCCACGCCGAGGATGACGGCGGCCTCGGCCACGGGAACGGCGTGCATGTCGACGAGCACGAGCGCCGCCCGCTGCCCCTCGGGGAGCCTGGCGAGGGCCTCCTGGACGTCGAGGCGGACCTCCGTCGAGGCGTGGTGGTCGTGCCGGTCGGCGAGCTCGTACTCGGGCAGCTCGGCGGTCGGCTTGCGCCGACGGAGCCGGTCGAGGCAGGCGTTGACGATGATGCGGTGCAGCCACGTCGTGACGGCAGCCTCGCCGCGGTAGGACTCGGCACGGCGGAAGGCCGCGATGAAGCCGTCCTGGACGCAGTCGGCCGCGAGCTCGGGATCACGCACGGTACGCAGCGCCACGGCCCACATCCGGTCCTTGTGCCGGCGGAAGAGCTCGGCGAAGGCATGGTCGTCGCCGTCGACGTGCAGTGCCAGCAACTCCCGGTCGCTCAGATCAGCGATCGGGGCGGCAACCCCCGGGCTCACGGTCAGCGCACCGTCACTTCGCTGATCTGCGCGCGGTAGTGGTTCGCGGCCTCGGCGGGCGCCGCCTTGGTGACGATGACGAGGATCTTGCTCGCCGGCTGGAGCTGGCCGCTGGTCTTGATGACGACGGTGCCGTTGGCCTTCTTCATCGAGCCGATCTTCTGCGCGCCGTCGAGCGACTTCGTCGAGCCGGAGTCGGTGGCGTAGACGGTGACGTTCTGCTCGGCGGGCAGGACGAGCTCCACCTCCTTGACGACGGTGGGCGCGCTGAGGTCGAGCAGGACCCCGACGCCGTCCTTGTTCCCGTTGAAGGAGGCAGTGCCGTACCAGCGGGAGCGCCACTGGGTGCTCGGGTCGCCGTCGAAGGTCAGCTTGACGTTCTGGTCGGCCTCGGTGCCGTCCTCGGGGTCGAAGCCCGTGCCGCCGACGACGCTGACCGCGGCGGCAGGCGGCGCCTGGGTCGTGCTCGGCGGCGCCTGGGTCGTCGTGCCCTGCGTCTGCGTGGCGGCGGGGGTGCGCGTCTTGGTCACCGTGACGGCGGGAGCCGGGCCGTCGTGCTGGCCGATCTTCATGACGTTGTTGATGCCGATGAAGAGCGCGATGAGCACGAGCACCCCGACGATCGCGAGCGCGATGCGGGACTGGGCACCGCTGGGGGCCTCAGGGGCCTCGCGGCCGAAGACGGGCAGGGGCGGCTCGAGGCGGGTCGCGGGGGCCTCGTCGAGCGCGTCGACGAGGCCGATGTCCTCGCCGTCGAAGTCGTCGTCGTGCGCTGAACGGCGCTCGGCGGCCCGGGAGGCGGCCTTGTCGGCGGCGGCGCGGGCGAACGAGCCGACCTTGTCGCCGATGGCTCCGGCCACGCCGGCTGCTGCCGCCCCGGCCGCGGCGACGCCGCCCTGGAGCCGCTCGGTGGTGGCGCCGCGGGCGGGCGTCGTGCCTGACTGTGCGTCGGGGACGCTGTCGAAGAAGATCGTGCTGGACGGGCCGGAGTCGCCGGCAGCGCCCGCCATCGATCCCCCGGCCACCCCGGCCACACCGGCTGCGCCTGCAGCGCCGACCGCGGCGGCGCCGGCGCGCACCGACGGCATGACGCGCGTCGGCTCGAGGGACTCGCGGTCGTCACGACTGCGCAGGCCGATGCCGGTGGCGCCGTCGGACGACGCCTGCTCACTGGGCCACGGCGCGATCTGCAGGGCGAGGTCGCCGGGCGAGACCGGTCCACGCCGGCCGCTGCCCAGGGTCATCCGGCAGATGAGGTCGAGGTCGTTGGGCACGCCCACGGCGATCTCCGAGGGGGCGGCCACGCCGCCGACGATCGTCGGGGCGGCCTCGAGCCCGACCGGCCCGCCGGCGGGGATCAGCCCGTCGTCGACGGACACCATCGGCCAGCGACCGGTGAGGCCGGCATACGCGATCTTGACGAGGCCGACCGCGTCGGCGCGGGACGCCCGCTCGTCGGAGAGCCGGTCGGCGTCGGTGAGGGCGGCCTCGGTGGCGAGGCCGCGCACCTTGACGGCGCCGTCGGACATGCGCAGGAGCGAGCTCGGCGTCAGGGCCAGGTGGTGCAGGCCGCGATGGGTCGCCTTGTCGAGGGCGGTGGCGGCCTCGCCCGTCAGGCGGCGCACCTCGTCGGGTGACAGGCCACCGCTCTGCAGCAGGTGCGAGAGGGGCGCGGCGCCGGTCAGCGGCTCCTCGACGATGAAGCCGACGCCCTGGTCGGTGCCCACGTCGAGGACCCGCACGAGACGGGAGTCCTCGATGCCGGCGGCGCGGCGGGCCGCATCGAGGGCGGCGGCGGCGACCGACGAACCGGCCGGGAAGCAGACGAGAACGACCTCGCGCTCGAGGGTGTGGTCGTTGGCACGCCAGCGTTCGTGGTGGGTGCCCTCGGAGGTGCGCAGCGTGACCGCATAGCGGCCGCCCAGGACGGATCCGGGTCCGACTCCCTGCACGTGCGTCACCCTCCCTCGTCATGTCGTGCGCGGATGCGTGGCTCGCCACCCATCCTAGGCCGACTCAGTCGTGATCCCGGTCGTCCGCATCGCCGAGCGCCTCGTGTGCCGCGGTGACGGCCTCGATGTCGGCGATCTCGTCGACACGCGAGGTGCCCTTGACCACGGCGCGGATGACGCCGGCCAGCAGGACGAGCCCGACGAGGATGCCGCCGACCCAGTAGATGGCGGCGTCGAGCGGGTTGGCCGACACGGGGATCGTGGCGGGCGAGCCGATCTGGGTGCCGTCGGCGGTCGTGAGGAAGGCACGGATCTCGGCGCGCCCCGCGGCCACCGCGGCGACCTCGACGGGGACGTTGGTGCGCGAGGACGGCCCGATCGTCACGGGGTCGGGCTGCTCGACGATCCGGATCCGGGGGTTGTCGGGCACGAGCCGCAGGCGGATGTTTTCGACGGTGTAGTCGAGACCGTTCTCGACCGTGATGCGCAACGTGCCGTTCTCGGCGAGCAGGTTGATCGTGCTCGTGCGCGGCACGACCCGGATGGCGCTCGTCGCGGCCTTGATGTCGGCGTCCACCGAGTTGGCCAGGGTGACCCACCCGGCAGGGTTCCAGCGCCACCGGGCGCTTGCGAGCCCGTCGAGCACCTCGCGGTAGGTGCGCTCGAACTCCTCGCCGTCGCGCAGCACCGACGAGACGCTGAGGAGCGTGTCGCGCTGGTCGGCCATCCGGGCGAGCCGGCGCGCGTTGAGCACGGGCTTCGGGGCGGCGGAGGCCACGGCGGTGGTCGGCCTCGTCTGCGGCACGGCCTTGTCGTTGCCGCTGTCGGTGAGCAGCGACGCGGCGTCGACGGTCTCGAGCCAGGGCGCGCTCGACGTGGCCGCGAGGAAGGTCGCGAGGTCGGCGGCGTCGGGGTCGTAGGTGCGCGGCGCGGTGACGAGCACGGAGCGCGGCGTGCCGGCGCGCTCGCCGAGCAGCACGAGCGTCTCGGCGAGGTAGCGCTGCACCGACAGGACGGGGCTGGGGTCGGTGCGCTTCGGGAGCAGTGCGGACAGACGCGTGTTGTACGCGAGCAGCCGCGTCCCGCTCGCCGTGACCCGCCGCGCGGTCGGGGTGTATGCCGTCTCCTTCGTCACAGCCGCGGCGTTGACGACGATGCCGGCGGGCTTCCTGACCGTCGTGCCGGACAGCAGCGTCTTGATGCCCTGCTCGCGCCCGGCGGGGAGGAGGCCGTCGACGGGCCAGACGATGTCGGCCCGGGCCGGCTGCCCGAGGCGGCCCGCGAGGGTGGACGCCCGGCTGACGAGGTCGCGCACGAGGGAGTTCACCGGGTCGACGCCGACCGTGGCGGCGACGTCGGCGTCGGCGTACGGCAGGGCCCAGACGCTCCGCCCGCTCAGCTGCGTGACGACGTCGTCGCCGAGGCGCGCGATGGCCAGCGTGGCCTCGGACGGGGTGCCGGCCGGCGGCGGGGTCGACGTCGTCGGCGGGGTCGACGGGGTCTGGGTGGTGCCATCGGGGGCGGGGGCGCTCGTCCCGGCTGCCGGGGCCGGGGTGCCCGTGGTGCCCGTGGCTCCCGAGGCGGACGGGGCGGGAGTGCCCGAGGTGCCGGAGGGCGCTGGAGCGGTGGTGCCGGTGCCGCCGGGAGTCGACGTACCGCTCGGCGTCGGACCGGTCGTCCCGGAGCCGGCGCCCAGATCGGGACCGAGCACCGACGGGTCGACGGCGAGGTCGACCGGCGTGCCACGCGTGCCCTCGAGGATGCGGGCCACCCGCGAGTCGGGGCCGATCGCCTGCTCCCAGGCCGCCAGGCGGGCCGCGTCGTCGCGCGCGGCGAGCGCGACGGTGGGGGGGAGGGTCACGGGCAGGACCGTCGCGACCTTGAGCGGGACGTACTCCTTGCGGCCGTTCCAGGCGATGAAGGTGCGCGTCATGCCGGTGGGCTCGCTCGCGCCCTCCTGGACGACCTCGACGGAGATCGGCAGCGCCGCGAACGCATCGTCGGACCGCAGCCTCTCCCACGGGACCGTCGCGGTGAAGGGCTGCGTCTGACCGGCGGCGACCGTGGCCAGCGACGTCGTGTCGACGGTGCGGCCGGACGTCTCGGTGCGGCCCGTGGCCCAGTCGTCGAGGGCGCTGCGCTGGTTGACCGCCACGTCGCCGCGCACGACCCGGACCTCCGGGCCCGAGAGCGGTCCGGTGAGCGGGGCGGTGACCGTGCCCGTGATCGTGACGTCCTTGCCGGGTCCGACGACGGCGGGTGTCAGCGTGTCGAGCACGACGACGGCGACGTCCTTGGCGGGCACCACGGCGGCTCGGTGGGTGGGGGACGAACCGGGGCGGGTGGCATACGTGCTCGGCCCGGCCGGGGACGGGACGGCGCTCGCAGCCGGGCCGACGGACAGGCCGAGCGCCGCGAGCGTCGCTGCCGTGGCGGTCAGCCGGCGCACGAGGTGGCTCCCGCGGCGCCCCCTCGTGTCGGGACGCCGCGACCCTCGAAGGATCACGCCGTCCCCGCCAGCCGGTTCCACGCCGCCTGCGCGATGCGGCGCTCGTTGGGGAAGGTGAGCCTGCGGTGCACCTCGTCGAGGCGCATCCAGGCGACGTCGATGGCCTCGTGGTCGGGGTCGTTCTCGATGGAGAGCTCGCCGCCCGTGGCCTCGAGGAGGTAGTGGTGCACGAACTTGTGGACGCGCTTGTTGGACGTCGCGAACCAGTAGTCGATGGTGCCGAGCTCGACGAGCACGCGGCCCACGATGCCGGTCTCCTCGGCCACCTCGCGCGCGGCCGTCTCGACGAGCGTCTCGCCCGGCTCGACGTGGCCCTTGGGCAGACACCACTCGACGCGGCCGGCCCGGTTGCGGCGAGCGATGATCGCGATGAGGGCCAGGCCCTCCTGCACGTCCACGACGATGCCGCCCGCAGAACGCTCCTCGACGGCGGGCAGACGCCTCCCCGGCACGGGGCTGGGGACGGGCTGCGCGCTCACATCGCCACCATAACGGGCAAGGCCCGGAGCGCTCTCGTCGTCGGGGAGACCCCGCCCGCGAGGGGTGCCGACCGGCGTGTCCGGGGCGGGGTCGGTCGGGTCCCCGTCGGGTCCCCGTCGACTCCCGGGCGCGTATGCGTGGGCCACCCCTCGCGTACGCGCGCGGTCAGGAGCAGCGCGAACGCTCACTAGGCTGGTCGGGTGCCTGACCGTTCCGACACGCCCCTCGCCGACAGCCACGAGCCGGTCGACGCCGGACTCCCGCTCCTACGGGCCGCCGTCGCCCGGCTCGCACCCGTCCTGCCCATGCTGACCGAGCTGGGGGAGCGGTTCGCCGCCGCGGGGCACGAGCTGGCCCTCGTCGGCGGGCCGGTACGCGACGCCTTCCTCGGGCGTGTCTCACCCGACCTCGACCTCACCTCCGACGCCCGTCCCGACGACATCCTGGCGCTCGTCATCGGATGGGCCGACGCGCACTGGGACATCGGTCGCGAGTTCGGCACGATCGGCCTGCGCAAGGGTGCGCACGTCATCGAGATCACGACCTACCGCGCCGACACCTACGACCGCACGTCACGCAAGCCCGAGGTGATGTTCGGCGACCACCTCGAGGGCGACCTCGTCCGGCGCGACTTCACCGTCAACGCCATGGCGATCCGGCTGCCGAGCCTCGAGTTCGTCGACGTCCACGGCGGGCTCTCCGACCTCGTGCGGCAGCGCCTCATGACACCGGCCGCGCCCGAGGAGTCCTTCGCCGACGACCCGCTGCGGATGATGCGGGCGGCGCGCTTCGCCTCGCAGCTCGGCTTCGACGTCGCGCCCGAGGTGCGGGCCGCGATGGTCGAGCGGGCCGGGACGCTCTCGATCATCTCGGCCGAACGGGTCCGCGACGAGTTCACCAAGCTGCTCCTGTCGCCCCAGCCCCGGCTCGGTCTGACCCTCCTCGTCGACACCGGCCTCGCCCAGGTCTTCCTGCCCGAGCTGCCCGCGCTGCGCCTAGAGCTCGACGAGCACCACCGGCACAAGGACGTCTACGACCACTCGCTCATCGTCCTCGAGCAGGCGATCGACCTCGAGGGCCCCGCCGACGGTCCGCCGGAGTCGGTGCCGGGCCCCGACCTCGTGCTGCGTCTTGCCGCCCTGCTCCACGACATCGGCAAGCCGGCCACCCGGCGCTTCGAGGACGGCGGCGGCGTCTCCTTCCACCACCACGAGCTCGTCGGCGCCAAGCTCGCGAGCAAGCGGATGAAGGCGATGCGCTTCGACAAGGACACGACCAAGCAGGTCGCACGCCTCGTCGAGCTGCACCTGCGCTTCCACGGCTACGGCGACGGGCAGTGGACCGACTCGGCCGTGCGGCGCTACGTCAACGACGCCGGACCACTGCTCACGCGCCTGCACCGCCTGACGCGGTCGGACTGCACGACGCGCAACGCCCGCAAGGCGCAGCGGCTGTCGCGGGCCTACGACGACCTCGAGAAGCGCATCGAGCGCCTGGCGGCCGAGGAGGAGCTGGCGAGCGTCCGTCCCGAGCTCGACGGCAACGAGATCGCCGAGGCCCTGGCCATCCGTCCCGGTCCGGTGCTGGGAGAGGCCTACGACTTCCTCCTGTCGGTCCGCCTCGACGACGGGCCCATCGGCAAGGACGCGGCCCGCGAGAAGCTGCTCGCCTGGTGGGCCGCCCGCGAGTCGGTGGGCTGACGGTTCGAGGCCCTCGGGCTCCGCCCTGTGTCCGCGCCTGAGCGGGCTGCGGCGCGTGGGCTGCGCCTGAGCGGCCGCCCATCGTGCGGTGGGGAGTTCTCCCCATCGCGGCGCCGGGTGGTGCGGTCGTACGCTCGACGGGACCTCGTTCCCGCGCCGCCATCGCCGCCGTGACGGTGCGTCACCCGATCTGACACGGCATGCCGTGAATGATTGACTGACCGCGCCGTCCCCGACCCCCGCGGGAACGACCGAAAGGAACGAGCCCATGAGCACCCTCGCCTACCCGAGCGCCGACTTCCCGGGCCAGCCGTCGGTGGCCCTCGAGGTGCCGGAGGGCTGGGAGCCCGCGCACGCGCCGGGAACGACGATGGCGGCGCGACTCCCGCGCGAGGGGTCCTTCGCACCCAACGTCGTCGTCACGATCGAGCAGTGCGGGTCGTCCTTCCGCATCGAGGACTCCCTCGAGCAGATCGCCTCCCTGGCCACCTCGCGGGGCGGAGCCGTCTCCGAGCCGTATGCCGCCGACCTCGGGGGCGCGCAGTTCGTCGGCTGCGACGCGACGTGGCCGGACGCAGACGTCGAGACCGTCCTGCAGGCCAACCTCTTCCACCTCGTGACCTCCGGGGCGTCCGCCGCGGCCGATGCCCCGGCACACCTCGTCCAGCTGACCGGCGCCGTGGGTGGCGCCGACGCCGTGGCCGACTACGAGCTCATCCGCCAGGTGCTGACGACGGCGCGCGTCACCCCGTGGGGCTCCGCTGACGGCTCGGACGCCGGCGCTGCCACCGCTGCCACCGACCTGGACGTGGACGCATGAGCACGACGCTGCCGGCCATCTCGGCGGGCCTGGCCACCGATGTCGGTCGGGTCCGGGCGCACAACGAGGACTCCGCGTGCACGCGGGGCACCGTCTACGTCGTCGCCGACGGCATGGGTGGCCATGCTGCGGGCGAGGTCGCGAGCCGGATCGCCGCCGAGACCGTCGCCGAGCTCGCCGACCGGCCCGTCGTGCAGGTGCGCGACGTCGTCGCCCAGGTCGGCGAGGCCAACCGCCGCATCCTCGCGTCGGCCGCGCGACACCCCGAGCAGACCGGGATGGGCACGACCGTCGCCGGCCTCGCCCTCGTGTCCGTCGGGGGGTCGCGTCACTGGGCGGTCTTCAACATCGGCGACTCCCGCGTCTACCGCTGCCTCGACGGCCGGCTCTCGCAGGTGACCGTCGACCACTCGGAGGTCTGGGAACTCGTCGAGCGGGGCCTCATCACCCCGGAGCAGGCGCACCGCCACCCCGGGCGCAACGTCGTCACGCGCTCGCTCGGGCGCGACCCGATGGGTGTCGTCGACACGTGGGTCTTCCCGCCCTACCCCGGCGAGGCGTTCGTCATCTGCTCCGACGGTCTGTCCAACGAGCTCACCCGGGAGGAGATCGAGGCCGTCCTCGCCGATCACCCCGACGCCGACGAGGCCGCCGAGGAGCTCGTGCGACGTGGTGTCGCAGCCGGTGGCCGCGACAACGTCACTGCTATCGTCGTCGCCGTACAGGGCGAGGACTCCGACTCGGACGTCGACGAGGACACGACCCCGCGCGAGAACGTGAACGGCTCATCAGGGGAGAGCAGGTCGTAGACGTGAGTGGCCCGTCCGTGGTTGTCGACCGGGCCCCCGAAGGGTGGACGCACATCGGGGGCCCCGGCATGCACCTGCTCATCGGACTCGACGAGGACGACGAGCGCACCATCGCTGCGAGCGACGCGGCAGACGGCGGTGACATCGACGACGTCGTCGAGGTGCTGACGGCCGGCGGGATGCGCAAGGCGCACCACTTCGTCGGCGTGCACTGGCAGCCCCGCACGCGCATCGTCGCCTTCGGGCCGGTCTCGGCTCTCGTGACCCTCGCTGACGGCACCGAGCACGACGTGCGAGCCACGAGCAGCAAGGTCTGGACGGACCTCGAGCTCCCAGAGCAGCCCGACCGGATCGTGCTCCGCGTGCTCGAGGAGTCCGAGCGGGCGCAGCCCGTGCCTCGGCAGGGCCTCGCGGCCGGATCGCCGTCGCCCGGCACCGCATCCGCGGCAGCGCTCGTCGGCGAGTCGGCGCAGCCCACCGTGCCGGACGAGCCCGCCGACGCGACCCCGCAGCAGACGGCGGCGTCCATCGCTGCGGCCGGTGCGCCGGTGGTGAGCGGGCAGCACGTGGACCATCCCGACGCAGCGGCGGTGTCCGAGCCGGAGGCGGCGCCCGGGCGTGACGACGCCACGGGGTCGGGCGGCATCCCGACCTTCGCCACATCGACAGCGGACGGCAGGGCGTCCTCGGACCGTCCTGACGCGCAGAGCCTGCCTGGCCGCTCGACGTGGGAACGCAGCTGGGCCCAGGGTGGCACTCCGCCGACGACATCCGACGTCAGCGCCTCGAACGACGAATCCACCTCTGCTGCAGCGACGTCCGACATGTCGGGTGCGAAAGAGACTGCAGCGCAAGGTCATTCCCAGAGTGCGGCCGAGCCCTCCCGCACGCCGGAGGTCGTCGCCACAGGGCCTCTCCCCGCTCTGCTGCCGGCGCTCCGCTCGTGGACCTCGGTCACCCCGGCCGTGCCGGTTCGTGCCACCCCGTCGAGCGACCTCCTGGGTGACGGGGCAGGTGCGTCCGGCGAGACACCCGCCCCCGCCGCTGCATCCGGTCACGACACGTCCGTGCCGTCCGTGCCGTCCGTGCCGTCCGTGCCGTCCGAGCCGGTGACGCCGCCGACTCAGCCGACGGCCTCCTCGCCGACCGAGGCCGTCGCTCCGGCGCCCTCGCCGTCCACCGCGCCCGTGGCGCCGACGTCCCCGTCACCCGTCGCCATGACGGCACCGGCGACGACACCCGTACCGACACCGGCAACGCCGACAGCGCCGACAGCGCCCACAGGGCCGACAGCGCCGGCGCCCGTGGCCGACGACCTGCCCGCGGCGGCGCCGCGTGACGTCGACTCGACGTGGGCCGGCCGCCCGGTGCTCGAGCCCGACGCGTCCCCGACGTCGACGACTCCGTCCGCCCCGGTGGCCGGAGCGGTCCGTCGTCCGGCCGCGGGGCCCACCACCTCCGCACTCGACGACCCCGACGAGACGGACGACGCGGACGACGACCAGCCCGCTGCGCCGCCGAGCTACGACTACCTCTTCGGCCACACCACGGCCGCCGACGAGCACCGCAAGGTGCTTGCGTCACTGACGCGGTCCGACGACGACGAGGCCGGGCACGACGAGGACGACCACCTTCCCACCCCGTCGGTCCCGTCCGTCGCCGACGCCTCCGACGCGCCGGTCACGAACGCTGCCCCGGCGCCCGAGGTGCCGGCGCGGCCCATCCTGTCGGCTCCCGTCGTGCCCGAGGGTGGCCTCATCTCCTCCGTGCCGTGGGCCCGGTCCACCCCGGCCGCCGAGGTGCCCGAGCCCGAGCCGGAGCCGGAGGTCCCGACCTTCTCGGGGCGGCACACGCCGCCGCCGGCCCCGAGTCTGCTCCCCCCGATGAACACCCCGCCCCCCGGCGTCCGCGCACCAGAGGCGACGCCGCTCATCTCGACCGGACCGCCGCTGGCGAGCACCGCCCCCGCACCCGCGCAGACCGCGCCATCCACACCGACGGCGGCGACGGCATACGCCAGCGCGGCGCAGCCGCCTGCCGAGCCCACCTTCGACGTGCCCGTCTCGCTCCCCGTCGCCCTGCCCCCGGTCCCCCCGGTCCCCCCGGCGGCTACGGGCGCGGAATCCGTCGCGGACCCGCCCGCGCACACCGCCGCCATCGGCGCGGGGACCGACGACGACGAGACGGAGCTGACCGTCGACCGAAGCGCCCTCCTCGAGGCACGCAACGCCGCGCAGAACCAGACCTTCTCCGGACCCAGCGTCCTCGCCGTCCTCTGCTCAGCGGGCCACCCGACGCCTCCGCACAGTGATCGCTGTCGGGTGTGCGGCTCGAGCATCCCGCCGCAGGAGCCGTTCACGATGCCGCGACCGCCGCTGGGCGTGCTCCGCCTGTCGACGGGTGACGTCGTGACCCTCGACCGCAGCGTGCTGCTCGGCCGCGCGCCGAAGCTCGGCGACGGCCTGGCCGTCCACGACCGACCGCACGTGGTCAAGGTCCCGAGCCCCGAGCGCGACGTCTCGCGCAACCACGTCGAGGTCATCCTCGAGGGCTGGCACGTGCTCATCCGTGACCTCGGGACGACCAACGGCACGACGGTGACGCTGCCCGGCGAGAGCCCCCTCCGCCTGCGTGCCAACGACCAGCAGGTCCTCGAGCCCGGGTCGCTCGTGTCCATGGCCGACGAGGTCTCCTTCACCTTCGAGGCGGCGTCGTGACCCGCACGCCCGACCACCACCTGCCGGCCGCGGACGGAGGTGCCTCGTGAAGAAGGGTGCGCCCCCGAAGATCCCGGGCCTCGTCTTCGTCCAGCCGCTCGGCTCCGGCGGCTACGCCGACGTCTTCCTCTACGAGCAGCAGAGCCCCCGCATGCCGGTCGCGGTCAAGGTGCTCAAGTCCGAGGGCCTGACCGACGCGCTGCGTCAGCAGTTCGTCGAGGAGGCCGACACCATGGCCGCCCTCGGCGACCACCCGTACATCGTGCAGGTCTTCCGTTCGGGTGCGTCCGACGACGGCCGGCCCTACCTCGTCATGAAGTACTACCCGCCGCCCAACCTGGCGATGCGGGCCCGGGCCGAGCGCTTCTCGGTCGAGGACGTCCTGCGCACCGGCATCCAGCTCGCGAGTGCCGTCGAGACGGCACACCGCGCCCACATCACGCACCGCGACATCAAGCCGGCCAACGTCCTCATCAGCGCCTACGGCGCCCCGGGCCTGACCGACTTCGGCATCGCCGGTCGCGGCGCCCGCGAGGGCGACGCCCCGGCCGAGGCCACCGACGACGTCGGCGTCTCGGTGCCGTGGGCCCCGCCGGAGGTGCTCTACGGCCAGAGCAACGGCGACGAGCGCTCCGACGTCTACTCGCTCGCCGCGACCCTGTGGCAGCTGCTCGTCGGCCGTTCGCCGTTCGAGATCCCGGGCGGTGACAACTCGGCGTATGCGTTGATGCCGCGGATCCGGAGCACCGCGCCGCCCGCGACGGGCCGCCAGGACGTGCCGGCCGGCCTCGAGCGCCTGCTGGCCCAGGCGATGGCCAAGGACCCCGCGCACCGACCGGCGTCGGCGCTCGAGTTCGCCCGGGCGCTGCAGGCGGTCGAGCAGCAGCAGCGGTTGGGCCGCACGCCCATCGTCGTCCTCGACGAGCAGGGTCACACGACGCTCGTCAGCCAGACCCAGGGCTCGCCGACCGGCCGCGGCGGTGACGACGACGACCGGACCCGGATCAAGGCGCCGCAGACCGTGGTGGCCCAACCCGTCGGTCCGTCGCCGACCATGCTCGACGACGAGACGCGCCGCCGCTCCGAGGCCGGCGGCCAGCGGTGGTCGCCCGCACCGATGCCGAGCCCGAGCGTCCCGGCCGCAGCGGCCCCGGTCCGTCCGGCTGCCGTGACCGACCCGGTGCGGAGCCAGACCGCTCCGCTCGGGAGCGACTCCGCCGAGGAGGCGACGGTCCGTCGCGCCGCGAGCACGCAAGGGACACAAGCACTTCCGGCTTCCGGGCCGGCATCGACGTCCCCGCTCGCGAAGCCCGCGGTGCTCTGGGGTCTGGCCGCCTCGGTCGTCGTCCTCGTCGGTCTCGTCGTCTTCCTCGTGCTGCAGTCCGGGTCCGGTGACCCGACTCCGGCGACGCCCACGCCGAGCGCCACCATCTCGATGCCCGGTGACGACAGCGCGATCGGCGACGGAGTCTTCGACAAGCCCACCATCTCGGCGACGTCGGGGCGGGGCAGTGTCCGTTTCACGTGGAACTACCCGCAGCCCTCCACGAAGGACACCTTCCGGGTGTCCTACGGACCGACGCCGTCCGACGCCGGGAACCCGGAGCGGGCCAGACTCGTCTCCGTCACGGCCAGGACGTACACCGTCAAGGCACCGAAGGGCACCAAGGTGTGTGCCACCGTCGTCGTGGCCCGCGCGGGCCAGGCCTCCCCGGGGGCCGATGTCCAGTGCGAGACCGCGCAGTGAGGGCGGCCGGCACCAGCTGCCTGAGTATGGCGGCGGGTGGACACGAAACGGTCGGACCGGCAACCTCGACGCAGACACCACCAAACCACCACAGACGTCCGTAACGCCGCGCGGCCGGACATCGTCGGCCGCGAGCACCCGCGCGAGAGCGTGTCGACAGGGATTAGGGGACCTGATCGTGATCCACAGCAAGGTGACCGTCGTGTTCTGCGGCGAGGAGTACTCCGTGTCACCCGACACCGGCCTGACCATCGGTCGCACCGGCGACGTCGAGGTGGATGACAACCCCTACCTGCACCGCACCTTCCTCGTCGTGTCCTTCGAGAACGGCTTCTGGTGGCTGAGCAACACCGGCTCGACGCTGACCGCCACGGTCGCCGACGAGCAGGGCCTCTTCCAGGCGTGGCTCAACCCGGGCGCGAAGATCCCGCTCGCGATGAAGCAGCTCATCGTCTGGTTCACGGCCGGCCCCACGACCTACGACTTCGAGATCCACGTCGCGAGCCCCGCCTTCACGTCGGTGACGGCCGACCCGCCCGCCGACCCGCCCGCCGACTCCGACGACGAGGAGGTCGGCGCGGCCACGGTCGGGCGCGTCTCGTTCACCCCCGACCAGAAGCTGCTCATCGTCGCGCTCTGCGAGCCGTTCCTCCGCCGCCGGGAAGCGGGTACGAGTCAGATACCCTCCTCGGCAGCTGCCGCCGACCGGCTCGGCTGGACCATCACCCGTTTCAACCGCAAGCTCGACAACGTCTGCCAGAAGCTCGCCGACGCGGGCACGCGCGGCCTGCACGGCGGCGTCGGCAAGCTCGCGACCAACCGCAAGGCCCGACTCGTCGAGCACGCGCTCTCGACGAAGCTCGTCACCGAGGACGACCTCGCCCTCATCGACGACCCGGCCCGCACCGACACCACGCCAGCTGAAGAGAACCGGGCCGAGGACCGCATGGTCGTCGCCGAACAGGGGAACGCATGAGCACCGCCGCTACCAAGCGACGGGTCGGAGTCATCTCCACCGTCGTCGTCGCCCTCGTCGCGAGCCTGCTCGTGTGGCTCGCCACCCGCAGCGAGGGCGAGGTGGCGCGCAAGGCCGACCTCAACGACGGTGGCGTCTGGGTCACCAACTCCGAGCAGGCGCGCTACGGCCGCATCAACAAGCCGGCGGGGCAGCTCGACGCCGGCGTCCTGTCCGACGGCTCGACCGGCTCGGGTCTCGACATCTTCCAGGACGGCGCCGCGATCGTCGGCTACTCCAAGGCGAGCAACCAGATCGTCCCGATCAACCCGGCCGAGGGCACCCTCGCTCCTGAGCAGTCGATCGTCGTGCCGAAGCCGAGCACGGCCACCGGCAACCGCGTCTTCACCGCCCCGCTCGTCGACGTGCGCGGCGGGACGATCGCGATGATCGACCCGGCCAAGGGCGAGCTGCGGGCGCAGCGGGTCGACGACCGGAGCGGCATCACGGGCCTCGACGCCCTCCAGACGCAGGCCAAGCCGCTCGCGAAGGTGGGCGGCAACTCCGCCGTCGCCGTCGGCGTCGACGGCACGGTGTATGCCGTGTCCGCCGAGGTGGGCACGGTCACCCTGCTGAGGCCCGAGGGCAACGCCTTCGCCAAGCCGGTCACGACGAAGCTCGGCTTCACGTCGAAGTCGGCGCAGGTGACGGCGGTCGGCAGCCACTGGATCGTCTGGGACTCCGCCACCGGCAAGCTCTATTCCGACGCGCTCACCGAGCCGGAGCAGCTCTCGGTCGGCAACGCCGAGCCCGGCAACCCCGCCTTCGCCGCCCTCCAGCAGCCTGGCCCCGACGCGGCGTCCGTCCTCATCCAGGACGAGGCGCAGCTGAGGCAGGTCTCCCTGACCGGCGACAGCCCGACGACCGGTGGCGTGAAGCTGAGCCAGGGCGCTCCGGGCCAGCGGCTCTTCCTCTCCGCGCCCGTGCGTCTCGCGAGCTGCATCCACGCGGCGTGGGCCGGGGCCTCCAACGTCTACTACGGCCGCAACTGCGGGTCGCCCACCGACGCCGACACGGTCGACCTCGGAGCGATGAAGAAGGGCGTGCGCACCGACGGCGTCAAGCTGCGCGTCAACCGTGGGCTCATCGTCCTCAACGACCTCGACTCCGGTGACGTCTGGGACATCGACCGCAACCGCGTCAAGATCGACAACTGGAACTCGGTCATCCCGCCGCCGCAGACCGACGACAAGAACAAGAAGAAGGACGAGAACCTCGTCGACGACGAGGTGAGCCGCACGCCGCCCAAGGCGCAGCCGGACAACCTGCAGGTCCGTGCGGGGCGCACCTCGACCCTGCACGTGCTCGACAACGACTCCGACTCGCAGGGCTCGATCCTCGCGATCTCGCCGGGGGACGTCACCCAGCCCGGCGTCGAGGGCATCTCCTCGAGCGCCTCGGCCGACGGCCAGACCGTCCAGGTGACCGTGCCGGAGGAGGCCAGCGGCTCGTTCTCCTTCGACTACACCGTCAACAACGGCACGACCGCCAAGAACGGCCGGGCCACGGCCAAGGTCAACGTCCGCATCGTCGGCGCCGACACCAACGCCCCGCCGAAGATCCGTACGGGTCAGGCCAAGCTCGCCCAGGCGAAGTACCCCGTCGTCGCGAGCGGCTCGGTGCGCATCGGCGTCATCGCCGACTGGCGCGACGCCGAGAACGACCCGATCCAGGTCTCGGCGGTCGACCCGACCACCACGGGCGTCGACGGCTCCGGCGCGCTCACGGTCAAGGCGCAGGGCGACAAGGGCGACCAGGTCGTCGACTACGTCGTCGACGACGGCCGCGGCGGCACCCAGAAGGCGTCGGTCACGCTCGACGTGCTGAGCGAGCAGGACAGCAAGGCCGTCCCGCCGAAGACGCAGCCCGACGTCGTGCGCGCGGTCGTCGGCAAGCCGGTGCAGCTCCAGCCGCTCGGCAACGACATCGCCGGCGCCGACCCGACCGACCCGCAGGCCCGCATGCGCCTCGCGCAGTCGGTCAAGGGCCCGGGCCAGCTCAAGCTCGACACCAACCTCGACACGAGCGTCCTCACCGTCACGGGGCAGACCCCCGGCACCTCGACGGTGACGTATGCCGCCCAGGTCGGTTCCGGCGTCAGCGTCGGCCGGATCCGCGTCGACATCCTGCCGAACCCGTCGGTCGACCTGCCGCCCGTCGCGACGCCGGACGCCGCCGTGCTCCGTGGTCAGACGCCGGTCATCGCCGACGTGCTCTCCAACGACTACAGCCCGCGCAGCGACGTCCTCGTGGTCCAGCGCGTCGTCACCGGTGACGCGTGGCTGCGCGTCTCGGTCGTGCAGGGCCGGTGGGTCCGCGCGGAGGCCACGGCCCCGCTCGACGGTGACACGCCGCGCCGCGGCACCGTCGGCTACACGATCAGCGACGGCACGAAGACCGCGGTCGGACAGCTGTCGGTCGTGCAGAAGCCGGAGCCCAAGGACAAGGTGCTCCCGACGGTCGTCGACGACGTCGCGACCGTCCGCGTCGGTGACGCCGTGACGATCCCGGCGCTGGACAACGACTCCATGAGCGAGGGCATCCCGCTCAAGCTCGACCCCGCCGGCGTCAAGGTGCTCTCCGGCGGCGGTCAGGCCTTCGCCTCCGGCACCGTCGTGCGCTACGTCCCCGACCAGGAGACCCTCAAGGGCCCGAAGTCAGCCATCCTCGAGTACGCCACCTACCCCGAGGGCCTGCGCGCCCGGGCGGTGACGGGGCGCATCAACGTCACGATCAACCCGCTGCCCGATGCGGTGAAGTACCCCAACCAGCCCCCGTCGGCGCGCAGCTTCTCGGCCAGCGTGACCGCCGGTGACACCCTGGCCATCACGGTGCCGACGAGTGGTGTCGACCCCGACGGTGACCTCACCTTCGTCAGCGGGATCGTCGGCGAGGACGGCAAGGCCGTCGACCTCAAGCTCGGTCGCGTCCTCGGCTTCGGTGCCGCGACGATCCGCTACGAGGCCTACCCGCGCAGCGCCGGCACGGAGGTCATCCGCTACCAGCTGCGCGACCGCTTCGGCCTGACGAGCGAGGGCTTCGTGCGCGTCGGCGTCGTCCAGCCGGGCGACCCGCAGCCGCCGGTCGCCGTCGAGGACGACGTCGTCGCCGCCCCCGGGCGCACGGTCCACGCCGACGTCCTGTCCAACGACCTCATCGCCGCGGGTGACTCGGTGTCGTTCGTCGACCTGTCGACGCTCAACGACGCCGACGTGCTCAAGGACTTCCAGAAGCAGAAGGACGACACCTTCAAGGTCGTCGCCCCCGAGGACGGCCCGGCCAAGGTGCTGACCTACGGCATCACCGACGGGCTCTTCGACGCGTCGAAGTCGACGTTGACCGTCCGCGGCCAGAAGGACTTCAACAACCCGCCGATCGCCGTCGACGACACCGGCCTCGCCAAGCAGGGCGAGACCTCGATCCTCGTCGACGCGCTCGCCAACGACCGCGACCTCGACGGTGACCAGGCGAGTCTCAAGATCACGAAGTTCATCGGCGACGGCGTCGTCCGCGAGGGTCGCAAGCTGCGCATCCAGCTGCGTCCGCAGGCACGCGTCGTGCCCTACCTCATCGAGGACGCCGACGGCGCGTCGGCCATGGCCCTCATCTACGTGCCGGCCGGCACCAACGGTGCGCCCTACGTCGTCGACGGCAAGACCATCAAGATGGGCGCCGACTCGACGGTCGACGTCAGCCTCGCCGACTACGTCGTCGACCCCCGTGGCGGCAAGGTCTCGGTCACGTCGCCCGAGACGATCTCGACGTCCCCCGACGAGGACCTCCAGTCCGCCCTCTCGTCCGGCACCGAGCTCAAGCTCACCTCCACCAACGGCTACGTCGGACCGGCCGCCCTCATGCTCGAGGTGACGAACGCGACCGGCCCGTCCGACAAGGCGGCCCAGAAGGCGTACGTCACGATCCCGGTCCAGATCGGACCCGACGTGCCGGTGCTCCGCTGCCCCGACCACGAGGTCCGCCTCGTCGCCGACGGCCCGGCCCGCACCTTCGACATCCCGCGGCTCTGCCACGCCTGGCTGCCCACCGGGATGGATGCGAGCACGGCGCAGTACGAAGCGACGTGGGACCCCGCCATCGACCGCGTCGACCTGAACCAGACCGGTGCCGGTGGGCGCCAGGTCGTCCTCAAGGCCCAGCCGGCCGCCCAGGAGGGCACGACCGGTGAGGTCACCGTCAAGGCCAAGGGCGGCGCGGAGTCCTTCAAGATCAAGGTCCGCGTCGTCAGCGCCCCACCCGCAGCCACGCTGCGTCCCGTTCGCGTCGAGGGCCTCATCGCCGGGACGAGCCGCACCGTCAACCTGTCGCAGTACCTCGACAGCCCGCTGTCCGCTCCCCGCTGCCAGGTGCAGTCGGCCCGGGTCGTCTCGGGCACGGGAGTGAGCGTCACACAGAGCGGCTGCCAGATCACGGTGTCCGCGTCGGACAAGGGCCGTGGCGACGCGCGCATCACGGTTCAGGCCGTCGACGCGCCCGGTCGACCCGCGGCGCTCGGCCAGGTCTCCGTCAGCGTCCGCAGCAAGCCCGACCCCATGGCCGCGCCGACCGCGGTCGCCGACCGCATCCTCGGCAGCAGCGCGCGGGTCGACTTCCGGCCGCCGGCCTACGACGGCGGCCTGCCGATCCAGGCCTACGAGGTCACCGCGATCGGACCGGGTGGTGGCACCAAGGCCTGCTCGTCCTCCCCGTGCACCGTCACGGGGCTGACCAACGGTCAGGACTACTCGTTCACGGTCCGCAGCCGCAACCCCGTCGGCTGGTCCGACCAGAGCCCGCGGAGCAACACCGTGCGGCCCGACACCAAGCCGAAGGCGACGTCGATCACCGACATCACGCCGGGCGACCGCAAGCTGACGGTGCGCTGGAGCGAGCCGCCCAACGAGGGCAGCAAGGTGCTCAAGTACCGCGTCCAGTGGGTCAACATCGGCGGCAGCGCGGGCGCGACCGGCCAGGCCGAGGTGGCCGCACCGGGGCTGACCAAGGTCATCAGCGGCCTCATCAACAACGACGCCTACAACGTCCGGGTCCAGGCCAACAACGAGGCCGGCTGGGGTCCCTTCGGGGCGCAGGTCAAGGCGCAGTCGTTCGGCAAGCCGGCCGCGGTGCCGGCGCCGACGCTGAGCCCGCGCGAGCCCGTGCCCGGCGAGGCGAACGCCCAGGTCTCCATCGCGTGGTCCGCGACCGACCCGAACGGGCCGCCCATCACCAAGTACGACGTCTTCCGTCGCACCGGTGGCGGCGCGTGGAACCTCATCGCCACCGTGTCCGGGGGTGACCAGCGCGTCGCGAGCGACACGATCCCCTACCAGGGGCAGACGGTGCAGTACGTCGTCACGGCGACGAACGGCGGACCGGCGACCTCCGACAAGGCCAACTTCAGCAGCTACACCGCCGACGGCATCCCGGAGACGCCCAACCTCACGTCGGTCACGACGCCGACCGAGAACTACGCGGCGAACGCCTCGTTCAGCCTCGGTGACTCGCGCTCGCGAGGCTACGACAAGGTCAACTGGCGCACCAACGAGGGCCGTACCGGCTCGTGGGCGTGCGGCAGCGGCTGCTCGGGCGGCACCGCGTCCAACCTCGGCAACAACCAGCAGTCGATGGAGATCCAGGCCTGCAACGTCGCCGGGCGGTGCTCGCCGTGGTCCAACAGCGTCACCTACCACCCCTTCGGTCCGACCCGGGCGATCCGCAACCCGGGCGAGAACCACGACAACAACAGCATCACGTTCACGTGGAACGCGCCGACCAACAACGGCCGCCCGATCACGCAGTACCAGGTGACCGGCGACAAGAACGAGACGTTCGGCGCCGGCCGGGAGTCGACGACGATCGGTGGCCTCGGCTACAGCGACACCCGCACCATCCGGGTCCGCGCCTTCGCGACCGACTCGGGCTGGGGTCCGTACACCTCGATCTCGGGCACGACGAACGCCGCGCCCAAGCCCAAGGTGAACTCGGTCTACAAGGGCAGTGGCTGCGGCGCGACCGGGTGCCTCAAGCCGGACGGCACCCAGTGCGGCTCCAACTGCAACCACATCGGCTACAACCTCTCGAACTACAACGGCGCCATCAGCTGCACCGTCGACAGCTCCGACGGCGGCTGGTCCAACCCCGACAACGGCTCCGGCGGGTCGCACCGCCCGAGCAACGGCGGCAACGACTCCAACAAGTTCTTCGGGTTCCCCAACGGCTGGGTCCGCGTGACCTGCTCGTCGTCGAACGGGTCCGACTCCGCGCAACGCAATCCCTGGGGGTGACGGCCCGCTCCCCCGAGGGAGCCTGCCGCGCCCCGACCCAGCCACACGGCATACCCCACGATCGATGAAACACATGACAGGAGAACGACAGCCATGACGGCCACCCCCACCACAGGTCGCATCACGCAGGAGCAGGTCACCTGGTTCGCGCACACCTTCGACCAGCTCGTCGGCAACATCGAGAAGGCCGTCCTCGGCAAGCAGCACGTGACGCGGCTCGCGCTGACCTGCCTGCTCTCCGAGGGGCACATGCTCCTCGAGGACTTCCCGGGCACCGGCAAGACGCAGCTCGCCCGCGCCCTCTCGGCCACGGTGCAGGGCACGCACAGCCGCATCCAGTTCACGCCCGACCTGCTCCCGAGCGACGTCACGGGCGTCACGATCTACGAGCCGACGAAGCAGAGCTTCGAGTTCCACCCGGGCCCGATCTTCGCGACCATCGTGCTCGCCGACGAGATCAACCGCGCCTCGCCGAAGACGCAGTCGGCGCTGCTCGAGGTCATGGAGGAGGGGCGGGTCACCATCGACGGCAAGCCGCACTCCGTCGGTGAGCCGTTCATGGTCATCGCGACCCAGAACCCCATCGAGCAGGCCGGCACCTACCGCCTGCCCGAGGCGCAGCTCGACCGCTTCCTCATGAAGGCGAGCGTCGGCTACCCCGACCACGAGGCGACGATCGCCGTCCTCGCCGACGCCAAGACACGTGACCGCGCCAAGACGCTGAGCCCGCTCATCGCGAGCAACGTCATCGTCGAGATGTCCAAGCTCGCCGACGAGGTGCACGTCGACCCGGCGATCCTCGGCTACGTCAGCCGGATCGCCGAGGAGTCGCGCCGTCACCCGTCGCTCAAGCTCGGCCTCTCGGTCCGTGGCTGCCTCGCCTACGTCCGCTGCGCCAAGACGTGGGCCGCGAGCCAGGGCCGCACCTACGTCGTGCCCGACGACATCAAGCTGCTCGCCGAGCCGATCCTCAGCCATCGCCTCCTGCTCAACGCCGAGGCGCAGTTCGCCGGAACGACCGTCGAGCAGTGCGTCGACCAGATCCTCGGCGACATCGCGCCGCCGGCCGAGCGCGCCTCGGCCTGACCCCGACCGTCGAAGCAACCAAGGGGACCGCATGACCCAGCAGGACCAGGGGGCCACGTCGTCGCGTCGCGGCGGCCGCTTCCGTATGCCGTCACGCAGGGGAGCGCCGGCTGCCGGCGCCCCCGTGGCGGCGCCCGTCCCGACGGCGGCCACCGGCGCGCGGGCGCGGGCCGTGACCAGCACGACGAGCCGTGGGATCCGCCAGATCACCGCGCCGATCACACGATCCATCGAGCAGGTGGCCGGTCAGACCGAGGGCGTGTGGCGCCCGGTCGCCGGCATCCTCCGGTGGATCTCACCGCTCGGCTGGACGATCCTCGCGCTCGGCCTCGTCTGCTGGTTCGTGGGGGCCCGCTGGGGCTGGACCGAGCTGCTCATGGTGGCCGCGGCGGCCCTGCTCCTCTTCGCGATCTGCTTCGTCCTCGCCCTCGGTCGCACCAAGGTCCGCATCCTCGCCGAGGTCGACCCGCGCCGTGTCGTCGTCGGCGACCCCGCGACCGGGCGCATCCTCGTCACCAACGAGGCCCGCACCCCCATGCTGCCGATCCTCGTCGAGCTGCCGGTGGGTCTGTCGGCCGCGCGATTCGTGCTCCCCGCCCTGACCTCGGGCAACGCCCACGAGGAGCTCTTCGTCGTGCCGACGTCGCGCCGCGGCGTCATCCAGGTCGGGCCCGCCACGACGGTCCAGGGTGACCCGCTGGGTCTCATGCGCCGCACCCTGACGTGGACCGAGCGCACCGAGCTCTTCGTCCACCCCCGCACCGTCGCGCTCGAGTCGCTCGGCGCCGGTCTGCTGCGCGACCTCGAGGGCAGCACCACCGAGGACGTGTCGATGAGCGACCTCGCCTTCCACGCGTTGCGCGAGTACCAGCCCGGCGACGACCGCCGATACATCCACTGGCGCAGCTCGGCCAAGGCCGGCAAGCTCCTCGTGCGCCAGTTCCTCGACACGCGCCGGTCGCACGTGACGATCATCGTGGACCCCGACCCGGAGCAGTACCGCTCGGGTCACGGCAAGACCGGCCGGAGCGACCGCGACGTCGAGCGGGACGTCATGGCGGCGAACGCGCCGACGGCGATCCAGGCCGACGTCGAGACGGCCATCTCGGTCGGCTCCTCGATCATGGTCCGCGTCATGCTCGACGAGCAGGACTGCACCATCGTCTGCGGGTCGCAGAAGGTCACGAAGTCGGTGCCGCAGGTCGGCCTCGACGCGATGTCCCGGGTCGAGCCCGGGCCCGTCGACCTCTTCACCACCTCGCTCGACGCCGCCGACCTCGCGCCCGACACGAGCACGTGCTTCATCGTCACCGGTCCGCACCGGCCGTTCATCGAGCTGCAGCGCGCGGCCGGGCAGTTCCCGCCCGAGGTGACGCGCGTCATCGTCGTCCTCGACCCGCAGGCCGACCACGGCATCCGTCGAGGCGGTGGCCTCGTCATCCTCACGCTCGCCGCGCTCGAGGACCTCCGCACACTTCTCGTCGGAGGGGTGGCCCGATGAGCTCTCCGACGTCTCCCGGCGCTGCCGGCTCGATCCCTGCACCGCCCCCGTCCGCACTGGTCACGCCCCCGTCCGCGGGTGAGCGCGTCCGCACGCAGCTGTCGCGTCTGCTGCCCACCACCACCCACCTCGTCGACGCCGGCTTCACCGTCGTGCTCGTGGGCCTCGCCCTCGTCGGCTTCCGCACGACGTTCTTCGGCCTCGGTTGGCTCTGGGTCGGCCTCGCCGGTCTCGTCATCGGAGTGCTCGTCGCCCACGTGACCGCGACCTTCCGGGCACCCGGGGTGCTCACGCTGCTCGCGGTCGCGGCGGCATACCTCCTCCTCGGTGGTCCGCTCGCGGTCCGCGAGGACCTCATCGCCGGGTTCATCCCGTCGGGCGAGACGTTCGCGACCCTCGTGCACATGGCCGTGCCAGGCTGGAAGGAGCTGCTCACCGCGCTCCCGCCCGTCGACTCCGAGGGCCCCTACATGGCCCTGCCGTTCCTCTTCGCGCTCGTCGGTGGGTCGCTGACCTACGGCGTCGCGCGCCGGTGGACCGGCGCGGTGACGGCGCTCGTCGCGCCGGTGGTGCTGCTTGTCGCGTCGATCGTGCTCGGCACGCTGACGCCCGCAGGCGTGCTGCTCCAGGGCGCCCTCTTCGCCCTCGTCGCCATCGGGTGGACGGCGTTGCGCAGCAACCGCAACCGACCCGCGCTACAGAACGGCGCGGGTCGTGCGACGCGCGCGGTCACCACCGCGGCCCTGCTCGCCGTCGCGACCGTGGGTGGCTTCTTCGTCGGTCCGATGCTGCCGGGCGCCGACCCCGCTGACCGCACGGTGCTCCGCACCGGCCTCCAGCCGCCAGTCGACGTGACGCAGTACGCCTCCCCGCTGGCCGGCTTCCGCCAGTACACCGAGCCCAACGGCTCCGAGCTCTTCGACAAGACGCTGCTCACGGTCAAGGGACTGCCGCCCGGTGTCCCGGTGCGCATCGCGGCGCTCGACTCCTACGACGACGTCGTGTGGGGCGCGGGCAACAACGCCAACCTCGGCACGGGCGAGGTCCCGGAGGGCACGAGCTTCCGCAAGGTCGGCAGCCACATCGCCGCGGAGGGGGCCGGTGACCCGGTCACCGCGACCGTCGGTGTGCCGGCCGGTGGCTACAGCGACGTCTGGCTGCCGACGTTCGGCACCGTCACGGGTCTCGACTTCGGTGGACCCCGGGGGGACCAGCTTGCGGACGACCTGCGCTTCAACGTCGACACCGACACCGGCGTCCTGCCCGAGAAGCTCCAGGCCGGCGACACGTACTCCGTCAGCGCCCTGGCGCAGAAGGTCGACGCGCAGCTGCCCAAGGACGTCGACGTGGCCGACGGCACCGTCGTCGACAGCCAGAACCTCACCTTCATCGACGACAAGATCTCGCCGTGGACCGAGCGCGTCGACGGCCAGTGGCAGAAGGTCGTCGCCGTGGCCAAGGCCATGCAGGACGGCGCCTACACGGACGGCGGCGCCCCGGGCGACTACCAGAACGTCTTCCTCCCCGGCCACAGCCTCCGGCGGATGACCCAGTTCATGAAGGCCACCCAGCTGGCCGGCAACGACGAGCAGTACGCGTCGGCGCTCGCCCTCGCGGCCAACCGCCTCGGCGTGCCGGCCCGGGTGGTGCTCGGCGCCGAGCCCGACGCCACCGGCGCGATCAAGGGCAAGGACGTCCACGCCTGGGTCGAGATCGCCAAGACCGACGGCTCGTGGCAGCCGATCTACTGGAAGCAGTTCGTCCCAGACCGCAACAAGAAGCCGCAGCAGCTGATCCAGAAGTCCGAGGAGAAGAAGACCGGCGCCCAGGTGCCCCCGCCCGCGGCCAACAATCCGCCGAGCGTCCTCCAGGGTCCCGATCAGGCGCAGAACGCGACCCAGCTGAAGAACCCGCCCAAGGACGACAAGAACCCGCTCGACCCCGACAACTGGCCGGACTGGCTTCGGTGGCTCTTCTTCTTCGTCGTCGTGCCGCTGCTCGTCCTGCTCCTCGTCTACGGCGCGATCCGACTCGCCAAGTGGCTGCGGCGGCGTCGCCGGCGCACGACCGGCGAGACCGCGAGCCGTGTCAGCGGCGGGTGGCGCGAGGTCGTCGACACGGCCCGCGACCTGCGGATGCCGCTGCCGGTCAAGGGAACTCGACTCGAACAGGCGCGCGCCCTCGAGGAGCACGTCTTCGGCCCGCCGCCCGAGAAGCCGAGCCCGGTCGTCGACGGCGCCCTCATGGGCGCCCCGGTCCGCGTGACCTCCTCGGTCTCGGAGCCGGCCGACCCGGGGCGCACCGAGCCCCTCCGCCCCGGCGAGCCCTCGAAGACGGGGGCGACCCCGGTCGGGGCCCCGGCGCCGAACCTGGCGCTCGTGCCGCTCGCGGCCGCCGCCAACGGCCACGTCTTCGACGTCGCCGAGCCGACGCCCGAGGAGGTCGAGGCCTTCTGGGCCGACGTCGAGACGGCGCGCAAGCGGATCCGCAGCGGGCAGGGCTTCTGGCAGAAGCTGCGGGGCGACGTGTCGCTGCGCACCTTCCGCGACCACCTGCCCACCGGGGCCGGACTCGGCCCTGCCCTCGCGCGGACGTCGCGCCGCCACGGCGGTCCGCAGCAGCCGGTTCGACGGGGCAAGACCACCAAGGCCGGGATCGGCACGAGCGCGCCCGGCCGCGACGCCGGACGTCGCGGCAGCCGGCGCGGAGCAGGATCGAGCCCGAACAACTCGAACGCCTCGAACAGCACGAAGGGTGACGCGTGAAGCTGAAGTTCGTCCTCCGGTCGGGAGACCGTGAGACCGACCTCGTCGCGACGACGGACTCCGCCACCACGGTCGGGGACCTCGCCGCCTACCTCGCGGCAGCCGACCCGCACCGCTCGAGCGTGCTCGGCGTCGACGCCCCGATGACGCTCGCCCTCGTCGACCAGGACATGCGTGGCCTCGACCCCCGTGCGACCGTCGCCGAGAGCGGCCTCCAGTCCGGCATGCGCGTCTCGACGACCCGTGCCGGTGAGGGCTTCGTCGACCGGGGCCGGCCCGCGGCCGTCGCCTACATCCGCACGGGCCCCGACGCCGGGCGCGAGTTCCCGCTCGCCCGCGGGACGGCATACATCGGCCGCGGCCGCGGCAGCGAGGTGCAGCTGTCCGACGAGTCCGTCTCGCGCAAGCACGCCAAGCTCGTCATCCAGGAGGTCGTCGAGGTCGTCGACCTCGGCTCGGCCAACGGCATCACCGCCGGGGGGCAGCAGGTCACCCGTGCCCACCTCAAGAGCGGTGACGTCGTGCGCATCGGCGACACCGAGCTCGAGGTGCACCTCGAGGGCGACGGCGTGGTGACGCGACCCGGCAGCGGCGTGCTGTCGGGCGACGCCGGCACCGTGGCGTTCTCGCGCTCTCCGCGCGTGGCGCCGCTCTTCTCCGGCCAGGAGTTCCAGGTCCCGGACCTGCCCGAGCGCGGCAAGCCCAACCCGATGCCGCTCGTCGCGATGATCGTGCCGCTGCTCATGGGGGCGGTGCTCTTCGCCATCACGAAGAGCCCGTTCTCGATCATCTTCATGCTCATGATGCCGGTCATGATGGCGGGCACCTACTACGAGGCCCGCCGCCAGCAGAAGAAGGACTTCGCGCAGGCGATGGAGGACTTCACGGAGGACCTCGCACTCCTCTCGCAGCGCATCCGCGGCTCCCTCGAGGTCGAGGGCCACACCCGTCGCGGTGAGCACCCCAGCGGCACCGACTGCCTGACCGCCGTGCGCGACCGGAGCGCCCTGCTCTGGACCCGTCGCCGCGACGGCAACGGCTACGCCGAGCTCCGGCTCGGGCTCGGCACCCGCCCGTCCCGCTCGGCGATCAAGATGCCGGCCGTCGGCCGCTCGAAGGCCGAGGCGTGGCTCGAGGTCTCCGAGCAGCTGCACGGCCTCGAGGTCGTGCACGACGTGCCGATCGTCGCGACCCCGCTCGCCGACGGCGCCATCGGTGTCGCGGGGCAGCGCACGAACGCCCTCGGTGCCGCGCGCTCGGTCGTGCTCCAGACCGCGGCGCTGCACTCGCCCGCCGAGCTCGCCGTCTGCTCCTTCGCCTCGGGCAGCTCGGCCCGCGACTGGGACTTCCTCAAGTGGCTGCCGCACACGACGTCGCCGCACAGCCCGATCGGCACCGACCACCTCGCCGCCAGCGCCCCGGCCTGCTCGGCGCTCGCCGACGCCCTCGAGGACATCATCGAGGCCAAGGGCGCCGCGAAGGAGCGCGAGCAGGCCAGCGCCGAGCGCCCGACCGTCCTCGTGCTCGTCGAGAGCGACCCGCCCATCGACCGCAGCCGTCTCGTCGCCATCGCCGAGCGCGGCCACCACCAGGGCGTCCTCGTGCTCTGGGTCGCCGAGACCCAGCAGCTGCTCCCGGCGGCCTGCCGCACCTTCCTCGTCGTCAGCGACGACCAGAGCTCGCTCGCCGGCTACGTCCACGCCGGCGAGGAGGTCCAGCCCGTCGCCGTCGACCGCATCGGCTACGACGAGGCCATGGCCTGCGCCCGCCAGCTCGCACCGGTCGTCGACGCCGGCGTCCCCGTCGACGACGCGAGCGACCTGCCGCGTGCCGTCTCGCTCCTCACCCTCGCCGGCACCGACCTCGCGAGCTCCGAGGAGGCCGTCATCGAGAAGTGGGGCGAGTCGCGCTCGATCCTCACCGGTCCCTACGCGCCCGCCGTGCTGCCCCGCAAGCCCGGCAACCTGCGCGCCATCGTCGGCCAGTCGAGCCAGGGCACCTTCTCGGTCGACATCCGCTCCGACGGCCCGCACGCCCTCGTCGGCGGCACGACCGGTGCCGGCAAGTCCGAGCTGCTCCAGGCCTGGATCCTCGGCATGGCCGCGGCCCACTCGCCGCAGCGCGTCACCTTCCTGCTCGTCGACTACAAGGGTGGCTCGGCCTTCCGCGACTGCGTCAAGCTGCCGCACACCGTCGGTCTCGTCACCGACCTCTCGCCGCACCTCGTCCGTCGTGCTCTCGCCTCGCTCGCGGCCGAGCTGCACTACCGCGAGCACCTGCTCGCCCGGCACAAGGCCAAGGACCTCCTCGAGCTCGAGCGTCGCGGAGAGGTGGACGCCCCGCCGTCGCTCATCCTCGTCGTCGACGAGTTCGCCGCGCTCGTCCAGGAGGTGCCGGAGTTCGTCGACGGCGTCGTCAACGTCGCGCAGCGCGGCCGGTCGCTCGGCCTGCACCTCATCCTCGCGACGCAGCGTCCCGCGGGTGTCATCAAGGACAACCTCCGCGCCAACACCAACCTCCGCATGGCGCTGCGGATGGCCGACGAGAACGACTCCGACGACGTGCTCGGGTCCAAGGAGGCCGCCTTCTTCGACCCTGCGCTGCCCGGCCGTGCCGTGTCCAAGACCGGCCCCGGCCGGCTCGTCCCCTTCCAGACGGGGTATGCCGGTGGGTGGACCTCCGACGTCCCGCCGCCCCCCGACATGAAGGTCGAGACGCTCACCTTCGGCCGAGGCGTCGAGTGGGAGCCGCCGCGCGTCGAGGGCGCCGACGACGCCGCGGACCTCGGGCCCACCGACATCCAGCGTCTCGTCAGCACGCTCGGTCGGGCCGCCCGCGTGGCCGAGCTGCCCAAGCCGCGCAAGCCGTGGCTGCCGGACATGCGCTCGGTCTACGACCTCGCGAGCCTCCCGACGCAGCGCCGCGACGACGAGCTCGTCTTCGGCGTCGCCGACGACCCCGACAACCAGGCCCAGCCCGAGATCGCGTTCCGCCCCGACAAGGAGGGCAACATCGCGATCTACGGCACGTCGGGCTCCGGCAAGTCCGTCTTCCTCCGCTCGATGGCGGTCGCGGCCGGCTACACGGTGCGCGGCGGTCCCTGCCACGTCTACGGACTCGACTTCGGCAACCGTGGTCTCGCGATGCTCGAGGCCCTGCCGCACGTCGGCTCGATCATCCCCGGGGGCGACCACGAGCGCGTCATCCGCCTCCTCCGCACGCTCCGGTCCACGATCGACGAGCGCGCCTCGCGCTACTCGGCCGTCAGTGCCGCGACGATCACCGACTACCGTCGCCTCGCCGGCCGCCCCGACGAGCCGCGCGTCATCGTCCTCATCGACAACATGACGGCGTTCCGCCAGGCCTACGAGGTCGGCGGCCGCTTCCAGTGGCTCGACCTGCTCGCCGGCCTCGCCGCCGACGGCCGACCGGTCGGGGTCCACTTCATCATCGCGTCCGACCAGCGCACCGGCCTGCCGACGAACCTCGCTGCGGCCGTGCAGGGCCGGATCATCCTGCGCATGAGCAACGTCGACGACTACTCCGTCTTCGGCGTGCCGGGTGACGTCCTGACGATGGCCTCACCCCCGGGGCGCGGGCTCATGTCCGGGTCCGAGGTGCAGGTCGCAGTGCTCGGCGGCTCGTCCGACGTCACCGTGCAGGCCGCTGCGATCGAGGCCTTCGCCGACGCGACCCGCAAGGCCGGCGTCAGCCAGGCCCCGCCGATCGAGAGCCTCGCCGAGGTCATCCCCCTCGGCGACCTCCCGTCGGAGTTCACTGGGCGTCCAGTCGTCGGGGTCGCGTCCTCGACGCTCGAGCCGATCGGCTTCGACCCGAAGGGCACGTTCATCATCACCGGGCCGTCCGGGTCGGGACGCACGACCGCCGTCGCGACGACCGCCGCCGGCCTCTTCCGTTTCAGCTCCGGCTCGGCGCTCTACCTCATGACGCCGCGTCGCACGTCCGAGCTGCTCGACCTCGGCATCTGGGCCGAGACCGCCGTCGGTGGCGAGGCCACGTCGGCTCTCGCGGGCCGGCTCGCTGCCGAGATCGAGGAGGGGCGCGTCACGAGGCCGATCGCCGTCTTCGTCGAACGCATCGATGACCTCGCGCCGTCAGGCGCCGAGAACTCGCTGACGACCCTCGCCAAGGCCTGCGTCGACAACGACCAGCTCGTCGTCGCCGAGGGCGAGGCCGCCTTCTTCAGCAGCAACTTCGGCCTCCAGGCCCTGCTCAAGACGTCGCGCTCCGGCCTCGCCCTGCACCCCGACGGCAACGAGGGGCTCTCCGTTTTCAAGGCCAACCTCCCCGCCCTCAACCGGGCAGAGCTGCCCCCGGGCCGCGGTTTCATCATCGAGAAGGGCAAGTTCGAGCTCCTCCAGGTGGCCCGACCATGAGCCTACAGACTGCACCGAAAGCCTTGGCGCACAAGGCAATCCGACGAAGCACACGGCATACGCCATGGGTGCCCCACAGGGTCACGAATCATGGGGAGTGCTCCCCATCGACACCCCCCGAGGGCTGACATAGGTTTCTGCATGTCGACGAAAGCCGCCCATCGGGACGAACTGCCCGAAGGGCCCAGCGGACGTCGAGGAGTTGGCACAGCGCGGGCCTGCACGGTTGGTCCGGAAGAGAACTTCCCGAATCAGTCGGGGGAACACAGGCAAAGGAGAAGGTCATGGCTTGGCTCGGAATGAACGACGATGAGGTCAACGCTCAGGGCAACGTCCTGCAGCAGCAGGCGGAGGCCATCCAGAAGCTCATCACGAAGGTCGACCAGGAGGTCGAGTCCCTGAAGCAGAACTGGCAGGGTGACGACTCCAAGCAGTTCGAGCAGGAGTGGACCGGCACGCACCGTCCCGAGCTCCAGAAGGCCCAGAAGCTGCTCACCGAGATGAAGTCGACGATCGACCACGAGGTCCAGCAGCAGCGCAGCACCTCGTCGCAGTACTGATCCACCTCATCTCACCACGACCTACACACGCTTCACTCCTGAAGGGGAACTGACATGGCTGTTTACAAGAAGGGTATGAACGCCGACGCGGTGTCCGCGTCCGGTGACAAGCTCGTCGGCTACAAGGGCGAGCTCGACGGCATCGTCGAGGCCGTCAACGGCGCCGTCTCCACGATCAAGGGCAACTGGGGCGGCACCGACGCCGACCGCTTCCAGAGCGACTGGCACGGCCAGCGTCAGGTCGTCTCGGCCGCCGGCGACAAGCTCGACGCCATGGGCAAGAAGTGCAAGACCAACGCCGAGTCGCAGAAGCAGACGTCGTCGAAGTGAGCCCGGCTGCCGCGTGAGCACGGCTCCGCAGCACCCGACGCGAAGGGTGGTCGCTCCCGGACAGGGGAGGAGCGGCCACCCTTTCGCCTGCCCGGCCCACGCGTGCCCCCCGGGACGTATCAATTCGCTTGACAGCCGCGTCTGCCCGGTGTGAGACCTAGACTGAGCACCCAGAGGAGGGGCGACGCATGGGCGAACCTGGTGAACTCACCGAGCTGGTCGCCCGCGCCTCGCAGGGAGACGCCGCCGCGTGGAACACCGTCGTCGAGCGCTTCTCGTCACTGCTGTGGGGCGTCGCGCGCGGCCACCGGCTCCGACAGGAGGACGCCGCCGACGTCGTGCAGAACACGTGGCTCAAGCTCCTCGACCACCTCGACACCATCGCGCAGCCCGAAGCCCTGGCGGGCTGGCTCTCGACGACGGCTCGCTACGAGTGCCTCGCCGTCCTGCGCAAGAGGGGCCGCGAGCACCTCGTGCGCGACGACGACCTCGCGACGCGTGTCGTGGACGACCAGGTGCTGGCGCTCGACGCCGCACTGCTCGACGACGAGCGCGACGGCGAGCTCTGGACGTGCTTCTGCCACCTGCCCGAGCGCTGTCAGGTGCTCCTCCGGGCCCTCATGGCGAGCGATCGCCCGAACTACCGTTCCATCTCGGACGCGCTCGGGATGTCGGTCGGCTCGATCGGTCCGACCCGGATGCGGTGCCTCGACAAGCTGCGCGACCTCATCGGCGCCTCCGGCTACGTCTTCGACCCGAGGGGGAGGCCCTGATGTCTGACCAGGAGCTGCACCCGGACGACCTCGAGCTCCTCGACCGTCTGGGACGGATCGCGGCGGTCGTCGACCCCGTGCCCGATGCCGTCGTCGAGCTCGGCCGGGCCGCCTTCGAGCTGCGCCATGTCGACACGGCGCTCATGCGCCTGATGACCGGGACGCTGGACGAGGCGGCGGTGCGCGACGCGAACGGGTCGGGCATGGCCTCCCACCTCATCGTCTTCGAGCACGAGGGCGTGTCCATCGAGCTGGAGATGAGTCGTCGTGGTGACTTCGCGAACGTCGTCGGCGTGGTCATGCGGGCAGAGCGGCCGTATGCCGCAGGCTCCCAGGTGCTGCTCGAGACGTCCGCGTCGCTGACCCGCCTCGACCTCGACGACGGCCAGTTCACCTTCGAACGGGTGCCGGTCGGCCTGGCTCGCATCGTGCTGGAGCACGACGGCGCGCGAGTCATGTCGACGCCGTGGTTCGACGCCCGCTGACCCGCACGGCGCAGGTCCTCAGCCACCCCAGACGGTGAACGATGCGGCCGTGGCCGCGAGGAGCGGGTCCTCGGCTCCGGCGGCCCGGGCATCACGGAGGCCGTCGGCGAGCGACCCGCCCGCGGCCACGGTTGCGTGGACGGTCGACATGACCCTCACCGTGGCGGCGTCGTTGACCGGGTTGACGCTCGCGACGACCGACCGGGTGCCCATGGCGAGCAGGCTCGACACGAGACCGAGCGCCTCGTCGGCGCC
Organism: Terrabacter sp. 2TAF16; assembly: GCF_052115065.1. Taxonomy (NCBI): domain Bacteria; kingdom Bacillati; phylum Actinomycetota; class Actinomycetes; order Micrococcales; family Intrasporangiaceae; genus Terrabacter; species Terrabacter sp. 2TAF16. The sequence goes on from NZ_JBFRFZ010000004.1 coordinate 233,309, forward strand.
GATCGGGTGGACGCCCCCGGAGTCGCACGCAGACAGCACGACCGAGCGTGGGGGTCGTCTCAGCCGGTCGAGGTCGTGGACCATGAGGGGCCCGTCGGCGAGCATGAGCGACGAGAACAGCGGCGCATCCGCCCGGAAGTCGCCATGGGCCGCGAGGTGGGCCAGTTGGGCTCCCTCCAGGACGCCGAGGGTGGCCTCGACCGTCGCGGCCCCGCCGCCGAGCACCACGGCGTCACCGTGGAGGCGGCGCAGGTCGGCGACCTCGCGCTGCTCGGAGCTGAGGCCCGGGCCCGTGACGAGGGCGACGTGCCCGCGCGACGACCGAGGCGGAGCGTCCTCGCGCGACCGAGCCCACAGGGCGATCGAGGGCGAGACGGTGAGGGCCGCGTCCCGCAGCGCCGGCATCAGCGCGAAGGGCACGGTCAGCAGCGAGGCGGCCGGGACGACGAGCACCGACGGACGGCACCAGGCCGGATCGGGCGTCCCGAGCAGGACGTCCTGGAGCCGCTGTCCGGCAGCTGACACGTCGACGGCGCGCCCGTAGGCGGCCCGGCGCAGGGCGAAGCGGGCGTACGTCGCCTCGCGCTCGACCGACGCGGCGTCGCCGAGGCGTTGCAGCCGGGCCCGCCCGTCGGCCACGGTGACCGCGACGAGCGAACCGCGCACGATCGCGACGTAGAGCAGCGTCGTCTGACCGAGACGGTCGCTGAGACGGTCGAGGTCGCGGCCGACGTGGTCGGTGCCTCCGGCGCGCAGGCGGCGGTAGCGGCTGCGCACCGCCGACTCCAGGCGCGCGCGCTCGCGCACCAGGTGGTGCTCCTCCCCGCCGAGGGTGAGGCGGCGCGTCACGTCACGCAGCGCCGAGACCTGGCTCGCCAGCTCCGGGTCGTCGGGCGGGCGCACGGCCGGCCCGGTGAGGGCGGTCGCGCGCCAACGGTCGGTCCACCAGAGCACGGCCCGTGCGTCACCGGCCGCCTCCGCGTCCGCGACGGCGATCGAGACCAGGTCGAGCCCGTAACCGCTCGCGAGGGCGCGCAGCTCGAGGTCGCCGATGAGCGACCGGTGCTCGTCGACGGCGTCCAGCCCCCGCCGGCAGGCGTGCCGGAGCGCACGCCGGTCGCCGGCCTGCTCGGCGAGGAGCGCCTGGGCGAGCCAGGCCGCGGCACGGGGCAGGGGAGCGCCGTCGCTGCGCCGGTCGGCGGCGTCTCGGAGGGAGTGAGACCGCAGGCGCTCGTGCCCGGTGTCGCCGGCGACCTGCGCCAGCAGCAGGAGGGCCTCCGGCAGGGACGGGTCGTCGAGTCGGCGCAGGACCCGTACGAGCGTCCGTGTCCGGTGCAGCAGCTCGGGCAAGGACGGACGGGGCAGGGCGCTGACCCCCTCGGTGGACCGGCGAGCCTCCTGCTCGGCGGCATATGCCGCCTCGAGCCCGAGCAGCGTCGACCGGGCCGCCCACCGGTGGCGACGGTGAGCGCGGAAGGTCAGCTCGGCCTCCCGGGCGCGCGTGGCCGCGGCCTCCCACCGGCCCTGAAGGAGCGCGGCGCGCGCCGACGCGAGGAGCAGGTCGGCCCGCCACACCGGTGCCAGGTCGGGGCGTGCCAGCGCGGCCTCCAGCAGGCCCTCCGCCTCGGCGGCCAACCGGGCCGTGAGCAGTGCCTCGGCATGGTCGACGAGCTGCTCGACCGAGTCGACCCCGGCCGTCCGGTAGCGCTCCTCCGCCTGGTCCATCAGCGTCAGGGCCACGACGACGTCGCCGCGCTGGAGGGCGACGAGGGCCCGGTTGCGTGCCGAGAGCGTCGCCTCCAGGACGGCCCCCATCTCGAGGTGGACGGCCTCGGCGGCGGCGTAGTCCGCGCTCGACCCGTCGGCGTCACCGAGCGCTCGGCGGGCATCGCCGCGCGACCCGAGCGCCCTTCCCTCCCAGAGACGGTCGTGTGCCCGCCGGCTCAGCTCCACGGCCCGCGTGAGGTCTCGCACGGCCTCGTCGTAGCGACCGAGCAGCCAGAAGGTGCACCCGCGCAGGTGGAGCACCCGGTGCCGGGTGGGGCCGGTGCTGAGCCGCAGCGCGCGTTCGAGCTGCAGCAGCCCCTGGGCGGTGCGCCCGGCGAAGACGAGGGTCGTGCCGAGCGTCGCCCGCACCTCCGCCTCGCGGTCGGGTCCCGCGCGACGGGCGTACGCCACGGCCCGTCTCGCCTGGGCGAGGGCGGCCTCCGTGCGCCCGCGGTCACGCTCGACGATGGCGAGGGCGTGGTGTGCGAGCGAACGCTCGTGAGGCCCGGCCGGTCCGGCCAGCAGCTCCAGAGCCGTTGTGGTGGCGAGGCCGGGCTGGGATATTGCGAGAGGGAGCAGGTCGTCCGCGACAGGGCTCGGGGGACGTGTATCAGCCGCGGCGGCCGCCTCGTCTGCTGCATGTCTGGCGTTCATGTCGGACCTGTTTCATGTCCCCGCCCCGGAGGTAACTCATGACTACTACCAGTGATGATGGCAGCAACTCGGACGTGGGCGGGCGCGATGACGTCCTGCGCGCGATCCAGTGGTGGGACCCCTGGGACGACGGAGTGGTCACCGACCGGTCCGACGTCCAGGTGCGCCGCATCGTCAAGGCATTCCGACGAGCAGGACGCGCCCTCGGGGTCGAGCGCGACGCGCACGGCGTGGCCCGCTACCTCTATCGGCCCGGCGTCGTCCTCGTCCGCGACGAGGACGTGCCGAGGGTCGTGACGCACCTCGGCCTCGACCTCCCGGTCGACAAGGCCGGGGACGAGACGCCGCAGCAGACCGTCGGCCTGCACGCCCTCGTCCTGCCCGCCCGGGCGCACGTGCCCTCGGTCGTGGCCGAGCTCGACGACGCCCTCGGGGTGGGGGTGGCGACCCCGGACCACCTCATCCACGTGACGCCCGTGACGTGGTGCATGGCCAAGGAGCCCCAGCCCCGGTCCGTCGACTCCTTCGACGAGTCCGTCGTCCCGGACAACATGGACGGCCGCAGCGGACGGGTCGTCATCGTCGACACCGGGACGCTGCGCGACGTCATCGCCGCCCACTCGTGGCTCGAGGGTGTGACGGGCCCGCCCGAGCCCCCGACGGTCGGCCACTACACGGGACACGGCACGTTCATCGCGGGCATCGTGCGGACGTACGCGCCCGCGGCCGAGGTCCGCGTCGAGGCCGTGCTCTCGGTCGGGGGCGCGGCCTTCGAGACCGATGTCGTCAGGGGCCTCGTCCGGGCCCTCCGGCACGCGCCGGACGTCATCAACCTGTCGGGCGGCACGCGGACGCGGCGCAACCTGCCCCTGCTGTCCTTCGAGGTCTTCTGGGAGCGGCGGTTGCGTCACCTCAAGGGGACCGTGCTCGTGGCGGCCGCGGGCAACGACGGCGACCGCGGCCCGTTCTGGCCGGCTGCCTTCCCGTGGGCCGTGTCGGTCGGGGCGCTCGCCGACGACGAGGGCAGCGCCCGCGCAGGCTTCTCGAACCACGGCAGCTGGGTCGACGTGTACGCGTTGGGCACCGACGTCGTCAACGCCTTCCCCGAGGGTACCTACGTCTACCGCGAGCCCCCGCTCGTCGGCCGCAAGGAGGACTTCCCGGACGGGCTGGCCGCCTGGAGCGGCACGTCGTTCGCGGCCCCCATGGTCGCCGGGCTCACGGTGTCGCGGATGACGTGGAGCGGCGAGAGCGCCCGCGGCGCGGTCGACGCGCTGCTGGACGTCGCCCGCGGTCAGGCCGGGGTCGGCGTCGGCGCCCGCCTGCTCCGCAGTGGTGACGCCAGCCCGACCGCCTGACCCGGGTGCTGACGTCACCCGTGTCGTGACAGGACGATCGGTACGTCGACGGTGGCCGACCCCGCACGGGCCGGCCACCGTCCGTCCCGCCGCGTCAGGCCGGGGCGGTGGTGAAGCGCAGGTAGGGCTTGACCTCGTCGACGGCGTCGGCACCGAAGCGCTCGCGGGCGTCGGCGGTCGACACGGTCGGGGCCACGATGACCTTCTGGCCCTCGCGCCAGTCGGCCGGCGTGGAGAACGGGCCGCTGTCGGTGAGCTGGAGCGCGTCGACGGCGCGGAGGATCTCGTCGAAGTTGCGGCCGACGCTCTTGGGGTAGGTCAGCGACAGGCGGACCTTGTTGGCCGGGTCGATGATGAAGACGGAGCGCACGCCCGAGGTGTCGCCCTCGCCGGGGTGGATCATGTCGTAGAGCTCGGAGACCTGGCGGGAGTCGTCGGCGATGATCGGGTAGCCGACGGTCGCACCGCTGACCTCCTCGATGTCGCCCTTCCACTCCTCGTGCTGCTCGATCGGGTCGACCGAGACGGCGAGCACCTTGACCCCGCGCCTGTTCCACTCGTCGTCGAGGGCGGCGACGCGGCCGAGCTCGGTGGTGCAGACCGGCGTGAAGTCGGCCGGGTGGCTGAAGAGGACCGCCCAGCTGGCGTCCTTCCAGTCGTGGAAGCGGATCGGGCCCTCGGTCGTCGTGGCCTCGAAGTCGGGGGCGATCTCGCCCAGTCGCGGTGTTGCCATTGGCTCGTCCTCTCGCGGTCGGGCGCACGGCGCGCCCCGGTCTGCGTGCCATTCTGACCACAGAACCATGCATCACGTTATGGGTGTCCAAATGTTGTGACGCGCATCCAGTGGACTCCCAGCCGACTCACCGAGACTGCGCGTGGAATCTGTCGCCATCCATAGGAGCCCCCGACGTGAGCGCCCTGCTCGACACCATCACCACCCAGGTCCTCCATGCCCCGGTGTGGCTCGTGCTCCTCGTCGTCGGTGGGATCGTCTTCGTCGAGGACGCGCTCTTCGTCGGCTTCGTCGTGCCCGGCGAGACCGTCGCCATCCTCGGTGGCGTGGCCGCCTCGCTCGGGCACGTGCCGCTCGCCGCGGTCCTCGTCGTCGTCGTCGTGGCCGCGATCGTCGGCGACACCGTCGGTTTCGAGGTCGGCCGTCATCTCGGCGGCCGGGTCGTGGCTCTGCGCGCCTTCGACCGGCACCGCGAGCGCATCGACCAGGCGCAGGGCTTCCTCGGCCGCCGCGGCGGCGCCGCCGTCTTCCTCGGCCGCTGGACCGCGTTCCTGCGCGCCGTCATGCCGGCCCTGGCCGGGATGTCGAAGATGCACTACCCGACCTTCCTCGTCTGGAACGCCGCCGGCGGCATCGCCTGGGGGAGCGTCGTCGTCACGGCCGGCTACCTCGCGGGCCGCTCCTACGCCCGGGTCGAGACGTGGCTCGGGCGCGGCGCCGCCGTCGCCGTGGGTGTCGTCGTCGTGGGGGCCCTCGTCGTCTGGCAGGTGCGCCGCCACCATGCCGAGGGCGCCGACGCTGCCGAAGGTGCCGACGCGGAGGGCGGCGAGAACCCCTCGCGTATGCCGTCAGCGGGCTGAGCGCGCACGTCGGGGTCGCTCATCGGGCTTCGTCTGGACCGCGAACCGAGCGCTGCGCCCGGATCACCGGCTCCGACTGAGTCGCCATACTCGTCCGCAGCGGCCGGATCGGTGCTGTGCTGGAGCATGACAACCTCCACGCACCTCGGTTCACACAGGCGTGCACCGGCCGCCCAGGCCATGGCCATCGCGCTGGGGCACGTCGTCGTCGCCGCGGCAGCACTGGGCACGGGGATCGTCCTCGTCGTGGCTGGCACGCGGTCCGGTGCCGAGCTGGAGACGCTCTACACCCCCATCGGCGTGGCGGTCTGCGGAGTCGCTCTGGTCTTCGGTGCGGTCGCGGTCAACGTCGTTCGCTCCACGCCCCACCACCCGCACCGAGCTGCCGGCCTCTCGCGCGTGCTCGGCCTCCTCGAGGTGCTCGCCGGGCTGGTGTGCGCCGTCAGTGCCGCCGTCGCCGTCGCCTCGTACCCGCAGTTCACGCCCTGGCGGTCACCAGCGCTGCTGCCGGCCCTGGTGCTCCTGGCCCTCGGCGTCACGGCAGTCGTCCAGTCCGGCCGCGTCCGGCGCCAGGCGTGATCCTCGAGGAGCGACAGCGATGAGGCCCCTCCCGGCTGGGAGGGGCCTCACGGCATACGGGCTCGGGATCGACCGGTTGGGTCAGCGCTCCTCGGTGCCTGCGATGAAGGCCTCGAGCTTGGCGCGACCGAGGTCGTCCGGGCGCTGCTCCGGCGGGGACTTCATGAGGTAGGACGAGGCCGACAGCAGGGCGCCGCCGATGCCACGGTCCTTGGCGATCTTCGCCGCACGGATGGCGTCGATGATGATGCCGGCCGAGTTGGGCGAGTCCCACACCTCGAGCTTGTACTCGAGGTTCAGCGGCACGTCGCCGAAGGCGCGACCCTCGAGGCGGACGTAGGCCCACTTGCGGTCGTCGAGCCACGCGACGTAGTCGGACGGGCCGATGTGGACGTTCTTGCTGTCGACGAGACCCGAGAGCGAGCCCGTCAGGTTGGACGTCACGGCCTGGGTCTTGGAGACCTTCTTGGACTCGAGGCGCTCGCGCTCGAGCATGTTCTTGAAGTCCATGTTGCCGCCGACGTTGAGCTGGTACGTCCGGTCGAGGGCGACACCGCGGTCCTCGAAGAGCTTGGCCATGACGCGGTGCGTGATGGTCGCGCCGACCTGGCTCTTGATGTCGTCACCGATGATCGGGACGCCGGCGGCCTCGAACTTCGCGGCCCACTCGGGGTCGGAGGCGATGAAGACCGGGAGCGCGTTGACGAAGGCGACCTTCGCGTCGATGGCGCACTGGGCGTAGAACTTGTCGGCCTGCTCGGAGCCCACCGGGAGGTAGGAGACGAGGACGTCGACCTTGCGGTCCTTGAGGACCTGCACGACGTCGACCGGGTCGGCGCCGGACTCGTCGATCGTCTGGCGGTAGTACTTGCCGAGACCGTCGAGCGTGTGGCCGCGCTGGACCTCGACACCCGTCGTGGGGACGTCGGCGATCTTGATGGTGTTGTTCTCGGAGGCGTTGATGGCCTCGGAGAGGTCCTTGCCGACCTTCTTGTCGTCGACGTCGAAAGCGGCGACGAACTCGACGTCAGAGACGTGGTACTCGCCGAACTTGACGTGCATGAGGCCGGGGACGCCGGTGGTGGCGTCAGCGTCCTTGTAGTACTCGACGCCCTGCACGAGCGAGCTCGCGCAGTTGCCGACGCCGACGATGGCGACGCGTACGGATCCCATGGATCACTCCTTGTTGTTGGTGGTCGTGCTCTGGGGGGTGGTGATGTCTGTGGTGGCCAGGCCGGGTTCGTCGTAGGCCGCCGGGCCCGGGTCGAGGGCCGCGCGGCGTTCGGCGACGATGAGCTCCTCGAGCCAGCGCACCTCGCGCTCGGCGCGCTCCTCGCCGTGCTGCTGGAGGGCGAGCGTGTAGCTGTCCATCCGCTCGCGGCGGGCCTGGGAGGCGTCGCGGATGTTGGCGAGCCGCTCCTCGAGCCGGGAGCGCCGGCCCTCGAGGATCCGCAGGCGTACCTGCGCCTCGGTGCGCGAGAAGAAGGCGAAGCGGACGTCGAAGTCGTCGTCGTCCCAGGCGTCGGGGCCGCTGGCCGCGACGAGGTCCTGGAAGTGCTCCTTGCCGTCGGCGGTCAGCTCGTAGGTGATGCGGGGCCGCTTGCTGCTTCCCGTCGCCGCCTCGGTGGTCTCGTGGATCCAGCCCGAGTCGACGAGGTGGCGCAGCGCCGGGTAGAGCGAGCCGTAGGACAGCGCCCGGAAGATGCCGAGCGCGGTGGTGAGGCGCTTGCGCAGCTCGTAGCCGTGCAGCGGGCCGTCGTGGAGCAGGCCGAGGACCGCGAACTCGAGCAGCGCAGCGCGGCGGCTCTGAGGACGTTCGGACTTGGGCACGTGACTACGGTACACCCAGATATATCGCTGCGATACATCACACCGACGCATCGCGCTACGGCTTGCTCGCCGACGGGTCAACCAACAGGACCGAACCCAGGTTTCGGCGTCTATCCGACGCCTTGGTGGTTCGTGCCTGTTGGTTGACCCGGCGCCGGGCGTCCGGGCCGGTGTGGCCTGGACCGGAGCCGGGGTGTCAGGGCTCGGAAACGTAGACGGCCACGAGCCGGACGCCCGTCGCGGCGACCGCGCCGTCGTGACGCAGGGTCACGGTGCCTTCGGGCCGGGCCGGCTGTGCCGCCGTCGTCAGGCCGCCTGAGACGGCGGTGCTCTCGTCGACGAGTCCGGTGAGGTGCTCGGCCCCGACGGAGGGGCCACCGGTTCCGGCATACCCGTAGGTCACGAGGAACGGCCGACCGCCGGGTGTCGGGACGACGAGCTCGTCGCGCGTCGTCGCGTCGGCGACCGACGCACGGCCCTCGAGGCGGTAGCGGTAGCCCTCACGCTCGACGACGTCGGGGAGGGCCGCGACCGGCTTGCCGGACAGGTCCCTGATCAGGGTCCGTGCGCCCTGCGCGTAGATGGCGCCGGTCAGCTGGGCGCCGTCGACCGAGACCGGCTTGCGCGTCTTCGCGTCGACGAGCTGGATGCGGACCGAGGCGGTGCGCCCGACCGTCAGCTCCGTCCACCCTTGGTCCGGCTCGCCGGGGACGGTTCCCCCGGCCGGCAGGTCGCGCTCCGCGGGCCGGCCGGCCGCGCACGAGCTGCCGAAGAAGCCCGCGGTCCCCCCGAAGCTGACCGTGACCATGTACGTCGCCGCTGCGGTGTCGGTCAGGCCGGGCAGGTAGCACTCGGCGCCGATGGAGACGTGGGTCGTCATGGGCTCCCAGACCAGCGAGAACTGACCTTGGCCACGGTCACCGATGAAACCGGCGACGAGCCGGTCGTCGGCCACCCGGGCGCGGTAGCGCAGGCCGTCCTTGACGACGTCGCCGGGAGCGTCGGGGACGGAGCGGAACGGCAGGCCGTCGGCTCCGATCATCGGAGCAGCGCTCGACGACGACGCGGCTGGGACCGTCGGCGCGGGACGGCCGAGCGAGGTCACGACACCGACGGCGAGGGCGGCGACGGCGAGCGTCGCGACCGAGCCTGCGGCGACGGCCCGGCGGCGCTTCGTCGTGCGCACCCGGCCGGCGACACCGGCCGTGAAGTCAGGGGCGGTGCCGAGGTCGTCGGCGTGGGTGGTCAGCTCGTCGCGCAGGTCGGTGAGGTTCATCGGACACGCTCCTCGTCGGAGGTCGGGCTCAGGGTGGGGTCGATGCGGAGCTTGGCCAGCGCGCGGCTCGCCTGGCTCTTCACGGTGCCGACGGAGCACTGCAGGATCTCGGCGGTCTCGATCTCGGACAGGTCCTCGTAGAAGCGGAGCACGACGACGGCCCGCTGGCGCCTCGGCAGCCGAGCGAGCGCCCGCCAGAGGTCGGTGCGGTCGTCCACGCGTACGTCCTCGGGGCGGTGCCCGGCAGCGGCGGCACGCTCGGGCAGGTCGGCCGTGGCCTGCTCGCCGTTCCAGCGCCGCCGCCACCAGCTCGAGTACGTGTTGACCATGACCCGGCGGACGTACGCGTCGGGCTGGCCGTCGATGCGCGCCCAGGCGAACCACGCCTTGGCGAGCGAGGTCTGCACGAGGTCCTCGGCGAGTGCCCGGTCGTGCGTGAGCAGGTATGCCGTCCGCAGCAGTCGGGTCGAGCGCGTCGCCACGAAGTCGTCGAAGGACCCTCGGTCCACGGCTCGTCCCCCTGTCAGCGGCCCGGCGGAGAGGCTGCTCGCTCCGGCGTCGGTGCCTGTCACTGTCGTCACATCCTGCAGGACCGTCTGGGGCCGGAGAAAGGTTGCCCGCCACCCCCGGGTATGTGAAAACAGTCTGTGGGGTGCTTGTGCCGCTCGTGTGAGCCGCCTCCGTCGTTTCGTCGTCACGGCGCCGGTCAGGTCATACTGAGTGGCGGCCCGGGACGGTTTCTCGGGCCTGATCAGTGAATGGAGCAGGTTGTGACGCAGAGCAGGCGCGACATCCGCGCTGCCCAGCTGGCGGGCGACAAGGGCCGGCCCCAGCGCGCAGGGAATGGCAACGGCAACGGCCGGTCCGCAGGGACCGCCGGCTTCGCCGACGGTGAGGGCGAGGGCCGCACCGGCTGGAAGAAGTGGGTGCTCGGCACGCTCAAGTGGGGCTCGATCGCCGCCGCGGTGCTGCTCGTGCTCGGTGTCGTCGGCGTCGTCATCGCCTACAACCAGACCGCCATCCCGCAGCCCAACGAGCTGGCCAACAAGCAGGTCTCGATCGTCTACTACAGCGACGGCAAGACCGAGCTCGACCGCATCGCCGTCCAGGACGGCAACCGCGAGTCGGTCAAGCTCAAGCAGGTGCCCAAGTTCGTCCAGGACGCCCACATCGCCGCCGAGGACCGCACGTTCTACCAGAACAACGGCATCTCGGTCGGCGGCATCCTGCGCGCCGTCAAGACGAGCGTCACCGGTGAGACCCAGGTCGGTGGCTCCACGATCACCCAGCAGTACGTCAAGAACTACTTCCTCACCCAGGACCGCACGATCTCCCGAAAGGCCAAGGAGATCCTCATCGCGGTCAAGATCGACGGCCAGCTCTCCAAGGCCGAGATCCTCGAGAAGTACCTCAACACCATCTACTACGGTCGCGGCGCCTACGGCATCCAGAGCGCGGCCAAGGCGTACTTCGGCAAGGACGTCTCCAAGCTCACCGTCGGCGAGGGGGCCGTGCTCGCGTCGGTCATCAACGCGCCGTCCCTCTACGACCCCGCCAACGGCGACACGGCCGAGGCCAACCTCACCAAGCGCTACGCGTACGTCCTCGACGGGATGGTGCAGGAGGGCTGGCTCAGCGCGGCCGAGCGGGCCAAGTACACCGAGCTGCCGAAGATCCAGGCCTACAAGGGCAACAAGTTCTCGTCGGGCCCCAACGGCTTCATCACCGCCCAGGTCAAGCGCGAGCTCGTCTCGACCGGCCTCTCGGAGCAGGACATCGACAACGGCGGCCTGCGCATCGTCACGACGATCGACAAGAAGGCCCAGACCGCGGCGATCGCGGCGATGCAGGACAACCTGCCCAAGAAGGTGCAGGGCGGCCTCGTCGCGGTCCGGCCCGGCGACGGTGCCGTGGTCGCGATGTACGGCGGCGCCGACTACGCCAAGTCGCAGTTCAACACCTCGACCCAGGCGATCATGCAGGGCGCCTCGAACTTCAAGCCGTTCGCCGTCCTCGCGGCGGTCCGCGACGGCGTGTCCACGAAGACGAAGTTCGACGGCGACCAGCCCCAGGAGATCGACGGCACGAAGATCACGAACTTCGGCGACCGCTCCTACGGCATGGTCGACATGCGCCGGATGATCGGTCGCTCGATCAACACGGCCTTCGTCAACCTCAACAACACGATCACGCCGGCCCTGACCCGGCAGGCGGCGATCGACGCCGGCATCCCCGCGCGGACGCCGGGTCTCGACGAGACCCTCACCAACGTCCTCGGCACGGCCTCGCCGCACGTCATCGACATGGCCACGGCCTACTCGACGATCGCCTCGCAGGGGGTGCGGGCCAAGCCGTACTTCGTCAAGAAGGTCACCTCGACGACCGGTGACTTCACCTACGACGCCAAGCCGCAGACGAAGCGCGCCTTCGACAAGGACGTGACCGCCGACGTCACCGACGCCATGACCTACACCGTCAAGGACGGCGGCACCGCGACGAAGCTCCAGCGCCTGAACCGCCCGGTCGCGGGCAAGACGGGCACGTCCTCAGAGGCGAAGTCGATCTGGTTCTCCGGGTTCATCCCGCAGCTCGCGGTGTCCATCGGCATGTACAAGCCCGACGCGAACGGCAACCCGCAGACGCTGACGAGCTCCGAGGACACCAACCTCACGGGTGGCACGATCCCGGCCGACGTCTTCTACGACTTCATGAAGGTCGTGACGGACAACATGGAGGTCCAGGACTTCCCGAACCGTGCGGGTGTCGGCGACGACAAGATCCCGACCCCGACGACGACGTTCACGCCGCCGCCGCAGACGACGACCCAGGCGCCGACGGCGACGACGACGACCACGCAGGCGCCGACCACCACGACGGCACCGCCGACGACGACGCAGCAGCCGACGAAGACGAACGGCACCGGGAAGCCCCAGCCGACGACGACGCAGCCGACGATCACGATTCCCCTGCCCGGGGGAGGGGGACCGTCGCCCACGTCGACCAAACCCGGCAACGGCCCATGACGCGCGGGCGGGCCGGGGACCGTGACGGGGTGACGGGGTGACCGTCCCGTGACCGAGAAGGTCGACGACCCCGTCGTGCGGGCGGCCTCCGAGATCATCGGAGGCCCCCGCGGACGGTATGCCGCAGCCCGTGAGCTCCCGTGGGTGCTCACGGCCGCGTTGCTGTCGGCCCTGACGGCCGTCACCGCCGGGCTCGCGATCCTGCTGCGCGCCCCCTGCCTGCGCACCGGCTTCACGGGCGACACCCAGTTCTGGAGCGCCTGCTACGCCGACCTGCCCACGGCATACCGCGACGCGAACCTCAAGGCCGGCCTCGCGGCATACCTCCAGGGTGGCGACGGCGCGCCGGTCACCGGGCAGCCGCCCCTGACCGGGCTCGTGCTCACGGCCGTCGCGAGCCTCGGCCCCGACGACGGATCGCTCAAGACGCGGGCCGCGTGGTACTTCGCGCTGTGGTCGGTGCTGCTGACCCTGCTGCTGCTCGTCATCGTGTGGCTCGTCGCGTCGTCGGCCGCTCGACCCATCTCGGCGGCGCACGTCGCGCTGTCCCCCGTCGTCGTGCTGGCCGGCTTCATCTCGGCCGACCTGCTCGGGGTGGCGCTGGCCAGCGCCGGCATGTGGGCGTGGTCGCGGCGCAACCCGACGCTCGCCGGAGTGCTGCTCGGGCTCGCCATCGGGGCGCGGACCTATCCCGTGCTCATCCTCGTCGCGATCGCGCTGCTCTGCGTGCGGTCGGGTCGGCTGCGCGAGATGGGTCGCGTCGCCGGCTACGCGCTGCTGACGTTCGGCGCGCTGCTCTCCGGGCTCTGGCTGCTCAACCACGAGGCGGCCGCCTCCCCCTACCAGGGGTGGGCGTCGGCCGGAGCCGGCTATGGCTCTCCGTGGCTGCTGCCGCAGCTCGCCGGGCACCCCCTGCCCACGGGGGCCGTCACGGCGCTCGCCGTCGTCGGCTGGCTCGTCGCCCTCGCGGTCGGGGCGGTGCTGGCGCTGTCGTCGGCCCGACGCCCGACGATCGCCGAGGTGTCGCTCGTCATGGTCGGCATCGTGCTCGTCACCGGCAAGTCGTTCACCGTGCAGAGCTCGCTGTGGCTGCTGCCGCTCATCGCGTGGTGCGCCCTCCAGTGGCGCGACCACCTCATCTGGGCCGGCGCCGAGACGCTCAACTTCGTCGCGGTGTGGCTGACGATCGCGGCGACGACCGTGCCCGATCGTGGTCTGCCGGCGTCGTGGTACGCCTTCTTCTCGATGCTGCGCGTCGTGGCCGTGCTGTGGCTCGTGGCCGTCGTGTGGCTGCGGGCCCGCGACCGGTGGAGCCGGTCGAAGGGTGAGCCCGACGACCTCGCGGGCCCGATGAGCGGCGCCGAGGACCGGCTCATCGTCCGCTTCTCCTGAGCCGTGGCCGCGCGAGGGCCCTCCGATTTCGGAGTATGCCGTCCGGGCCGGTAGTCTTGCCCAGTTCGCCGTGTGCCCGGTGGCCTGTGGATCGAACCGACCGATGTCGGTGAGGTCTGCGAGGCTGAACCCGGCTGGAAGATCAGGCCGGGCCCCAGGCTCGCGGCGGGACGAATGCAACCCTCCTGTCACGAGAGAGACTCGTGACCGCCGAGACCAGAGGAGGTGGGTTAGAAGCATGCGTCAGTACGAACTCATGGTCATCCTCGACCCGGAGACCGAAGAGCGCACCGTCGACAAGACGATGGACAAGTTCCTCACCGTCGTGAAGAACGACGGGGGCACCGTCGAGAACGTCGACATCTGGGGCCGCCGCCGTCTTGCCTACGACATCAAGAAGAAGTCCGAGGGCATCTACGTCGTCGTCAACATGACGACCGAGCCGGCCACCGCCCAGGAGCTCGACCGCCAGCTGAACCTCAGCGAGTCGGTCATGCGCACCAAGCTGCTGCGCCCCGGCGCCTGATTCAGCGAAGTTACTGATCCGCTCGATCAACCGACGAAGGACTGGTCCATGGCAGGCGACACCGTCATCACGATCATCGGCAACCTGACCGCCGACCCCGAGCTGCGTTTCACGCCGTCCGGGGCTGCGGTCGCGAACTTCACCGTGGCCTCGACGCCGCGGCAGTTCGACCGCCAGAGCAATGAGTGGAAGGACGGCGAGACGCTGTTCATGCGCTGCTCGGTGTGGCGCGACGCGGCGGAGAACGTCGCCGAGTCGTGCCAGCGGGGCATGCGCGTGATCGTGTCCGGCCGGCTGAAGTCTCGTTCCTACGAGACGAAGGAAGGCGAGAAGCGCACCGTCGTGGAGATGGACGTCGACGAGATCGGCCCGTCCCTGCGCAGCGCCACCGCCAAGGTCAACAAGACCCAGCGCGGTGCCGGCGGCGGTGGCGGCTTCGGCGGCGGCCAGGGCCAGGGTGGCGGCTGGAGCGGGGGCTCCGGCGGCGGCCAGGCCGAGGACCCGTGGGCGACCGGCGGCTCTGCCGGCGGTGCCCAGGGTGCCCCGGCCGCAGGTGGTCAGCAGGGCGGCGGCTGGAGCGGTGGCTCCGGTGGCGGTCAGCCGGCTGCCGGTGGCCAGCAGGGTGGTGGTTGGGGCGCAGCCCCCAGCTACGACGAGCCCCCCTTCTGATCGAGCAGGTCAGCACCGCCGTCCGGTGACGCAGCCGGACGGCATACCCCAGTAGTTCTTCAAACCCATCCCGGGGCACCAAACCCCGGGCTCTCATCAAGAAGGAGAGCACCACGATGGCAAAGCCCGTTGTGCGCAAGCCCAAGAAGAAGGCCAACCCGCTGAAGGCGGCGAAGGTCGAGAACATCGACTACAAGGACACTGCGCTCCTGCGCAAGTTCATCTCCGACCGCGGCAAGATCCGCGCGCGTCGCGTGACCGGTGTGTCCACCCAGGAGCAGCGTCTCATCGCCACGGCCGTCAAGAACGCCCGTGAGATGGCCCTGCTGCCCTACTCGAGCTCGGCTCGCTGAGCCGGTTTCGGGAACGAGGAGAACACCATGAAGCTCATTCTCACGCACGAGGTCACCGGTCTCGGTGCTGCTGGTGACATCGTCGAGGTCAAGGACGGCTACGGCCGGAACTTCCTCATGCCGCGCGGTCTCGCGACCCCGTGGACCAAGGGCGGCCAGAAGCAGGTCGACGCCCTGACCAAGGGCCGCGCGGTCCGCGAGATCAAGGACCTCGACACCGCCAAGGGTGTCAAGGGCCAGCTCGAGGCCACGTCGGTCAAGGTCCCGGCCAAGTCCGGCCAGTCCGGTCGCCTCTTCGGCGCCGTCAGCAACGGCGACATCGCCGCGGCCGTCAAGGCTGCCGGTGGCCCGGAGCTCGACAAGCGCAAGATCGAGGTCAAGCAGGCCATCAAGACGCTCGGCTCCTACGAGGCGACCGTCCGTCTGCACCCCGAGGTCGCGGCGACCCTCAAGTTCGAGGTCGTCCCCGCCTGACCGTCGAGGTCTGACACGTCGAAGGGCCGGGATCCGCACACGCGGAGCCCGGCCCTTCGTCATACCTCCCGAACGGCGCCGCGCACACGCCCGCGTCGACCGCACGCCGCGCTCCTTGAGCAGCTGACCCCAAGCTCTCGCTGACGCCGAGGTGTGCCGCCGGTTCGCCGGCGAGGCGGGCCCTTCAGCGGCGGCCGACCACCGCGACGGTCGTGTCGAAGAGCTCCCAGGGCGTGCTGCCGGCGGCATCGGGCACCTCGAGGTGGCCGTGCACCCAGGCCCGGCCCTGGCGCAGCGAACCTGCGGCGGTGGAGACGGTCCAGCTGCGCTCGGTCCCGTCGCAGGTGACCGGGACCGAGACCGTGAGCGGTGTCGTGGCGGCTGCCCCCGACCGCGACACGAGCTCGAGGCCCAGCGTCCCCGGACCGGAGGGCGCCGGCGAGTCGGGCACGGTGCACGTGTAGGTGCCTCGAAGGGTGACGACGCCGTCGTGCAGGCGGGCCTGGCGGTCGACGTCCACGGTGCCGAGATCGGGTGCGCCCCCGGCGTGCGCCGGAGCGACGACGAGGGCGGTCGTGCCGATGGTCGTCGCGGTGGCGAGGGCGATGGCGGTGACGGTACGCGTGACGGACATGTGATGGATCCCCTGTCTGGTGGGCTCGCTCGTCGAGCCGATGCAGATCAGGACGCTCGCGTGCCGCGGGAGGTTGTCAGGGTGGGCACAGCAGTTCCAAGCATTCCGGTTCCGCTGCCCGTCAGCTCGAGTCGCGGACGACCAGCTCGGTGTCGAGCGTCGTGACCCGGGGCGGGGACTCGCCCGCGAGCAGGCGCAGCAGCGTGTCGGCCATGACGACGCCCATCTCCTGGGCGGGCTGGGCCACGGTGGTCAGCCCGACCTTGCCGCGCGTGGCGTACTTGCTGTTGTCGAAGCCGACGATCGCGACGTCGTCGGGCACCCGCAGCCCGCGCTCGTCGAGAGCGAGCAGCGCACCGCTCGCCATGAGGTCGCTCGCGACGAAGAGCGCGTCGAGATCGGGGTGCTCGTCGATGAGGGCGAGCGCGGCGCGGATGCCGCCGGCCTCGGTGAAGTCGCCACGCGCCAGGCGGTGGTCGGACAGCCCGGCCTCTGCGAGGGCGTCGCGCCAGCCCTGCTCGCGGTCGACCGAGGCCGGCATGTCGGCCGGTCCGGTGATCGTCGCGATGGCGGTGCGCCCCCGGTCGATGAGGTGCTGGGTGCCCCGGACGCCGCCGAGCCGGTTGTCGACGTCGATGTAGTAGTCGCGGTCCTTGGCCTCGCCGATCGGCCGGCCGCCGAAGACCACCGGCAGCGACCGGCTGAGCGAGGTGAGGAAGTGGTCGCCGGAGTGGTGCGAGACGACGATGGCGCCGTCGACGTTGCCGCCGAGCAGGTAGCGCTTCGTCTTCTCCGACGGCGAGCTCGGGTGCGTCAGCTGGAGGTTGAGCACGTAGTCGCTGTCGTCGAGCCGGTCGCTGATGCCCTGGACGACGTCGGCGAAGTAGGGGTCGCCGAAGAAGCGGTGCGTGTCCTCGGGCACGACGAGCGCGATCGACATCGTCGCGCGGGCGACGAGTGACCGTGCGGCCCGGTTGGGCACGTAGTCGAGCTCGGCGATGGCCTTCTCGACGACGACGAGCACGTCCGGGCTGACCCGGGGCGAGCCGTTGATGACGCGCGAGACCGTGGCCCGGGACACGCCGGCCACCCGGGCGACCTCCTCGAGGGTGGGTCGTCCGACGGGGGTGGCCAGCGTCCCGTCGCTCATGGTGTCGATTCTCCTGCAGGGTCGTCGCCGTCACCGCTCGTGGCCGGGGCGTCCCACGGGCTGGGCAGCCTCCGCGTCGAGATGATGCGGGCGAAGTCGAGCGCGCTCGCCTTGGGCGTGCGCACCTGGGTGTCGTAGTCGACTCGGACGATACCGAAGCGCTTGGCGTAGCCCCAGGCCCACTCGAAGTTGTCGAGCAGCGACCAGTAGAAGTAGCCGCGCACGGGGACCCCCGCGTCGACGGCGTCGAGGATCGCACCCAGGTGCGAGCGGACGTATGCCGTCCGGCCGCGGTCGTCGACGAAGCCGTCCTCGTCGGGGGCGTCGTCGAAGGCGGCGCCGTTCTCCGTCACGTGCAGGGCGACCCCGGCCGGGCCGGCATACTCCTCGTGGAGCCGGACGAGCAGGCGGGTGAGCCCCTCGGGCTGGATCTCCCAGTCCATCGCGGTGACGGGGAGCCCGCGCGGGTGGCGGTGGGCGTCATCGGCGGCGGGGAACGGCGATCGGGTGGTGCGGCCGCCGTTGACGCTGTCGTCGAGGGCGTCGGCAGGCGCCTCGTGGCCGATGGCCTCGCCGTTGTAGTAGTTGACGCCGAGCACGTCGATGGGCGTGGAGATCACCTCGAGGTCGCCGTCCATGACGTGGTCGGTCAGTCCCAGGTGGCGGACGTCCTCGAGGAGGTCGGCGGGATACTGCCCGCGGAAGATCGGGTCGAGGAAGATCCGGTTCATCTGCGCGTCGACCCGGCGCGCGGCGTCGACGTCTCGCGGGTCCGAGGGGTCGAGCGGGTCGGCGACGGTGAAGTTGAGGGTCAGCCCCAGCTCGAGCGAGGCGTCGCGGGCCCGCAGCTCCTGCACGACCCGGCCGTGGCCGAGCAGGAGGTGGTGCGCGGCGGCGAGACCGTCGGCGGGTGAGGTGCGGCCCGGCGCGTGCATGCCGGCGGTGTAGCCGAGGAAGGCCGAGCAGAACGGCTCGTTGAGGGTCGTCCACGTGCGCACCCGGTCGCCGAGCCGATCGTGCACGGCCAGCGCGTAGTCGACGAAGCGGTCGACGGTCTCGCGCGAGGTCCAGCCGCCGCGGTCCTCGAGGGTCTGCGGCAGGTCCCAGTGGTAGAGCGTGAGCCACGGCGCGATGCCCGACTCGATGAGCGAGTCGACGAGCCGCTCGTAGAAGTCGAGCCCCTTCGCGTTGACCGGTCCGCCGTCGGGGCAGATGCGTCCCCACGAGGTGGAGAAGCGGTAGGACTGCAGGCCGAGCGACCTCATGAGGTCCACGTCGGCGGCATACCGGTGGTAGTGGTCGCACGCGACGTCACCGGTGTCACCGTCGACGACGGCGCCGGGGGTGTGCGAGAAGGTGTCCCAGATCGAGTCGGTGCGGCCGTCCTCGTGACGGGCCCCCTCGATCTGGAAGGCCGCGGTCGCGGCACCGAGGAGGAAGTCCTGCGGCACCGGGCGTCCTTCTGCGACGAGGAGATTCGTCGCGGGCGTCGTGCCCGGCGTGATGAGGGTCTGGTGGGTACGCGTCTGGGCGGTCATCCCTTGACGGCTCCTTGCATGATGCCGGAGACGAGCTGCCTCCCGGCGAAGACGAACAGGACGATGAGGGGCAGCGCCATGAGCACGACCCCGTTGAGCACGAGGGAGTAGTCGACGAAGTAGGCGGCCTGCAGCTGCTGCAGGGCGACGGGCAGCGTCGGGTTGCCGGGGTCGAGGATGATGAACGGCCAGAAGAAGTTCGTCCACGTCGCGATGAAGGTGAACAGGCCGAGCATCGCCGCACCCGGGCGGGCGGCAGGCAGCGCGATGGACCAGAACGTCCGCAGCGTCGACGCGCCGTCGACGCGCGAGGCCTCGATGAGCTCGTCGGGCAGCGCCTCCTGGAGGTACTGCGTCATCCAGAAGACGCCGAACGCGCTGACGGCGCTGGGCAGGATGACGGCCCAGAGGCTGCCGATCCAGCCGAGCTTGCTCATGACGATGAAGAGCGGCACGATCCCGAGCTGGGTCGGCACGGCCATCGTCGCGATGACGAAGACGAGCAGACCGTTGCGGCCCCGGAAGCGCAGCTTGGCGAAGGCGAAGCCGGCCATCGCCGAGAAGAGCACGACGAGCACGGCCACCGTGGAGCTGACGAGGATGCTGTTGCCGAGGGCCTTCCAGAACGGGATCGTCGTGACGACGGTGCTCGCGTTCTGGAGGAAGTGCCCGCCGGGGACGAACGAGAACGGGTCCTGCACGATGGCGGCGGAGTCCTTGCTGCCGATGACGTAGGACCACCAGAGCGGGAACGCCGAGCCGACGAGGACGATCGCGAGGAAGACGTATGCCGTCGGGCTGGCCTGGGTGCGGCGCACGAGCTTCGTGCCCCGTCGGGGCTTGACCACGGGTGCAGGGGTCAGGGTCGGGGCGGTCATCGCTGTCCCTTCGAGGCGATCCGGCGGGTGACGAGGAAGTTGACGACCGCGAAGACGATGACGATGAGGAAGAGCATCCACGCCACGGCGGCCGCGCGGCCGAAGTTCTTCTGCGTCCAGCCGAGCTGGTAGAGGTAGAGGGTCAGCGTCTGCCACTGGCGATCGGCGCCGCCGAGGCCGTACTGGTCGTACATCCGCGGCTCGTCGAAGATCTGCAGGCCGCCGATCGTCGAGGTGATGACGACGAAGATGATCGTCGCGCGCAACTGCGGGATGGTGATCGAGAAGAAGGTGCGGACGCGGCCCGCGCCGTCGATCATGGCCGCCTCGTAGTAGTCGCGGGGGATGGCCTGCATGGCGGCGAGGAAGATCAGGGCGTTGTAGCCGGTCCACCGGAAGTTGACCATCGTCGCGATGGCCACGTGGCTGGGCAGCACCTCCTTGTGCCACTGGATCGGGTCGATGCCGACGAGGCCGAGCAGGTGGTTGACGAGGCCGAACTTGTCGCCGAAGAGGTCGCTGAAGATGAGGGCGACGGCCACGGGGGCCACGACGTAGGGCAGCAGCACCCCCATCCGCCAGAACGTGCGGGCCCGCAGCCCGCTGTCGAGGGCGGCCGCGATGAGCAGGGCCGCGATGACCTGCGGCACGCTCGAGAGCAGGAAGATGCTGACGGTGTTCTTCAGCGCGTTCCAGAAGTAGGGCTGCGCGAGGACGTCCGCGTAGTTCTTGAGCCCGACGAAGTCGCCCTGGCCCCCGATGAGGCTCCACTTGTGGAGCGAGACCCACGCCGTGTAGAGCAGCGGGAAGAGCCCGACGATGCCGAAGAGGATGAAGAACGGCGAGACGTATGCGTAGGGCGCGCCCTTCTCGTCGAGTTTCGTCAGGCGGCGCCGCCATTCCGAGCGGGGCGGCAGGGGCGTGCGCTGCACGATCGCCGCGGCGCCGGGCGGGTCCGGCTGCGTCGTGCGGGTGGGGGACTGAACGGTCATGGCGCTTCCGATGGTCGGGCGGACGGCCCGGTGCCCGGGTGAACGGTGAGGGGTGCACCGGGCCGTCCGCGGTCGGCTGGTCGACGGGTCGGGCGTTCGACCCGTCGACCGGCGGGATCAGGTCAGCCGAGGGCCTTGACGTCGCCGACCCACTTGTCCCACGACTCCTGCGGGGAGCTGCCCTGCTCGACGCGGGTCAGGGCCTGCTGCATCGCGTCGTTGATCGCGAAGTAGTGGGTGCCCTTGTACGGCGTGATGGTGACGGCCTTGGCGCGGTCGGCGAAGATCTGGCCGGTCGGCGCGTTGTTGAAGGAGGCGACCGTGAAGGAGAGCAGGTCCTGGCTCTCGAGGGCCTGCTTCTGGCTCGGGAAGGCACCGACCTTCTTGAAGGCCTTGATCTGCTGCTCGGGCGCGGTCAGCCACGCGGCGAGCTCCTGGGCCTCCTTCGGGTGGGCGCTCTGCTTCGGCACGGTCAGGTACGAACCGCCCCAGTTGCCACCGCCACCCGGGAAGGTGTTGGCGACGTCCCAGCCCTTGACGCCCTTGGCGTTGCCCTCGATGACTCCGACCATCCAGCCGGGGCAGAGCATCGTCGCGAAGCCGTTCTTCTGGTAGCTCGCGGTCCAGTCGTCGCCCCACTGCTGGAGCTTGGCGGAGAGACCGTCGGTGATGCCGGCCTGGATGACCTGGTCGTAGATCTTCTTGACGGCGGCGTTGTCCGTCGCGGTGATCGCGTCGTCGCTCGGGTTCTCGTAGGCGGCCTCGAGCTGGTTGACCATGCCCTGGTAGGTGGCGCCGACGCTGTCGAAGAAGGGGACCTTCGACTTGGCCTTGAACTGCTTGCCGGCGGCGAAGTAGCTCTCCCACGTGGTGCCGAACATCTTGGCGACCGACTCGCGGTCGCTGGGCAGGCCGGCGGCCTTGAAGAGGTCGCTGCGGTAGCAGATCGCCTCGGGGCCGGAGTCCGTGCCGTAGCCGATGAGGTGGCCCTCGGCGTCGGTGGCGGCCTTGGCCTTCCAGTCGAGCCAGCGGCCCTGGACGTCGGCGGAGTTGAGGTCGGTGAACTTGTCGGAGTACTGGAGCATCTCCGGGAGCCAGTCGACCTCGACGGCCTCGACGTCGGCCATGCCGCTGCCGGCCGAGAGGCGGGTGAAGAAGTTGTCGCGGGCCTCGTTGGAGGTCGCGGCCTTCTTGTGGGTGACCTTGATGTTCGGGTGCGACTTCTCGAACTCGGGGATGAGCTCCTCGTAGCCGAACTGGTTGAAGGTGGCGAGGGTCAGGGTGACCGGTCCGCCGCCGCCGGTGCTGCCGGCCGCGGTGGAGGGGCTGTCGGCACCCGAACCCGAGCTGCAGGCCGAGAGGGCCAGCAGGCCGACGGTGAGGGTGGCGAGTACGGCGTGGCGAGAGCGCACGGAGTGCGCGCCGATCCGGGTGGAACGGGATGTCATGGAGAGCTCCTTTGGTCTCATCCCCAGTGTGGGTGTGGGAGCGCTCTCCGTGCGTGAGACGTGGCCGTGAGAGCGCTCTCACGAGGAGAATGGGGGTGCCGGAGGGCATCGGTCAAGAGCCGTGACCATTCCGTGACCTGATCGCCGCTAGCGTGGAGGTCCAGACGCCGGCGTGGGCCCGGCACCGGTGGGAGGCTCCCGTGACCGTCTACGACCTCGTCGCGATGGGTCGGGTGGGCGTCGACCTCTACCCCCTCCAGCACGGCGTCACGCTCGACGAGGTGCGCACCTTCGAGAAGTTCCTCGGCGGCAGCGCGGCCAACGTCACGGTCGCCGCGGCCCGCCACGGTCGGCGCGCCACGCTCGTCAGCGCCACGGCCGACGACGCCTTCGGACGCTTCGTCCACCGCGAGCTGCTGCAGCTCGGCGTCGACGACGCTCACGTGCAGACCATCACCGCGGGGCCGCCGACCCCGGTCGCCTTCTGCGAGGTGTTCCCGCCTGACCACTTCCCGATCTGGTTCTATCGCTACCCGATCGCGCCAGACCTTCTCATCACGGCGGACTCCCTTCCCCTGCAAGCGATCCGGGAGGCACGGGTCTACTGGTCCACCGTCACCGGGCTCAGCCAGGAGCCGAGTCGAGCGGCCCACCACGCTGCCTGGGAGGAGCGCGGCCGGGCGCCGCTCACCGTCCTCGACCTCGACTACCGGCCCGTCTTCTGGAGCGACCCCGACGAGGCCCGTCGTCGGGTGCGCGAGGCCGTGGGTCACGCGACCGTCGCCGTCGGCAACGTCGAGGAGTGCGAGGTCGCGACCGGGGAGACCGAGCCCGAGGGGGCGGCCCGCGCGCTCCTGGCGGCGGGCGTCGAGCTCGCCGTCGTCACGCAGGGACCACGCGGCGTGCTCGCCATGACGCCCTCGGAGCAGGTGAGGGTCGGCGCCTTCCCCGTGAGGGTCGTCAACGGCCTCGGTGCGGGCGACGCGTTCGGTGGGGCGCTCGTGCACGGCCTGCTCGAGGGGTGGGACCTCGAGCGCGTCCTTCACTTCGCCAACGTCGCCGGTGCTCTCGTCGCCGGCAGGCTCGGGTGCTCGACGGCGATGCCGACGACGGCCGAGGTGCAAGCCCTGCTGTCCGATGTCGAGGTCGCCGACGGCGCCATGTGAGGGGCGCGCGAGCAGGCCCGGAAACGAGAAAACCCGCCCCTGCTGGTCACGTCGCCGAACTCGACCAGCAGGGGCGGGTGCCCTTGACCCGATGATCCGACAGGGGGAGGAGATCACCGAGTCGCACAGGAGCAACTCACGACATCGACTATGAGCGCCCGACCTTAAAGAACGCTGGGAAACCCGTAGCAGTTGGCCCTGACCGTGCCCACGCGTCGGTCGGGATCGCTGGACCGCAGCGGGACGGCATACGTGCGCCGTCCGAGGCGCCGGAAGTCAGCCGGGGACGGGGCTCGACGCTCCCGGGACGACGGGCGCCGACCGGAAGGCGCGCGGCGCCGACCCGTGCTCACGCTTGAAGGCGGCGCTGAAGGCGAACGCGTTGGCATAGCCCACGGCGTGCGCGACCTGCTCGACGCTGAGGCTGCCCGCGCGCAGCAGGTCGGCGGCGCGGGCCAGCCGCCAGTGGGTGAGGTAGGCCATCGGTGACTGGCCGACGAAGTCGGTGAACCGGCGCGAGAGGGTCGCGCGCGACACGTGGACGTGGGCGGCGAGGACGTCGAGGGTCCAGGGGTGCCCCGGCTCGTCGTGCAGCGCCGCGAGCGCGCGGCCCACGAGCGGGTCGGACCCCGCCCGCCACCACGAGGGCGCCGAGTCCTCGGCGCGCGAGAACCACTGGCGGACGGCCTCGATGAGCACGAGGTCGACGAGGCGGTCGAGCACGACGTCCTGGCCGGGGAGGTCGCGCTGCACCTCACGGGCGAGCAGCCCCGAGAGGGTCGGGTCGGCCTCGTCGGCACGCACGACCGCCACGTCGGGCAGGGCGTCGAGCAATCGGCCCGTCACCTGGCTCGCGAGCTCCCACGACGCCGTGAGGAAGGTCGTCTCTCCCGGCTCGTCACCTGCGTTGCCCCACGTGCGTGTGCCGAGCCCGAGCGACACGGCCAGGTGCTCGCCCGTCAGGGACCGGCAGACGTTGCCGGGCTCGATGACGACACCGGGCTCGGTCGCGACGTCGTCGGCGAAGACCCACGGGTGGGTGCCCTTGACGAGTGCGAGGTCGCCGGTGCCGAGGGCGATCGCCTCGCCCCGCTGGGGCAGCAGCTCAGCCGTCCCCGCCACCATGACGACGAGCCCGAGGGCGGCCTCGTCCTCGATCCGCAGGGCCCACGGCGCCCGCATCTCGCACCGCAGCAGCGAGGCACCGCGGGCCCGGTGGCCGTCCATGACGGCGCTGAGGGTGTCCATCGCCCCACGGTACGCCGATGAGACGATCGCTGAGGTTGATGAGCCGAAGGGACATTCATCTGCTCACCCCGGCGCAGTGTCATGGAGACATGGACACGACTCTCATGCGCACCGTCACCCTCGCGACGGCCCTCGGCACCGGCGTGCTCGGGGGCGTCTTCGTCGGCTTCTCGACCTTCGTCATGCCGGGCCTCGACCGGTTGGCGGCGAGCGACGCCGTGCGCGCCATGCAGGCCATCAACGTCACGGCGCCACGCGGCCTCGCAGTGCCCCTCGTCGTCTCGGGCCTCGGGTCGCTCGCCGTCTGCGGCTGGGCGTTCGCCCGCTCGAGCGGCAGCGCTCGGGCGCTGCTCGTGGCCGGGGCGCTCACCGGCGTCGTCGCCCTCGGGGTCACCGCTGCCTACCACGTGCCGCGCAACGACGCGCTCGGCCGGGTGGACGCCGGCTCCGCCGCCGCCGCGGCGGTCTGGCAGGGGTATGCGCCGGGCTGGGTCGCGATGAACCACGTGCGGGCCGCGCTGTCGCTGGCCTCCGCGGGGCTCCTCGTGGCCGGCGCCGTCCGGGCGGGCTGATGCTCAGCGGGCGCCGACGACCATCCAGTCGTCACGGCGGGACCGCCAACCGAGCAGGACGCCGCGGATGACCATGAACCCGGTGAAGGCGAGCCAGAGCACGACGACGTCGCGGGTCGCGGAGCCGCTGGGCCCCCCGGCGCGCACCGCGAGGATGAGCGGCAGGTAGGCGACGAACGTGACGACCATGCCCCACGCGAGCCACCGGCCGTCGCCCGCGCCGATGAGCACGCCGTCGAGGACGAAGACGTAGCCCGCGACCGCCTGTCCGAGCCCGACGACGACGAGGGCCGCGCCGAGCGCCTCCTGGACGGCCGGGTCCGGAGTGAAGAGCGGCGGCACGACCGAGTGGAGCCCGGCGATGACGAGCCCGAGGGCCAGCCCACCCCACACGCCCCAGCGGATCATCGTGCCCATGGCCTCCCGAACCGCCATCCGGTCGCCGGCGCCGAGGGCGCGACCGGTGATGGCCTGCGCCGCGATCGCGAGGGCGTCGAGCGCGAAGGCGAGGAACGACCAGACCGTCATCGCCACCTGGTGGGCCGCAAGGGTCACGTCGCCGAGCGAGGCCGCGACCCACGTCGTGACGATGAGGATCGCGCGTAGGGCGACGGTGCGCACGAGCAGGGGTATGCCGGTCCGCGCGGCTGCGAGGACGCGCGCCGGGTGCGGGCGCAGCCGGGCCTGCCGGGCTCGGGCCTTGACGAGCAGCACGGTGACGAGCGCGAGGCCCATGCCGGTCTGGGCGATGACGGTGCCCCACGCGGATCCGGCGATGCCCCAGTGCAACCCGTAGACGAAGACGAGGTTGAGCACGATGTTGGCGCCGAAGCCCACGACCGAGGCGACGAGGGGCGTGGTCGTGTCCTGGAGGCCACGCAGCACTCCCGTGACCGCCAGGATGACGAGCATCGCGGGGATGCCGAGGGCGGAGATGCGCAGATAGGTCGTCGCCTGCTCGATGACGGCGGGGGAGGCGCCGAAGGCAGCGCTGATCGGTCTGGCCCACACAGCCACCGCGGCGGCCGTGACGGCGCCGAGGCCGAGGGCCAGCCAGAAGCCGTCGATGCCGGCGCTCACCGCGGAGCGCTCGTCGCCGGCGCCGAGGTGGCGCGCGACGACGCTCGTCGTGCCGTAGGCGAGGAAGACGAAGATGCCGGCTGCCGTCACGAGGGACGCGCTCGCGACCCCGAGCCCGGCGAGCTCGGCGGTCCCGAGGTGGCCGATGATCGCCGAGTCGGCGAGGAGGAAGAGCGGCTCGGCGATGAGCGCGAGGAAGGCCGGGACCGCCAGGCGGACGATCTCGCGGCGGTGGTTCGTGGGCAGGGGGGCGGTGTTGCTCATGACGGCCTCACGACAGCGATCCGAGGTGCTTGAGCGCCTCGCGTCGCGACAGGCCGGACAGGTCGGGGTGGGCGGCGACGAACGAGCGCACCCACTGCGGGTCGACGCGGGAGTGGTCGCGCAGCGCCCAGCCGATCGCCTTGCGGCTGAAGAAGTCCGGGTCGTCGATGTTGGGCTCGACGACATCGGTGAGCAACGACTGGTCGAGTCGGTCACGCGCGCCGACCTGGCAGATGATCGCCGCTCGGCGCACCCACAGCGAGTCCGATCCGGCCCAGTCGCGCATTCGCAGCCTCTCGACTGTCGGGTGGGCGAGCACCGTGTCGCGGACGAGGTGGGTCGCGATGTCGTCGACGACGTCCCACCACGCACCGGCCCGGATCAGGCTCTCCCACAAGGGCATCGCGTCGCTGTCGACCCACGCGCGGTAGGGGCGGTGACGCGCGAGGGCGATGGCGGCATACCACTGCTCCCGGTGGGTGGCACCGTCCCACAGGGCCCGGATCGTCGCCTCCCACTGCTCCCGTGACTCCATGGCGAGGCCGGGGTCGCGGAGCAGGGGAGCGAGGGCCGCCTTGAGCTGCGGGGACGTGAGGCCGACGTACGGCATCGCCGACTTCATGTAGCGCTGCTGTCCCGCCGCTCGTTCCGGGTCGGCCCGGGCGACGAGAGCGGCCCTCACCTCCGACACGAGGTCGGGGTGCGGGCCGATCGACATGTGACAACCGTAGTCGGCGCCGTCGACGGCTCAGGTCAGCCGTCGAGGACCACGACGTCGAGAGCCGGATCGGTGAGGAGCCGTCCGACGCTGCGTAGCTCACCTTGGTCACCGTGACCCCGCCGAGGCGCAGCGTGCGGCACGTCGGGTTCGGCCGCTGCTCCCGGCCCTTGGTGCCCTGGGGCCCACCACTGCGGTGGACCGTGACCCGGACCCCGGTCTTCGCCTGGTGGTCGGCCCGTCACTGTCTTGACGAGGAGGTGTGCCGGACGGTTGGGTCCCGCTCGTCGTCAGACCGGCCGCACGGCCCGGCCGAGGTAGCCGAAGACCCACGGGCGCATGACCTTCGGCATCGGCGCGTAGGCCCGCTCGATGTCCTCGACGACGAGGCCGGACTCCTCGACGAGCCGGTCGATGGGGCGGGTCAGGTGGCATCCGTCGAAGACCTTCTTCTGCACGGGCTCGATGACGCGCTGCCACCGCTGCACGCC
Source organism: Terrabacter sp. 2TAF16 (assembly GCF_052115065.1). Taxonomy (NCBI): domain Bacteria; kingdom Bacillati; phylum Actinomycetota; class Actinomycetes; order Micrococcales; family Intrasporangiaceae; genus Terrabacter; species Terrabacter sp. 2TAF16. Next base: position 260,982 of record NZ_JBFRFZ010000004.1, read on the forward strand.
CTCCTCCGGCGCGATGCCGTGCTCGAGGAAGTGGAGCGCGGCGCCGGGGCGCAGGACGCGCCGGACCTCGGCGAGGGCGCGGCCGACGTCGGGGATGGTGCACAGCGTGAACGTCGAGAGGACCGCGTCGGCGCTCGCGTCGGGCAGGCTGAGCCACTGGCCGTCGAGGTCGCCCCGGACGATCGGGATCGGGCTGCGTGCGCGGCGCTGGGCCCCTAGGGCCCACGCGACGTCGGACGGCTCGACGGCGACGACGCGGGTGACCGCAGGGGGGTAGAGCCCGATGTTGAGCCCGCTGCCGAAGCCGAGCTCGACGACCTCGCCGTGGAGGCCTTCGCAGGCCCGCGCACGGAGGGCGCGCACCTTCTCGTCCTCGCCGCCGGCTGCGACGAGCCGCGGAGTGACCTGGGTCGACCAGATGCCCATGCGAGCAGACTAAGGCGGGACTCAGCCGGCGCGCAGGGTGATGACGGGGATCTCGGGCGGCGCGAGCACGCGGACGGGTGGACCCCAGGCGCCGGCGCCGCGGCTCGTCAGGACGGGCACGTCGCCGACCGCGGCGAGCCCGTCGATGACCGGCTGCTGGAGCGGCACGGCATACCGGAAGGGCCACAGCTGGCCGCCGTGCGTGTGGCCGGAGAGCTGGAGGTCGACGCCCGTGCCCGCGGCCGACGGCGGCCTTGGGCTGGTGCGCGGCGAGCAGCGTGAAGGTCGATGCGGGGACGTCGGCGAGGGCTCGGTCGATGTTGGGGGCGTCGGGTCCGCGCCCGGTCTCGTCGTGGATGCCGCCATCCGGATGCTGGCGGATCCCAGTGTGAGCGTGACGTTCTCGTTGCGCAGGACGTCGATGCCCAGGGTCTCCCCGTGGTCCATCCAGGCGTCGGCCTCCTGCGAGATGAACTCGTGGTTGCCGCGGACGGCGAAGACCCCGAGCGGGGCGTCGAGGTCGCCGAGCGGAGCGAGCGCGTCGGCCACCTGGCTGACCGTGCCGTCGATGAGGTCGCCGCCCAGCACGACGACGTCGGGGTGCTGCCCGTTGACCTGGTCGACGACGCGGCGGGTGAAGCCCGCGTCACGGATCGGGCCGACGTGCAGGTCGGTGACGCGGGCGACGCGCAGGCCGTCGAGCCCACCGGGTGCCGCGCGGGTCGATGAGACCGCTCTGGACGGCGAAGGCGGACAGGGTCGCGGCCCAGCCGAGCGCCCGCACGACGGCGGTGGCGCGTCGGGCCGCCGTGGGCCAGCCGGGTGCGACGGCGAGGCGGCGGCGGAGGAAGAACGTGAGCAGCGCGAGGATCGCCGCGACGACGGCGACGAGGAAGGACGACGAGTCGGCCGGCGCGGGTCAGGCGGGGGTGCCGAAGCGGACGGCGTTGCGCTCGCGCGCCTTCTGGCGCTCGATCTCGCGGTCCTTGGGCGGCGCGGTCGTCGTCAGGTGCTCGAGCAGGTGGGCCGTCGCGTGCGCGATCGCCTCGACCGCCTCGTCGAAGGCCGCCTGGTTGGCCTGGCTGGGCTTGGTGCTCCCGCTGACCTTGCGGACGTACTGCAGCGCGGCGGCACGGACCTCATCGCTCGTCGCGGCCGGCTCGAAGTTGTGGAGCTGTCGGATGTTGCGGCACATGCCTCGACTGTATGTCGCGGCACCCACGCAGGGCCCCTCCAGACCGCTTCGTTCGAGGTGATGGCGCTACCCACCTCGGTGTCAGCATCACCTCGATCGGCCGGAGGGCCGGTGAACTCTTCTCGACGAGGGGGTTGCCAAACTGAGAGTTAGTAAACTTTACTAACTCTCGTGACCACCGCACTGCCGCGAGCCCGCCGCGTCTCCCCCCGCACCGCCGTACTGCCTGCGCACGGCCGGCGGCACAACCTCTCGCTCGTGCTGCAGATGCTCTACTCCGTCGGCGCGATGAGCCGGGCCGACCTCGCCCGTCGCCTCGGGATGAGCAAGGTGACCGTCTCCGACCTCGTCTCCGAGCTCATGGACAGCGGCCACGCCGTCGAGCTCGGCCCGTCCGAGGTCGTGCGTCCGGGCAAGCCGGGCACGCTCGTCGACGTCAACCGCACCGGCCTGCAGGCCATCGGCGTCGACCTCGCCGCCCACGAGGTGCTTCGCGCCGCGGTGCTCGACCTCGACGGCAACATCCTCGTCCGCGCCGAGCGCCCGATCGGCGACGACTCCGGCCAGGCCGTCGTCGACACGGTGCTCGACCTCGTCCACGAGGTCATCGGCGCCGCCACCGCGCCCCTTCTCGGCATCGGCGTCGGCACCCCCGGCATCGTCGGCCCGGGCGGCGTCGTCGACACCGCCCCCAACCTCGGCTGGACCGACGTGCCGCTGCGCGACATCGTCGCCGACGCGACCGGCCTGCCCGTCTTCGTCGTCAACGACGCCGACGCGGCGGTCCACGCCGACTACACCCTCGGCGACGGCGGCGACGACCTCGTCCTCGTCAAGATCGGCCGCGGTGTCGGTGGCGGGCTCATCGTCGGCGGCCAGCGGGTGCGCGGTGCGCACTTCGCGTCCGGCGAGATCGGCCACGTCACCGTCGGCACCGACGGCGGTGCGACGTGCCGCTGCGGCAAGGTCGGCTGCCTCGAGACGTGGATCTCGGCGCCCAACCTCGAGAAGGCGCTCGCCGCGGCCCCGGGCGATGACCCGCAGGAGCCGCTGCGCGAGGCCGGCGAGCGGCTCGGCATCGCCCTCGCCCCCGTCGTCGCGGCCCTCGACCTGTCGGAGGTCGTGCTCAGCGGCCCCGAGCACCTGCTCGGCGGGGTCCTGCGCGACGCCGTCGAGGAGACCCTCCGGGCCCGCCTCCTCGCCCGTACGACGACCGACCTCACGGTGCGCCTCGCGCACCGCTCCGACGACATCGTCCTGCGCGGCGCGGCCGTCCTCGTGCTCTGGGACCAGCTCGGCGTCGCCTGACGCCGCGGTCCACCCCGACCCGGCCCGGCGGCATACGCCATCGGTCCCCGACACCGCACCACGACACCGCACCACGACACCGCACCACGACACCGCACCACCCCCCGAACTCCCCTCCACAGGGACACCCCTCCACTCGCGTCCAGCGAACAACCGGTCCGCACCGCGGCCCTTTGAAAGGAAGACAAGGAATGAAGAAGACCCTGGGTCTGGCCGTGGCCACGACCACCGCGGCGCTCGTCCTCACCGCGTGCGGTGGGGGTGCCACCGGCTCGACCACCGACCCCTCCGCGGGCGCGTCGGGCAACGCCGGCAAGACGATCACCCTCTGGCTCGCCGGCACCGACACCCCGAAGGAGCTGCGCACCTACCTGCAGGACACCTTCAAGAGCAAGACCGGCGCCACCCTCAAGATCGAGGAGCAGAGCTGGGGCGACCTCGTCACGAAGCTGACGACGTCGCTGCCCGACCCGAAGAACACCCCCGACGTCACCGAGATCGGCAACACGCAGAGCCCGACCTTCACCAACGTCGGCGCCTTCAGCGACGTCTCCGACCTCTACCCGGAGCTCGGCGGCAGCAAGCTGCTGCAGTCGTTCGTCGACGTCGGCAGCGTCGACGGCAAGCAGTACGCGCTGCCCTACTACTTCGGCTCGCGCTACATGTTCGCGCGCAAGGACCTCTGGAAGGAGGCCGGTGTCGCCGCGCCGAAGACCCTCGACGAGTTCAACGCCGCCGTCAAGACGATCACCGCCAAGAACCCACGCACCATCAAGAACTTCTCCGGCTTCTTCCTCGGCGGCCAGGACTGGCGCAACGGCATCTCGTGGATCTTCGCCAACGGCGGCGAGCTCGCGAAGCAGGAGGACGGCCAGTGGGTCTCGACGCTCGCGGACCCCAACACGGTCAAGGGTCTGACCCAGCTGCAGGATCTCTACAGGAACGCGTCCAAGGCCCCGGCCGATGCCAAGGACCAGACCCCGTGGCTCTACGTCAACGACGCCGACGAGATCCTCGACGAGTCCGGCAACGTCACCGGCAAGACGTCGCTCGCCGCCGCGACGATCATGGCTCCCGGCTGGGCGCACTGGTCGATCGGCGACCTCAAGGACAAGGACGGCAAGAAGGTCCGCGAGTGGAACGACGCGAAGTTCAGCGCCTTCGTGCTCCCGGGCAACGACGGCAAGCCCGCCCCGGTCTTCGCCGGTGGCTCGAACATCGCCATCTCCAAGGCCAGCCAGAACCAGGCCCTGTCCAAGGAGCTGCTCAAGATCATCTTCTCCGCGGACTACCAGAAGAAGCTCGGCGGTGCCGGTCTCGGTCCGGCCAACACCGACTACGTCAGCTCCCTCGGTGACGACCAGTTCGCCAAGGCGCTCATCGACTCCGCGACGAACTCCAAGCTGACGCCTGCGGCCCCGGGCTGGGCCACCGTCGAGTCGAAGATGGTCATGGAGGAGTTCTTCTCCAAGATCCGGGACGCCTCGGACCTCACGGCCCTGGCCCAGGAGTACGACGCGAAGATCACGCCGCTGCTCAACCTCAAGTGACCTGACCCTCGCGTGACACCACGTCCGGCGGTCGGGAGATCCCTCCACCCGACCGCCGGCCGTCAGGTTCGAAAGGCCCGCCCATGACCTCCACGGCGACCGCTCCCCTCGAGACCGCCCCCGTGCCGGAGCCCACGGCTCCCGCCCGCCCCGCCCGACGGCATACGCCCGCCTGGCTCGTGCTCCCCTCGCTCGTCCTGCTCGTCGCCGCCCTCGGCTACCCCGTCGGGTGGCAGGTCGTCACGAGCTTCCAGCACTTCGGGATGATGCAGCAGTTCGGCCAGCCGCCCGAGTGGGTGGGCCTCGCGAACTACGCGTCCCTCGTGACCGACCCGGAGCTCTGGGTCATCGTCGGGCGCTCCATCGCCTTCTGCCTCGTGTGCGCCCTGTCGACGGTGGCGATCGGCCTCGGCCTCGCCCTGCTCATGGGCGCGGTCAGCCGCGCCGCCCGCCTCGTGCTCCAGGTCGCACTGCTGCTCGCCTGGGCCATGCCCGTCGTCGCCTCGATGACGGTGTGGACGTGGATCGTCAACTGGCGAAACGGCCTGCTCAACTGGGCGCTCGAGCGCGTCGGCGTCGACGCCCAGGGCCACAACTGGCTCGTCGAGCCGCTCTCGTTCCTCGTCGTCGCGGCCGTCATCGTCGTCTGGATGAGCGTGCCCTTCGTCGCCCTGTCGATCTACGCCGGCCTGACCCAGCTCTCCCCGGAGGTGCTCGAGGCGGCCGAGATCGACGGCGCCGGTGGCTGGAAACGCCTGCGGCACATCATCCTTCCCCTCGTGGCGCCCGTCATCTCGATCGTCCTGCTGCTCCAGCTCATCTGGGACCTGCGGGTCTTCACGCAGATCAAGCTGCTCCAGGACGCCGGTGGCGTGGCCAACGAGACCCACCTGCTCGGCACGTACATCTACCAGCTCGGCACGGGCGCCGGGGACTTCGGGATGGCCAGCGCCGTCTCGATCCTCATGCTCCTGCTCACCGTCGCCGTCAGCTGGTACTACGTCCGCTCGCTCATGAAGGAGGAGTCGTGAGCCGCATCCTCGGCCCCGCCAGCTCCCGTCACTCGACCCGCGGCTCGACGCGGCGCTCGGTCCTCACGGTCGTCGCCGTCATCGTCGCCCTCGTCTGGGCGTTCCCCGTCTACTGGATGGTCAACTCCGCCTTCCTCGACAAGGTGACGCTTCAGTCGAGCACCCCGACCTTCCTGTCCTTCGGCGGCTCGTTCGACAACTTCGCCACCGTCTTCGGTGACGCGGGATTCGTTCGCGCACTGGGGATCTCGCTCGCCGTCACCCTCGTCACCGTCGCCGCCGCGATCGTCATCGCCTTCCTCGGCGCCCTCGCGATCAGCCGCTTCCGCTTCCGGGGCCGGCGCTCGTTCATCCTCGCGCTGCTCCTCATCCAGATGCTGCCGGCGGAGGGCCTCTTCATCGCGCAGTACAAGATGATGAGCTCGGTCGGGCTGCTCAACAACGTGCTCGGGCTCGCGCTGCTCTACACCGCTGCCGTCGTGCCCTTCACCGTGTGGATGCTCCGCGGCTTCGTCGCCGGCGTGCCGGTCGAGCTCGAGGAGGCCGCCATGGTCGACGGACTCTCGCGCACCAAGGCCTTCCTGCGGATCACCTTCCCGCTGCTGGCTCCCGGCCTCGTCGCGTCCGGCGTCTACGCGTTCCTCCAGGCGTGGAACGAGTTCACCGTGGCCCTGGTCGTCATGACCGAGGAGCAGTCCCGCACCTTGCCACTGTGGCTGCGCGGCTTCGTCCAGGCGAGCGCGACCCGCGAGACCGACTGGGGCCAGGTCATGGCCGCGTCGACCGTCGTCGCCGTGCCGGTCATCATCTTCTTCCTCGTCGTCCAGGGACGCATGAGCAACGGCCTCGTCGGCGGGGCGGTGAAGGGCTGAGATGAACACCTCACGAGAGGCGCTGCGGCGCCTCGCCGTCGGCACGCTCATGCCCGGATTCGTCGGTACCACGGTCCCCGCGTGGATCGAGCGGGAGTATGCCGCCGGGCTGGCCTCCGTCTGTCTCTACGGCGCGAACGTCGTGGACCCCGACCAGCTGGCCCAGCTGTGTGGGTCGCTGCGGTCGGTGGCGCCGGACGTCATCGTCGCCGTCGACGAGGAGGGCGGTGACGTGACGCGGCTGCACTACCCGACGGGGTCGACGCAGCCCGGCAACGCGTTGCTCGGTCGCCTCGACGACACCGCGCTGACGCGGGACTCCGCCGCGGCCATCGGGCGCGAGCTCGCGGCATACGGCATCAACCTCGACCTCGCGCCCGTCGTCGACGTCAACTCCGCCGACGAGAACCCCGTCATCGGGGTCCGCAGCTTCGGCGCCGAGGCGGCCCACGTCGCGCGGCACTCGGCCGCCTACGTCGACGGTGTGCAGTCGGTCGGGGTCGCCGCGTGCGCCAAGCACTTCCCGGGCCACGGCGACACCGTGACGGACTCGCACCACGCGCTGCCGCGGGTGCATGCCGAGGCGCACGTGCTCGACGCGCGCGAGCTCGAGCCGTTCCGTGCGGCGATCGAGGCGCGGGTCGCATGCATCATGACCTCGCACGTCGTCGTCAGCGCCATCGACGCCGAACGTCCGGCGACCTTCTCGCCCGTCGTCCTCGGCGACGTGCTGCGCGACCGGCTCGGCTTCGAGGGGGTCATCGTCTCCGACGCCCTCGACATGGCCGGGGCCTCGGCCGAGACAGGCATCCCCGAGGCCGCGGTGCGCGCCCTCGTCGCGGGGTGCGACCTGCTCTGTGTCGGGTCCGAGACGACGGAGGACTGCTACCTCGCCGTCGTCGAGGCGGTCGTGCGGGCGGCGGAGTCGGGTCGGCTGCCTCTCGAGCGACTCGAGGAGGCGGCGGCGCGGGTCGTCCTGCTGTCCCAGGGCTTCGCGGTCGGCGGCCCGGATGTGCACGGCAGAACCGCCGACGTGGTGGGGCCCGCTCGGGCCAGCGGCGCGCTCGTCGGCGGCTTCGAGGTCGGGGACGCGGTGCGCACGTGGCTCGACGCCCCGGGCGAGGCCGTCATCGTGCAGGTGGCCTCCGACCCGAACCTCGCCGTCGGGCGGGTTGCCTGGGGGCCGACGGCCGCCGGGCTGACGACACCCGAGGGCGACGTGCCCGAGGGCGCCAGGGTCGCCGTGGCCGGCCGCGGGCTCGCCGCGGGGCACCCGCTCTGGGAGGTCGCCGATCGCCTTCGTGCACAGGGACATCCGACGATCGTCGTCGACTGCGGCTGGCCTCGCGGCGGCGCGGACCTCGTGACCTTCGGGGGCTCCGTCGTCGTCGCCCAGGCCCTCGGCCGCTACCTCGGGGTGCCGGAGCGATGACGGCCGAGCCGCGGCTCGGTATCGACATCGGCGGGACGAAGACGGCTGTGGTCCTCGTGGCCGACGGCTCGGTGCGGGCGATGTGCTCGGCACCGTCCGGACGCGGCGCGTCAGGGGTCGTCGACGTTGCCGTGCGCCTCGCCCGCAAGGTCCTCGCTGACGAGGCTCGGGGTGCCGGGGGTGCCGGGGGTGCCGGGGGTGCCGGGGGTGCCGCGGACGTCGTGTCGGTGGGTGCGTGCATGCCCGGGCTCGTCGACCCCGTGAGCGGGGTCGCCCGGCACGCCGTCAACCTCGAGGTCGAGTCGCTCGACCTCGCCGGTGAGCTGTCCGTACGCCTCGGCGTTCCGGTCGCGGTCGAGAACGACGTCAAGGCCGCCGCCCTCGGTGCCTGGCGGCTGCGCGCGCCATGGGCCGAGGGGTCGACGGCTGCCGACACCGGTCCCGGTGGTCATGGTGGTCCTGGTGGTCTGGCACTCGCGTACCTCAACCTCGGGACGGGGCTCGCCTCGGCCGTCGTGCGCGACGGCGTCGTGGTCCGCGGGATCGACGGGGCGGCAGGCGAGATCGGACACCTGCCGGTCGGCGGGGACGCCCCGTGCACGTGTGGTCAGGTCGGCTGCCTCGAGACCGTGGCCTCGGGCTCGGCGCTCGCCCGTCTCTGGCCGGTGGCCGGGCGTCGGGCCACGAACCCGTTCGCGGCCGCCGCTGCCGGCGACGCCCTCGCGGCCGCCGCCGTCGACGTGCTCTGCACGGGGGTGGGGCTGGCGGTCCAGCTGCTCGCTCTCGCCTCCGGGGCCGAACGCGTCGTCGTGGGTGGCGGCCTCGCCGGGTTGGGGGCCCCGCTCCTCGACGGGATCCGCGCTGACCTCGAACGGCGCGCACGCAGCTCACGGATGATCGACGCCCTCGGCCTGCCCGAGAGGGTCGAGCTGTTGCCTGCCGACGTGCCCGTGGCGGCCCTCGGCGCCGCATGGCTGTCCGCACCGGACCTTTCCGGCGCCCCGCGGCTGGCCTCCGTCGGCTCCCCGGTCGGGCTCGCAGCCGTCACCGTGCCCGGTGAGAGGGTGGGGTGATGGAGGTCCTCGTCCTGCCCACGCCCGCCGACGTCGCCCGCCGGGCGGCCGAGGTCGTCATCGACGGCCTCGGGGCCGCACGCCGCGACGAGCCAGTCCTCGGGCTCGCGACCGGGTCGTCGCCCCTGGGGCTCTACGCGGAGCTCGCGCGGGCCGTGGCGACCGGTCGTCTCGACCTGCGCGGCGCCCGTGGCTTCGCGCTCGACGAGTACGTCGGCCTGCCCGCCGGTCACCCCCAGTCGTACCGCGAGGTGCTGCTCCGCGAGGTCTGCGGGCCCCTGGGGCTGTCGCCCGACCGGCTCCAGGTGCCCGACGGCTCCGGCCATGACGAGGACGAGCTCGTCGCCGGTGCCTCGGAGTACGAGCGACTCATCCGTGTTGCGGGTGGGGTCGACGTGCAGATCCTCGGCATCGGTGCCAACGGTCACCTCGGCTTCAACGAGCCCGGCTCGGCGCTCTCGTCGCGAACGCGCGTCAAGCGGCTGTCCGACCGCACGCGCCACGACAACGCACGCTTCTTCGACGGGATCACGGACGTGCCGACCCATTGCGTCACCCAGGGACTCGGCACCGTCCTCGACGCGCGACGCCTCGTGCTCGTCGCCTCCGGACCCGGCAAGGCCGCGGCCGTGGCGGCCGCGCTCGAGGGTCCGCTGTCGGCCTCGTGCCCGGCCTCGGTGCTCCAGTGGCACGCCGACGCGACCGCGCTGCTCGACGAGGCTGCCGCCTCGATGCTGCGCAACCGGGACTACTACGACGCCTCAGCCGCCGGGCTCTGAGCCTGTCCGCGCGACCGCGGCGGACGGCATACCCCATGGTCGGGCGTGTCGCGACGGGCTGTGGACAACGCACAGGGGTGAGGAACTTGTTCTCCACAGCCCGTGGACAGCCATTTGTGCAGGTCACCGAGCACGACGTGATGTGACCGGCGCCACATGCCCACAGTTGTTCACACACGTTGTCCACACCTGTTGACGGCGTGTCGGGGATGTCCGTCCACCGGTTGTCCACAGGGGGATGAGGCCGAGGGGCGGCTGAGGTTGTTGTCCGTGGAGCCCCGCACCTACGGTGGGGCGGGTGCTCCTCGGGAAGGGCGCGCGACGGGCTGGGTAGGTCTCGTCGGCGCCGTCCTGCCTGGCGCTGTCAGCGCAACGCTGTCTACTGGTGTGGACCGAGTTGCACAGATGTCATTCATTACTCAGGGGAAGGGGAGCACGTGTCGCTCGCTGAGCTGAGCACGAGCGCGTTCGCGTCGTCGTCGACCCGTGACGGAGGCCCCCCGGACGACCGTCTCCCGCCGCAGGACGTCGGGGCCGAGCAGTCCGTCCTCGGCGGCATGCTCCTGTCCAAGGACGCGATCGCCGACTGCGTCGAGCAGCTCAAGGGCACCGACTTCTACCGTCCCGCCCACGAGCTCATCTACGACGCCGTCCTCGACCTCTACGGTCGCGGCGAGCCCGCCGACGCCATCACCGTCAGCGATGAGCTGACCAAGCGCGGCGACCTCGGGCGCGTCGGCGGCCAGGCCTACCTCCACCAGCTCATCGCCTCGGTGCCCACCGCGGCCAACGCCGGCTACTACGCCCAGATCGTCGCGGAGCGCGCCGTGCTGCGCCGCCTCGTCGAGGCCGGCACCCGCATCGTCCAGCTCGGCTACGCCCAGGGTGGCGGCGACGTCGAGGACATCGTCAACGCGGCGCAGGCGGAGGTCTACGCCGTGGCCGACAAGCGCGGCGGCGAGGACTACCACGCCATCGGCGACATCATCGAGGCCACGGTCGACGAGATCGAGGTCGCGTCGGGCCGTTCCGGTGAGATGACCGGTGTGCCAACGGGATTCACCGACTTCGACGCCCTGACCAACGGCCTGCACCCCGGACAGATGATCGTCATCGCCGCCAGACCGGCGATGGGCAAGGCGCTCGCCCTCGACACGCCTCTCCCGACACCCGCCGGGTGGACGACGATGGGCGAGGTCGCCGTCGGTGACTTTGTCATCGGTTCGGACGGCCGTCCCACTCGCGTCGTGGCGGCCACCGAGGTCATGGTCGACCGCCCCTGCTACGAGGTGGAGTTCTCGGACGGCTCGGTGTTGGTCGCCGACGAGCAGCACCAGTGGTTGACGCACTCGCGCGCCGAGCGGCGTGGCCAGGGTGTGGGGTCGGTGCGCACCACCGGAGAGATTGCGCTCTCTGTGCGCACGACCACGGCCGAGGCGAGGCTCAACCACTCCATCGCGAACGCGGGCGCCCTTCAGCTCGAGAGCCAGTCGCTGCCTGTCCCGCCCTATGTCCTCGGTGCCTGGCTCGGAGACGGCACGAGTGCCGGGGCTTCGATCACCACGGCGGACCCCGAGCTGGTGATGCGACTCGAGGCCGAGGGTCTCGTCGTCAAGCCCCTCGCGGCCCGGATGCGCTACTCCTTGTCCCTGCCCGACGAGCCCGTCGCCGCCCAGACGTGTGTCGTCTGCGGCGAAGAGTTCGTCCCGCGGACTTCTCAGGTCAAGACCTGCGGAAGGTCGTGTGGAGGTCGCGCGAAGGGTCTCGGTGCACCCAGTGCCCACCCCTCGTGCCCCGACTGCGGCCAGCCCTCATCCGGCCTCCGCAGGTGCCAGGTCTGTCGCGACGAGCACGGAACGGTGACCGCGTTGCTGCGCGGTCTCGGCGTCCTGGGCGACAAGCACGTCCCGCAGGCGTACCTGCGCGCCAGCGAGGCCCAGCGTCGCGATCTGCTGGCCGGTCTGCTCGACACCGACGGCACCGTGACCAATGCCGGCTGTGTGCAGTTCACCGTGACGAACCGCGTCCTGGCCGAGGGCGTTCGTGAGCTCGTCGTCAGCCTGGGCTACCGGTGCACCATCGCGACGCGTGCGGTCAAGGGCCGCTCGGTCGAGTCGTCCACGGCCTACAACGTCAACTTCACGTGTGACGACGACGTGTTCTGGCTTCCTCGGAAGGCGCTCCTGCACAAGGAGCTTCGACGCAAGACGCTCACCCGCCGGTCGTCGCGGTTCATCACCGACGTGCGTCGCATCGCGTCGGTCCCGGTTCGTTGCATCGAGGTGGCGGCGGATGACCACCTGTACCTCGCCGGCGAGTCGATGATCCCGACGCACAACTCGACCATCGGACTCGACATCGTCCGGTCTGCTGCGATCAAGCACAAGATGGCTGCCGTCGTCTTCTCGCTCGAGATGAGCCGCACCGAGATCACCATGCGTCTGCTCTCGGCCGAGGCCGGCATCCAGCTGCAGCACATGCGCAAGGGCACGATGCGCGAGGAGGACTGGACCCGCCTCGCCTCCACCATGGGCCGTGTCTCCGATGCGCCGCTCTTCATCGACGACTCGCCCAACATGTCGCTCATGGAGATCCGCGCCAAGTGCCGCCGGCTCAAGCAGCGCGAGAACCTCAAGCTCGTCGTCATCGACTACCTCCAGCTCATGAGCTCGGGCAAGCGCGTCGAGTCACGCCAGCAGGAGGTCTCGGAGTTCTCCCGTGCCCTCAAGCTGCTCGCCAAGGAGCTCGAGGTGCCGGTCATCGCGATCTCGCAGCTGAACCGTGGTCCCGAGCAGCGCACCGACAAGAAGCCCGCGATGAGCGACCTTCGCGAGTCGGGATCGATCGAGCAGGATGCCGACATGGTGATCCTGCTCCACCGAGAAGCCGCCTACGAGAAGGACTCTCCGCGAGAGGGCGAGGCCGACCTCATCGTGGCCAAGCACCGAAACGGCCCCACCGACACGATCGTCGTCGCGTTCCAGGGCCACTTCAGCCGCTTCACCAACATGGCCAACAACTTCTGACCCGGATCCCTTGGCAGCACAGGTCGCTCGAGCCCGCGGAGATCTGGCGTGGTCGCCTCCGGGGCTGCGCCCATAGGCTGGGCGCATGGCGACGGTGAGGCAGGTCCAGGTCACGTTCGACTGCGCAGATCCCGAGCGGGTGGCTCGCTTCTGGTGCGAGGTGCTCGGCTACGAGGTGCCGCCACCGCCCGAGGGTTTCGCCTCGTGGGACGAGTTCGACCGGTCGCTGCCGGCGGAGCGTCAGGGTTCGGCGTTCGCCTGCTCCGACCCGACGGGGGTGGGTCCGCGCCTGTTCTTCCAGCGCGTCCCCGAGGGCAAGGTCGTCAAGAACCGGGTCCACCTCGACGTCCGGGTCGGCACGGGGCTCGTCGGTGAGCAGCGCCTCGCGGCCCTCGAGTCCGAGTGCGCACGGCTCGTCGCCCTCGGAGCCACCCGGGGGACGCTGCTGCGCGCCGACGGCTTCAACGAGTCGTGCCAGGTGATGCAGGACGTCGAGGGCAACGAGTTCTGCCTGGACTGAGCGCGACACGGCCACCCCGCACAATCCACGCGAACGGCGGGTGGCCGGATCGACGGCAGGTCTCAGTCGTCGGCCAGGGCGGCGAAGGTCTGCTTGGTCCCGGTGTACCAAGCCATCGACTTCTTCGGGTGCCGCCACCGGGCCTTCATCGCCTGACGGGCCTCCTCGTGGGTGGCGTCGCCCGACTTCTCCGCCTCCTTGAGGTGGCGGTCCTGGGCCTTGATGATCTCGTCGGCGGTGTCGGCCTGGTGGGCGAGGTCGCACGGTCCGCCGAGGTCTCGGCAGGTCATCGTCTTCATGGTCGTCTCCTTCTCGCGGGGGTGTCTCGCTCTACTGACGAGCGGGACGCGGCAGATGTGACAGGCCGCGACCGCTCAGCGCGCCGGCTCCATCCGCCGGATGTCGGTCCACCCGGTCCACCCGCGCTCCTCGAGCAGCTCCAGGAGTCGGCCCGCGCATGCGAAGGACTCGAGGAACGCCGCGTCGAGGAGCGCGACCAGGTCGTCGCTCACGGGGTGCACGTCCTCGATTCCCTCGGCCTCGGCCGACGCGGCCTCGATGAAGGCGGCGACCCGGTCGGCGAGGGCGGGTAGACGCGGGTCGTCGGGGGTGCAGTCGACGAGGTCGCCGACGTCGAGGTAGAGCCGGCGCAGCACCTCGTGCTCGATCTGGGTCTGCTTGATCACCATGAAGGCCGCGACCTCGTCCGGCATCTGCGCCGCGATGAGGATCCAGCTGTCGCGCTCGACCTCGATGAGCCGTTCGGGGAAGCCGAACTCGCGCATCCGGTCGAGGTAGGCGACCGCCTCGGGGGGCAGCGCCAGGCTGTCACCCGCCGCGAGCTTGGCGATGCGCTCCCGGTGCCGCTGGAGCTCGCGGATCTCGGCGCGCAGGCGGCGGTCGATCTCCTCGACCGCCGCCGCGAACTCCTCGTCACCCGCCTCCATCAGCTCGTGCACCCGGGACAGGGGCACCCCCGCGTCGGCCAGCGTGCGGATCCGGACCAGCTCGACGACCGCGGCCGCGTCGTAGCGCCGGTAGCCCGAGTGGTCGCGCTCGGGCTCGGGCAGCAAACCCTTGGCGTGGTAGTGCCGGACGGTGCGCACGGTGACGCCGGCGTACGCCGCGAGCTGGCTGATGGTCAGCATGGCCCTATTGTGCGACCTTCGACTCGACCGCGCGGTTCAGCTCGGACCGCCACGTGTCGGCATACGTCGTGACGCCGCTCAGGCGCTCGTCGCAGAAGGCGGCGACGTCGCGGCCCGTGACGTCGAGGACGCGCCGGCCCTCGCGAGCACTGGTCTCGAAGAGCTCGAGGACGTCGCGCAGGACCGCGACGACGTCCATGCCGTCGCCCGAGGTGAAGCGCCACATGTACGACTTCATCTCGCCGTAGACGAGCCGGTAGTCGTGGGGCAACGCGTGCGCCCGCGCCTCCATGGCCTTCCACTCCTTCTTGTCGCCGATGATCTTGCTCAGCAGGTTGTTCATGACGGTCTCCTTCACGCGGTGGATGGCGTATGCCGGGTCAGGCGAGCTTGCTGCGGTAGGTGCGCATCGCGAGCGCGTAGGCGACGAGGAGGAGCCCGACGCACCAGGCGAGGGCGACCCAGCCGTCGCGGCCGACGGGCTGCTGCTCGAAGAGGCTGCGGATGGTGTTGACGATCGAGGTGACCGGCTGGTGCTCGGCGAACCACTGGACGGGGCCGGGCATGCTCTCGGTCGGCACGAAGGCCGAGCTGACGAAGGGCAGGAAGATCAGTGGGTAGGAGAACCCGCTGACGCCGTCAACGGTCTTGGCCGTGAGGCCCGGGATCACCGCGAGCCACGTGAGGGCGAGGGTGAACAGCAGCATGATCCCGAGGACCGCGAGCCAGGCGAGCACCCCGGCGCCGGTGCGGAAGCCCATCGCCAGGGCGACGAGGACGACGAGCACGAGCGAGGTCAGGTTGGCCACGACCGAGGTCAGCACGTGCCCCCAGAGAAAGGCCGAACGGGTGATCGGCATCGACTGGAAGCGCTCGAAGATGCCGCCCGAGACGTCGGTGAAGAGCCGGAAGGCCGTGTAGGCGATGCCGGAGGCGACGGTGATGAGCAGGATGCCGGGCAGCAGGTAGTTGACGTAGGAGGCGCCGCCGACGTCGATCGCCCCGCCGAAGACGTAGACGAAGAGCAGCAGCATGGCGATCGGCGTGATGGCCGTGGTGATGATGGTGTCGGGGCTGCGCAGGATGTGGCGCAGGGACCGTCTGAGCAGGACGTCGGTGTCGTGGAAGACGTAGGTGGTCATCGCTGGGCTCCTTGGTGGGCGGCGTCGTCGTGGCCGACGATCGCGAGGAAGATGTCTTCGAGGGACGGCTGCTTCTCGACGTACTCGACCTTGGCCGGCGGGAGGAGCTGCTTGAGCTCCGCGAGGGTGCCGTCGGCGATGATGCGGCCCTCGTGGAGCACCGCGATCCGGTCGGCGAGGTGCTCGGCCTCGTCGAGGTACTGCGTGGTGAGCAGGACGGTGGTGCCTCGGCCGGCGAGCTCCTGCACCGTCTTCCACACCTCGATGCGCGACTGCGGGTCGAGCCCTGTCGTCGGCTCGTCGAGGAAGAGCACCGGCGGGTCGCCGATGAGGCTCATCGCGATGTCGAGTCGGCGGCGCATGCCGCCCGAGTAGGTCGCGACGCGCTTTCCGCCGGCCTCGGTGAGGCCGAACCGCTCGAGCAGGGAGTCGGCGATCGCGCCCGGGCCGTCGAGGCGTCGCAGCTGGGCGACGAGGACGAGGTTCTCGCGTCCGGTGAGGATCTCGTCGACGGCGGCGAACTGCCCGGTGAGGCTGATCGCCGCGCGGACCTGGTCGGGCTCGGCGGCGACGTCGTGGCCGTCGACGGCGGCGGTCCCGCCGTCGGCCTTGAGCAGGGTCGAGAGGATCTTGACTGCAGTGGTCTTGCCGGCGCCGTTGGAGCCGAGCAAGGCGAAGATCGTGCCCGCGGGGACGCTGAGGTCGACTCCCTTGAGCACTGCGTGGTCGCCGTAGGACTTGGTGAGCCCGACGATCTCGATGGCTGGTGTCGTGGTCATGTGGACAGCGTGCGACCCTGACGCTGCGTCAAGGTCAAGCGCTGATCGCGACCGACCTTCGAGCGCGCCCGCGACCCCGTCAGCGGGCGCTGGCGAGAACGCGTCGCCGAAGGGCCAGCAGCCGCGTCGCGACGTCGGTCTCGACCCGCTCCGGGTCGGTCAGCCAGTCCACGAGGACGCGGTCGTCCCGCGTCACCCCGGACCGCTCGTCGGCGATCGCGGCGGCCATGAGGGCTCCGCTGCGCGGCACCGGCAGGTCCTGGCCGAGCGCCTCGTCGGCCCAGTCGTCTGCCGAGCGGATCAGCTCGTCGTCGACGTGTCGGCGTCGGGCCACCGCCAATGCGTCCGCCGCTGCGGGGAGCGACCCCACCGCGGCCGGATCGGCCACGGAGCGCACCTCGGACACGAGGGCGTCGAGGTGCATCTCGAGCAGCCAGGTCGGCATCCCCCGTGCGGCGAGCACGCGCGAGAGCCACTGGACCTGGGGCACGGCGCGGCTCTCGGCCAGCGCGGCGAGCGAGATGAGCCATGCGGAGTCCGTCGTGGCGAAGCGGGAGCCTCGCTCGCCGTAGCGGATGCCGTAGTAGGGCATCGCGTCGATCGACCCCTGCGCGGCCCGGACGGCGGCACGCAGCAGCGTCGCGTCCGTCGTGATCTCGTAGCCGCCGGAGGCCGGGTTGACGACGCCGGCGTCGATGGCCTGTCCCGTGCTGCGGCGGAGGAGTCCGGCCACGACGTGACGGGTCGCCTCGGCGACGAGGGCGGCGACGCGCTCGGGGTCCGAGTCCGGTACGCGCCGGCCCGCGAGCGCTGCGTACAGCACCCGCACGTCGGTGGATCCCGTTGCGACGACGAGGCGCTCGATCCCGACGACCGCTGCGAGGACTGCCGGGTCCTCGAGCGGGCCGGTCACCCTTCGGCCGGCATGGTCGAGGAGGATCCGGTGCGCGTGGTCACCGTCGACGTGCTGTGTCACGCATCCAATCCTTGTGCATGGCTCCACCGTTGGAGTGGCGAACGCCCGACGTCGGAGCACGGGAATGCTCGACGGCCGGCACGCGTTGACGCCAGCGGACCGCATACCCATGGGGGGTATGCCGGGTGACGGGCCCCGCGGGATCCCGTGGCCCCCATGACCGGAGGGACGACCATGAACGAGGCGGCGACGTCAGCGCACGAGCACCACGACGCCCACGAGCACCCTGGTGCCCAGGACGCGACTGCGGGCTTGGGTGGCGGGCTGGCCTCAATGGCGGCCGGCGCCACGCTGCACTGCCTCACCGGCTGTGCCATCGGCGAGATCCTCGGCCTCATGATCGGCACCGCCGTCGGGCTCGCCGCCGGCGCGACCATCGCCCTCTCCGTGGTCCTCGCCTTCCTCTTCGGCTACGCGCTCTCGAGCCTCCCCCTGCTGCGCAACGGCCTGTCGCTGCGCGCCGCGCTCGCGCTCGTCCTGGCCGCCGACACCGTCTCGATCCTCACGATGGAGGTCGTCGACAACCTCGTCATGGCCGTGATCCCCGGCGCCATGGATGCCGGCCTCGTCAACGCCGTCTTCTGGGTCGGCATGTCGATCTCGCTCGTCGCTGCGTTCGCCGCCGCCTATCCGGTCAACCGCCACCTCCTCTCGCGGGGGAGGGGCCACGCCTTGACCCACGCGCACCACCGGGCGAGCGGGGCGGTCACCGGTTGGCGCAGGTTCATCCCCGACCTGCCCGCTCCGGCGCTGGCAGCGGCCATCGCTGCGTTCATGCTCGGCGGGCTCGTCGTCGCGGTCGCCGACGGCCTGGCGTGACGCGCCTCTCGTCGGGGATCCGGACGCCGCTCGGTGCGCCCATGATAGAAGTTAGGCATGCCGAACTTCGAGATCCGGCGGCTCGTCACCGGGACGCTCACGACGATCCTCTTCGTCGGTTCCTTCGTGCTGCTGGCCCGGCTGCTCACGTAGTCTCTGGCGGTGGCCAAGACCGAGAACCGCACCGCCGTCGAGGACTACCTCAAGGTCATCTTCTCCCTCGGTGAGTGGCAGGACGAGACGGTGAGCAACGCGGCCGTCGCCGCCCGGCTCGGGGTCTCGACGTCGTCGGTCTCGGAGATGGCGCGCAAGCTCGCCGACGGCGGGCTCGTCGCCCACAAGCGCTACGGCGGGATGCGGCTGACCGACGAGGGTCTCGAGCAGGCGTTGCGGATGGTGCGCCGCCACCGCCTCGTCGAGACCTTCCTCGTCCGGTCCCTGGGCTACTCCTGGGACGAGGTGCACGACGACGCCGAGGTGCTCGAGCACGCCGTCTCGACGCTCATGGTCGACCGGATGGACGACCAGCTCGGCCGCCCGTGGCGCGATCCGCACGGTGACCCGATCCCCACGCCGGACGGCGTGCTGCACCAGCCGACCGCCGAGCCACTCGCGACGAGCCCTGCGGGGGAGCGCCGCTTCGTCGCCCGCATCGACGACGACGACCCTGCGCTCCTCCGCTGGTTCGCCGAGACCGGAATCGCCGTCGACGCCGAGGTCGTCGTCCGGGAGCGCAAGCCCTTCGGCGGCGCGACCCGGGTCGGGGTCACCCCACCCGGCGAGCTGGCGGAGGTGTCCCACGAGGTCGAGCTCGGCGACCAGGCCGTCGCCGCCCTCCTCGTCAGTTTCGAACCGGCCGCGCCGGATCCGTTGAACGACAAGGGATGTCACTACGTCGGCTGTCGGCACATCGGCGTCCCAAGGGTTTCCGAGAAGAATCGCTAGGCGCACCGAGACGTTGCACGACGCGTGGCGTTCGGCCTACGGTCGGCGCATCGAAAGGGAGTAGTCCCCAACGACCGCATCGACATACTGGCTCCGGCCCGGTGCGGTCGGCCCTGATCGCGACGCCAGCACGGCAGGCGCGGACCCGCGGCGGACGAGACTTTCGACCTCGTGCCGACCCACCGACGGGCGCGCCAGGTCGAGGCTCCCTGCGGTGCCTCGTGGCTGCGCCGAGGAGACCGATCCGATGTCCGCGTTCCTGCTGAGTGCAGCAGTCATCTTCGTCGCCGAGCTCGGCGACAAGAGCCAGCTCATGGCGATGACCTTCGCCACCCGCTTCAAGATGCTCCACGTCCTCGCCGGCATCACGATCGCGACGGCCGTCGTCCATCTCGGCTCCGTCGCCATCGGCGCCGCCATCGGCGACAACCTCCCGCGCGACGCCATCTCGATCACCGCCGGGGTCGCCTTCCTCTTCTTCGCCGCCTGGACGCTGCGCGGCGACTCCCTCTCCGACGAGGAGGCTGCCGTCGCTCGGACGACGAGGCGCACGGCGATCATCGCCGTCACCATCGCCTTCTTCCTCGCCGAGCTCGGCGACAAGACGATGCTCGCCACGATCACCCTGGCGACCCAGCACGGGTGGTTCGGCACGTGGCTGGGCAGCACCGTGGGCATGGTCGCCGCGGACGCCCTCGCCATCGTCGTCGGCGCAGCCCTCGGCAAGCGTCTGCCCGAGCACGTCATCACGTGGGGCGCAGCCGCGGCCTTCGTCGTCTTCGGTGTCCTGCTCATCGTCGAGGGAGTCCGCTGACCGGAGGTCTCAGGACGCGGATCGTCCGGGACGGGTTCTAGGCTTCCTCTGGCGCCAGCGACCCACGAGCCAAGGAGACCGGGATGAGCGACGTGACCCACGACGACCGGCAGGGCGCCCGCTTCGAGAGAGTGCGGCTGACCGGGGCGACCTTCGAGGACGTCTACCTCGACGGAGCCCGGCTGCACGACGTCGACCTGCGGGGTGCCTCCCTGCGGATGGTGGACCTGCGTGGCCTGCGGGCGCGTGACGTCTGGCTCGAGGACGTCGACATCACCGGCGACGTCGAGAACCTCGTCATCAACGGGGTCGACGTCGCGCCGCTCATCGAGGCCGAACTCGACCGCCGTGACCCCGACCGGCCCAAGATGCGACCGACGGACGCTGCCGGCTACCGCGAGGGCTGGGACGTCGTCGAGCGACTCTGGGCCGGCACGGTCGAGCGGGCGCGCACCTTCACGCCCGAGCAGCTGCACGAGCGGGTCGACGGCGAGTGGTCGTTCATCGAGACCCTGCGCCACCTCGTCTTCGCCACCGATGCGTGGGTGTGCCGAGCCCTCCTCGGCGACCCCGAGCCCTGGGACGCCCTCGACCTGCCGCACGACGACATGCCGGACAGTCCGCCCGTGCCGCGCGACCGTGATGCGCACCCGACGCTCGACGAGGTCCTCGCACTGCGGGCCGACCGGATGGCGACGGTGCGTCGCGTCGTCGACGGCCTCACCGACGACGACCTCTCCCGCACGACCGAGCCCGTCACGGCCGCCGGCTACCCCGAGCCGGAGCCGTATGCCGTGACCCGGATCCTGCGCACCATCCTCAACGAGGAGTGGCAGCACCGCCTCTACGCCGAGCGCGACCTCGACGCCCTCGCTGCCCGCGAGGACACCGGAGTCGACTCCGGAGTTGACGCCGGAGTTGACGCCGGAGTTGACGCCGGAGTTGACGCCGGAGTCGACGCAGGATCTGTCGCGCGCTGACGCGCCGACCGGTGCTGACCCCGCGCTCGGCGGGCTCACAGCCAGCTCCCGGCCGTTTCCCACCCGCGGCTCCTACGGTGCTCCATCACCATGCGTGCGCGGGCGCCCGGAGCCGCCGGTGCCGCCGACATCAGGAGGTTCCTGTGGCAGATCTCGGGTGGCCGGAGCTCAGCATCATCGCCCTCGCCGTCGTGCTCCTCTTCGGCTGGAAGCGGATGCCCGACATGGCCCGCAGCCTCGGACGGTCAGCACGCATCTTCAAGTCCGAGGTCGACCAGATGCGGTCGGAGCCCGACGCCACCACCGGACCCGCCGGGAGCACCACCGCCCGCCCCTCCGGGAGCACCACCGCCGGGGCCGCCGACGGGACCCTCTCGGCGGCTGACGACCGCGTGGCGGCTGCCGACGCCGAGGTGGCCCGGCTCCGAGCCGAGCTCGAGGCGCGGAGGCACGCGAGCGGCTCGCACTAGTCTGCGACGGTGACGAGCGACCCCTCCACCCCGGGACCCGACGCCGAGCCCAAGCACCCGTCAGCCGGCGAGCGCCCCGCACTGCCGGCAGCGGTGGCGCTCCTCGTGGCCGACGTGGGTGCCGAGCCCCTGGACGAGCAGGTTCCCGCAGGGGTGGAGGTGCTCGCCGGTGTGCCGACCGCGGCCATCACGTCTCTCGCCGAGGTCGCGGGTGCCGAGGTCGGCGTCTGGGAGATGACGCCGGGCACGGTCACCGACGTCGAGGCCGACGAGGTCTTCGTCGTGCTCTCCGGCAGCGCCACCCTCGGGGTGGAGGGCGGTGTGACGCTCGAGCTCGGACCCGGTTCCGTCGTGCGGTTGCCCGAGGGCGCTCGCACGACGTGGACCGTCACCGAGACGCTCCGCAAGGTCTACGTCACGCCCCGGGGCTGACGGCATACGCCATCGGGCGTGGCGGCATACGCCATCGGGCCTGACCGCACACTCCCGCTCGGTCAGGCGACGGTGTGGATCGGGTCGCTCGGCAGCTGACGCACCTTGGCGCGGCGGCGCCGGCGCTCCGGGATCATCGAGCGCATTTCCTCGAGCCGGCCGAAGCACAGCAGCCGGTCCTCGGCCTCGAGCACGACGCGGCGCCGCGGGTTGGGGACGACGCTCGTGCCACGGTGCAGGGTGAGCACCTGCAGGTCGCGCTCCTCGAGCCCCGAGTCGCCGATCGTCTTGCCGATGATGTCGGCGCCGGCGTGCACGACGAGCTCGGCGACACCGTAGCCCGTCGAGACCGTGAGCCGCTGGCGCACGTCGATCTCGGGGAAGGCGACCTGGCCGGCGATGTGGTCGATGATCGCGCCGGCGACGTCGAGCTTTGTCGCCGCCTCGATGCCCTCGAGGCCGGGGGAGGAGTTGACCTCCATGACGAGCGGCCCGTCGTTGCCCTCGAGCATGTCGACGCCGGCGACGCGCAGGCCCATGATCTGCGCCGAACGCACGGCGGCCTGCTCGTACTCCGGCGTCAGCTCGACCGGCTCGACGGTGCCACCGCGGTGGACGTTGGAGCGGAACTCGTCGCCGCTGGCCCGCCGCCGCATCGCGGCCACGACGCGGTCGCCGACGACGAGGGCGCGGATGTCGCGGCCCCGGCTCTCGGTGACGAAGCTCTGGATGAGGACGTTCTGCTTCGTGCTGTGCAGCGTCTCGATGATCGCCTCGGCGATCTTGATGTCGGGCGCGAGGATGACGCCGATGCCCTGGGTGCCCTCGAGCAGCTTGATGACGACGGGAGCGCCGCCGACCCGCTCGATGGCCGGCATGACGTCGGCACGGTTGCGCACGAACGTCGTTGCGGGCATTCCGATCTGGTGGCGCGAGAGGATCTGCGCGGCGCGGAGCTTGTCGCGGGCGTTGGAGATGCCGTTGGCCGTGTTGGGCGTGTAGACGTCCATCTGCTCGAACTGCCGCACGACGGCCGTGCCGAAGTAGGTGATCGAGTTGCCGATGCGCGGCAGCACCGCGTCGTAGTCGGAGATCGGGCGTCCGCGGAACTGGAGATCCGGCTCCGGGCCCGACAGGTCGATGGCGAAGCGGAGCGTGTTGAGCACCCGCACCTGGTGCCCGCGGTCGAGCGCTGCGGTGCGCAGGCGCTGCGTCGAGTAGGCACGCGGCGCGCGGGAGAGGATCGCGAGTTTCATGCAGGGTCCTGCCAAGATGGGCGGGTGTCTGGGCCGGCCTATTCAAGCACTCCCGTCGGGTGGAGGGAGTGGGTCGGTATGCCCGGAATCGACCTGCCGTGGCTCAAGGCCAAGATCGACACGGGCGCTCGCACGTCGTCGCTGCACGCCGAGGACATCGAGGAGTTCGACCGCGACGGCGAGCCGTGGGTGCGCTTCACGGTGCACCCCTGGCAGGACGCCACCGACGACGCCCACACCATCGAGTGCCCGGTCCACGACCGACGCAGCGTGCGCAGCTCGTCGGGGCACGTGACCAAGCGCCTCGTCGTGCGGCTCGACCTCGCGCTCGCCGGCCGCACGGTCCCCGCCGAGGTGACGCTGAGCAAGCGTGACCGGATGGGCTTCCGGATGCTCGTCGGTCGGGAGGCACTGCGCCAGGGCTACGTCGTCGACCCCTCGCGGTCGTACGCCGGCGGCAAGCCCCCCAAGGACGTCCGGCGCCGCAACCGCGGTCGCTGACCGGCGCGGACGAGGGTGGTCGCGAGCAGGGCGACTGCCGCGGCACCGAAAGGCGCTCCGGGGCCGTATGCCGTCCCGAGCGTCGTGAGGATCGCCGGCGCGACGGAGGTGGCGAGACCCCACGTCAGTCCCAGCACGGCGACGTAGGTGCCGCGGGCGCCGTCGGGAGCGAGGGTGCCGGCGCGGGCCATCGTCGTCGCGATGACGAGCAGGCCGCCGACGTCGAAGGCGACGAGACCGGCGGCGAGGGTCACCGGGTGGCCGGCGAGGGCGATCGTCGCGAGCCCGGCCGACGCGACCACCTCGCCGACGAGGAGGACCCCCGCCTCGTCGGTCCGGTGACGGAGTGCAGCCGCGAGCCAGGCGCCCGGGACGCTGGCCGCCGCTCCCGCGGCGAGGACCCAGCCGGTCACGGCCGGAGACAGGCCCCGCTGCTCGACGAGGAGCGGGAACCCAAAGACGACGACCATCGTCACCGTCGCGGCGACCGTCCCGAAGGCGACCACAGGGCGGAGGCGCCGATCCGTCAGGGCGGCGACCCAGCGTGCGCGGGCCGGGGTCGAGTGCGCGCCGGCCGTGACGTCGTGGCGTGGCAGGGTGCCCACTCGACGTGAGTCCTGCCCGTCCGGGCGGTTCTCCACCGGGACGGTGGCGCGGGGGATGCTGCGGGCGACGAGGGCGGCGCAGGCGAGGCAGGTCGCCGCGTCGACGACGAACAGCCACCGCAGGCCGGCGCCCGAGACGGCAGCCGCGACCAGCCCGGCGAGGACTCCCGCGACGGCGAGGGAGGCGTTGAGCGCGGAGTAGGCGAAGGCGCGGGCGTCCTCGGGCACGAGGTCGGAGACGAGCGCCTGCGTCGGCGGCTCGACGACCTCGTAGGCGAGCCCGAGGAGCACGGCGCCGAGCAGCGCCCAGGCGAAGCCCGGTGCCACGGCGATGACGAGCTGGGCTGCCGCACAGCCGACGAGGCCGAGGACCATCGTCGACCGGTGACCCCAGGCGTCGGTGAGGTGACCGCCGACGATGCGCGAGGGGATCGTCGCGACGCCGAAGCAGGTGAGGACCAGCGCGGTCTCGGCAGGTCCCGCTCCGAGGTCGCGGACGAGGAGCACACCGAGGAAGGCCATCGAGAAGCCGCCGAGCCGGTTGACGCACCGGGTGAGGATGAGCAGGCGCAGCTCGGGCGGCAGGGCGGTCGCCTCGCGGTCGCTCACTCGGAACTCCTGACTGTCGAACTAGACTTTGGCAGTCACGAGACTATGAAGGAGGAGGTGACTGGTCAAGTGCGTTTCGACAGTCATGTCGAGCGGCTGCTCGACGCGACGGTGGCCCTCGTCAACCTCGCGAGCCCCGGGGAGGCCCACGGGACGGCATACGAACCCCCGGCAGGGGACGACCTCGTGCGCGGCGTGGCCGACGCGACCTCGTCGCCCGAACGGCGCTCGCGGCCGACGGCCACCGAGGCCGTCGCGCTCCTGGCTGTCGTGCCGCAGGTCCGGGACGTCTTCGAGGCGGCGGATCGCGACGACCTCGCGGCTGCGGCCTCGGTCGTCAACGACCTGCTCGCATCGACGGCCGCCCGTCCGCGGCTCGACCCCGACGACGAGGGGCGCTACCAGCTGCACTTCCACGGTCCCGACGACGGCGTCGTGCGGGGCTGGCAGGCCGGTCTCGCCTCGGGCCTGGCCATGGCAGTCGGCAGTGACCTCGGCGGCCGCCTCGGGGTGTGCGCGGCGCCGGCGTGCGACCGCGTCTACGTCGACGGGTCGAAGAACGGCACCCGGCGCTTCTGCTCCGCGCGCTGCCAGAGCCGCGTCAAGGCCGCCGCCCACCGCGCCCGCACCCGCTGACCCCGCGCCACTCGACGAGGGAGGTGGGATCACTCAGGTCGTGGTCGTGGTCGTGGTCGGGGTGGTGCTGGTGGCGGCGTCGTGGGCGGCCCAGAGGCGGGCCTCGGCGGCGGCGTCCATGGGGCCACCACCGCGGTTCGTCGGCCGCTCCGGCAGGCCCTCGCGCTGCAGCCAGGCCCACGTGTCGGCGACCGTCTCGGGCATCGGCCGGCAGTGCAGCCCCGCCGCCCGGGCGGCAGAGGTGTCGAGTGCGTGCAGGCCCGCGAGCTCGCCCGTCGGCGGGACCCAGATCGGCAGCTCGGTCCACGGCTGCACCCCGGCCGCCTCGACGGCAGCGGGGTCGAGCCAGACGAGCTCGGCGTCACTCCCCGTCACGGTGCGCACCTCGTCGAGCAGCGCCCCGATCGTGGTGTGACCCGGCTCGCTCACCATGTTGAAGGTGCCGACCGGCCGTGATCCGAGCACCCAGTCCGCGATGTCCCGGCAGTCGACGTACTGCAGCGGCCGCTCGTGGGGTCCCGGCGCGGGCACGCGCCCGCCCGCCGCGATCCGCTTGAGCCAGAAAGGCATCCGGCCGACCATCTCGTAGGGCCCGAGGATGAGGCCCGCCCGTGCGATGGCCACGTCACCGCCGAACTCCGCCAGGGCGGCGAGCTCGCCGCCCCGCTTGGCCGCGGCGTAGTCGGAGGCGTCCGTCGAGGCCGGGTCGCCCTCCACGACGGGCGCGCCCTCGTCGGATCCCACGGCGATGGGCCACGTGTAGACCGAGCACGACGAGATGTAGGTGTAGTGCCCTGCGCGACCGCGAAGCAGCCGGGCCGACGTCTGCACGGCGACGGGCTCGGCCGACCACGTGTCGACCACGGCATCCCACTCGTCGTCCCCGAGCGCCGTGCGCAGCGCGCCGGGGTCGAGGCGGTCGGCGTGGCGCGCCTCGGCGCCCTCGACGGCGGTGCCGGTGAGGCCCCGGGTCACCGTCGTGACGTCGTCGCCGCGGGCGAGGGCAGCCTCGACGAACGCGCGGCCGACGTGGTGGGTGCCTCCGAGCACGAGCAGTCTCATGGGCACGATCCTCGCCCGGACGCGGCGCCACGCCAAGGCCCCTTCGCTGTCGACGTAAGGCCGGGCACCGGCTGGTGCGGTGCCCCCCTACTCCCAGTCGGCGATGCGGGCCGTCGCCGTGCGGCCCTCCGTGAGGTCGGCGACGTGCTGCGAGAAGCGCGGGCACGCGACGATGTCGTGCGCCCTGCACCGCAGTGCGTGCTCGGTCATCTCGCGTGACCGCTCGATCGACCGTGCCCGCTCGTCGAGGTCGCGCAGGTGGGCCTCGAGCACCTCGTGCCGTCCGGCCGCCTCGCCGTCGAGCAGCACGCCGATCTGCTCGAGCGTCATGCCGGCCGCCTTGTTGCGGAGGATGACCGCGACACGGACGAGGTCGCCCCGGCCGTAGCGCCGGTAGCCGGACCCATCGCGCTCGGGCGTGAGCAGCCCGAGCGTCTCCCAGTGGCGCAGCACGTTCGTCGGCAGGTCGAAGCGTGCCGCCAGCTCTCCGACGGTCCAGCTCTCGTTGCGCGCCCTTGCCTTCATGTCGACATGAAGGTACACGCTGGATCGCAACAGGCACAGGGCCGCCCAGCCCTCGCCGGATCGATCACCAAGGAGCCACCATGACCGCCAGCACGCACACCGACGTCGCCGTCATCGGCGGAGGCCCCGCCGGCCTCCAGGCCGCACTCACCCTCGGTCGCGTCCACCGCGACGCCGTCCTCTTCGACGACGGCACCTATCGCAACGCCACGGTCAGCCACATGCACAACGTCGTCGCCCTCGACGGCACTCCGCCCGCGGACTTCCGCGCCGACGCGCGAAAGCAGCTCACGGCATACGACACCGTGAGCGTGCGGGAGCAGCGCGTCGAGTCGGTCGAGGAGGCTGACGGGTTGTTCCGGCTGCACGTGGCCGACGGCACGGCCGTGACGGCGCGGGCCCTCGTCCTCGCCACCGGCGTCCGTGACACCCTCCCGCCCGTGCCCGGGCTGGACGCGTTGTGGGGCGACCTCGTCGCGCACTGTCCCTTCTGTCACGGCCACGAGCTCAGCGGTCAGCGCGTCGGCATCCTCGGGGCGACCATCGCCCCGCACCTGTCGGGCCTGCTCGGACGCATCTCGTCCGAGATCGTCGTGCTCACCGACGGAGACGCCGTGCCCGACGGTCTCCCGGTGGGGACCACCGTGCGCACCGAGCGTGTCGTCTCGGCCGAGCGGCACGGCCGGGGCGTACGCGTGGTGCTCGCGGGTGCTGACGGCGAGCAGGTGCCCGCCGGGACGACCGAGCAGGTCGCCGGGCTCTTCGTGAAGCCGGAGCTGAGCCAGTCGGCGCCCTTCGCCGAGCAGCTGGGACTCGAGCTCAACCCGTCCGGCGCCGTGCGGGTCGACGAGTTCGCCCGGTCGAACCGGGAGCGGGTGCTCTGTGCCGGTGACATGGCGCACCTGCCCGCCTACCCGATGCCGATGGCCTCGGTCGTCGCCGCGGCGGCGTCCGGCCAGCTCGCGGCCTCGGCGGCGATCATGGCCTTGACGGCGCGCTGACCTCTGACAGGGTGGGGGCGTGGGAACCACGCACGACTGGAGCAGGGCGGTCGACCCCGACCATCTCGACGAGATCCGCACCAACGCAGGTGCGTTCGCTGCCGGAGGCCCGCTGAAGCTCGTCCTCGAGGTGCTCGCCTACCCCGTCGACGAGGCTGTCGAAGGACGCACGACCCGGATCCGTGTCGTGCTCCACGCCGACGGCTCGGTCTCGGTGGCCGACGACGGCCGCGGCACCGAGACCCGCGTCGACGAGGACGGTGTCGCGCGCGTCAAGCCGATCATGGCGACGAAGGACCTGCGCTTCTACGGCCGCGACGACGCACCGCTGCTGCCCGACGGGTCGCCGCGAGCCGGCATCTCGGTCGTCGCCGCCCTCAGCGAGTGGGTCGTCCACACCAACCGGCGGGCCGAGGGCGGCTGGAGCCAGAGCTTCGAGCACGGCCTGCCGCAGGGGGTGCTGGAGGCCGTGCCCGGTCAGGCGTCGACGGGGACGGTCGTCCAGTTCCGGCCCGACCCGGCGCTCGTCCCGGGCTCCCTCACCGCCGACGAGGTCCGGGCTGCCGCGCAGGCGTACACCGCAGCGGTGCCGATCGAGGTCGTCGCCGAGAGCGTGTGACCGACCTGCCGCGACGCGTGTGGCGGGGCGCTCACTAGAGTGGGGCCTGGCGCTCACCCGAGTGGCGGGCGCTCACTCGAGTGGGGCGGGACCGGGTGGGTGCCGGCCGCGCGGCATACGATGCTGGGATCCCGAGAAGCTCGAAGGAGTGGCCCATGCCGCGCGACCTCGCCCCCGACCTCGTCGAGCGCCTCACGAAGGCGTTCGAGGCCGACCCCACCGCACGAATGCTCCAGAATGCCGTCACGACGACGTCGGTCGACGAGATCGCGCTCGACCGCCGGGTGGTGACGGGCATCGACCACTCGGTCTCGAACCTCCTCGACGACTGGACGGCGACCTCCCAGGAGAAGAGCGGCCGTTGCTGGCTCTTCGCCGGCACCAACCTGCTGCGCGCGAGTGCCCGCGAGAAGCTCAAGGTCAAGGACTTCGAGTTCTCGCAGAACCACCTGCTCTTCTGGGACAAGTTCGAGAAGGCCAACCACTGGCTCGAGTCCGTCATCGCGACGTCCGACCGTGACGTCGACGACCGCACCGTGGCGCACCTGCTCGCCACGCCGGCCGAGGACGGCGGGCAGTGGAACATGTTCGTCGCGCTCGTCGTCAAGCACGGCCTCGTGCCCAAGGTCGCGATGCCCGAGACGAAGAGCTCGAGCAACACCGGTCAGATGAACCGCGACCTCAGCACGATCCTGCGCCAGGCCGCGCGCGACCTGCGGGCCGCGGCAGCCGACGGCGCCGGCGCCGACGACCTCCAGGACGCCAAGGAGCAGGTGCTCGTGACGGTCCACCGTCTGCTCTGCATCCACCTCGGCACGCCGCCGGAGTCGTTCGTGTGGCAGTGGAAGGACACCGACGGCGGCTTCCACCGCGACGGCACGATGACGCCGCTCGAGTTCGCCGAGCGCTACGTCACGGTGCCGCTCGAGGACTACGTGTGCCTCGTCAACGACCCCCGCGCGAGCAGCCCCTACGGGCACACCTTCACCGTCGAGCACCTCGGCAACGTCGTCGGGGCGCCGCCGGTCACCTACCTCAACGTCGAGCCGGATCTCATGAAGTCCCTTGCGGCACAGGCGATCGTCGGCGGCGAGCCGGTCTGGTTCGGGTGCGACACCGGCCAGATGTCCAACGCCACCCTTGGGCTCTGGGACGCCGGCCTCTTCGACCGCGCCGCGATCTACGGCACCGAGCCGAGTCTCGGCAAGGCCGACCGGCTGCTGCACCACGAGTCGCTCATGACGCACGCCATGCTCTTCACCGGCGTCGACCTGCTCGACGACGTCCCGCGTCGCTGGCGCGTCGAGAACAGCTGGGGCACCGAGAAGGGCGACAAGGGCTTCATGACGATGAACGACTCGTGGTTCGCCGAGTTCGTCTTCGAGGTGGCCGTGCGCCGCGACGCGCTGCCCGCCGAGCTGCAGGAGGCGCTGACCCGCGACCCGATCGTGCTCCCCGCCTGGGACCCGATGGGCGCCCTCGCCGGCTGACTCCCTTCCGCTCCGCGTCGAGCGCGCCGCTGCCGGTCAGGCGGCGGCGCGCTCTGCGTCGGCGGGTGCACGTGATGGACTGGGTGGACCATGCTCCCGAGCTCCCGCGACCCACGTCATGACGACCAGGACCGCACGGTGGCCCTGGCTGCCCAGCTGAGCGCCGTGCACGACGACCTTCGGGCCCGGGTGCGCGTCCTCCGTGACAGTCTCGGCGGGGATGGTGCGCCGGCGGCCGGAGAGCCATCGCCGGTCGCCGGGCTCCTCGCGCACTGCCTCGGCTTCTGCCGCGCCCTCCAGGCCCATCACACCGGTGAGGACGACGGACTCTTCGCTGCGCTCCGCGCCGAGCGCCCCGACCTCGGCCCGATGCTCGACAAGCTCGCCGAGGACCATCACCTCGTCGCCGGCATCCTCACCCGGGTGGCCGTCCTCGCCGAGGATGCGTCGGAGACACCGGAGGCGTCGGGGGCGCGCCGGACTCGTCTCGTGGGGGAGCTCGACGGGCTCATGGCGATCATGGACTCCCACTTCGCCTTCGAGGAGCGCAGCATCGGCGCCGCGCTCGACGGCCTCGACGACCGCTCGTGGGTCGGTGCCGTGCTGACGGTGCGTGGCACGTGAGCGCCCGCCCGGCGAGGGCGACCGGCCTGACCTACGCTGCCAGACGATGACGACCTCTGACGCACCCCGCACGACACCGGGCCCGGCGACGGACGCCGACGTGCCGGCATACGTCCGCTCCCTCGGGTTGCCGGGGCTCGCCGACATCCACGTGCACTTCCTGCCCGACGCCATGCAGCGCAAGGTGTGGGCCTACTTCGATGACGCCGAGACGCACTACGGCGCGCCGTGGCCGATCACGTACCGCGACGAAGAGCCGACGCGTCTGGCGACGCTGCGCGCTCTCGGGCTCCGGGCGATCCCGGCTCTCGTCTACCCGCACAAGCCCGGCATGGCGACGTGGCTCAACGAGTGGTGTGCCGACTTCGCCCGGAGGGTGCCCGACGCCGTGCACTGCGCGACGTTCTACCCGGAGCCCGGCGTGGGTGACCAGGTGGCGGCGGCCCTCGACGACGGGGCCGGCCTCTTCAAGATCCACGTCCAGGTCGGGGACTTCACCCCGGACGACGACCGGCTCGACCCGGCGTGGGCGCGGCTCGAGGCCGCCCGCGTGCCCGTCGTCGTCCACGCCGGATCGGCGCCCATCCGCGGCACCCACACCGGCCCGCGAGCGGTGCGTGAGGTGCTCCGCAGGCACCCCGACCTCGTCCTCGTCGTCGCCCACCTCGGCATGCCGGAGTACCACGAGTTCGCCGACCTCGCAGAGGAGTTCGCCGGAGTCCACCTCGACACGACGATGAGCGGCACGGACTTCACGAACCGTTTCGCGCCATTCCCCGACGGCTACGTCGACCGTCTCGGCGGGCTGCGCGACCGGGTCGTGCTCGGCTCGGACTTCCCGAGCATCCCCTACCCCTACGCCCACCAGGTCGACGCGCTCGCCCGTCTCGACCTCGGCGACGACTGGATGCGTGCCGTGCTCTGGCACAACGGCGCCCGTCTGCTGGGTCTGCCTACCACGTAGCCGTGGCAAGCCGCACCGGACGTCAGCCCAGGTGCTCGGCGAGGAAGGCCTCGGTGCGGCGGATCGAGGTGTCCCACTGCGGGGACGTCAGCGTGTGCCGCCCGCCGGGATAGATGCGCAGCTCGACGTCCTTGCCCTCGGCCTTCAGCGCCGCGACGGACTCGCGCGACCACGACAGCGGGCAGTCCTCGTCGGCGGTGCCGTGGTGGATGAGGAGCGGCTCGGTGATCCGGCCGAAATAGGTGCGCGGGCTCGTCGCCGCCCAGGCCGCCGGCTGCGCCTCGGGAGTGCCCAGGCGGCCGATGACGGCGCGGGCCGCGCCCGAGCGGGAGGCGTCGCGCCGCACCCACGTGTCGAAGTTGTCGACGGTGTCGGAGCTGACCGGCGCGTAGGCCACGGCCGCGCGGAAGAGCCCCGGGCGTACGACCAGGGCGGTGTAGACGACCCCGCCGCCCATCGACCGGCCGATGAGCGCGACGCGGTCGGGGTCGACGACCTGTGCCTTCTTGAGCGCCAGCCCGGCGTTGATGGCATCGACCGCGTAGCCCGCTCGGAGGTTGGCGTCGTTGCGCGGGTCCGTGTCGGACTGCGCGTGGTTGCGGTAGTCGATGTGCAGCGTGACGTAGCCCTGCCGCGCGAGGTGGTCGCGCTCGCGGAGCATGGTCTCGCCGTTCGTGTAGGCCGCGGGGTCGACGTAGCCGTGCGCGAGGACGACAGCCGGGAACGGGCCCGTGCCGCGCGGGATGTTGATGCGCCCCGAGATCGTCAGCCCGTTGCTCTCGTAGGTCGCGAAGTACTGCCGGTACGCGTCGGTGCTGCCGCGCTCGCGCCCGAGCCTGAGGTTGCCGCCGTCGTACTGCATCGCGATGAGCGCCGCGATCGACGCCGGATCGGGCGCGGGCTTCGGCGTGCTGGTCGGACCGGGTGTCGGGGTCTGCTCCGGTGCCGTCGTGGAGGGCGCCGGGGACGGAGCGCTCGACGCGCTGGCGTATGCCGTCGGGCCGGCTCCCGTCGTGCCGCCCCCTCGGTCGTCGGTGGGCCCCCCGGTCGAGCAGGCGCCGAGCAACACCGCGGTGGTGAGGCCGACGGCGAGGGCTCGTGGGGTGCGCACGTCTCGAGTCTCACCCGTGGGAGGCGGGATTCCCAGCCCGCTCCCAGCCTTCGTGCCCGATCCGAGACCTTCCCGACGCGGTCAGTGGAGCGCGGCGGCGGCCTCGAGGACGGTCCAGGCCTGCAGCTGCGGCGACAGCTCGAGCGGTGGCACCGGTGCGGGCCCGCCCGGCTCGACGGGGAAGACCGACGGGTCACGCCGACCTGCGACCCGCAGGCTGCCGCGACCGGTCCACAGCGCGTCGGCCGTGCCCGTGACGAGCCGCCGTGCGGTCTCCCGCGCCTCCGGGTCGAGGGCCGGGACGTTCGCGGCGAGCGCGAGGTAGCGCACGAGGATCCCGGTGAAGAGGCCGCCGTCGCCGCCGCCGTGCGTCCGAAGCACCCGGGCGCCACCGACCTCGGTCGTCAGCCGCGCGTCCACCGCGGCGACGAGCGCGGCTGCCCGCGCGAGGCTCTGGTCGTCCCCGAGCGTCACGAGCGCGCCGAGCACCGTGCCCTGGTTGTACGACCACACGTCGGGGACGAGCACCTCCTCACCACCCAGGAGCCGGATGCCGTCGAGCACGAGTCCGCTCTCCACCGACCACAGGCGCGCGTAGAGCCAGTCGACGAGCCGGCGAGCCTCGTCCGTGTCGCCGAGACGGGCGAGGTGCAGCGCGGCCGGGCCCGTCGCGGGACTGTTCTTGAAGTCGCGGTCCCGGCTCCAGAAGAGGCCGCCCCCGAGGTCGTCCGTGTGCGCCGACCGCAGCTGCGCCGTGAGGTGGCTGCCGGCCGAGCGGAGGCGTCGGCCCCGCGCGGTGCGCCCGATCTCGTCGTGCAGGTCCTGCAGCCGACCGGAGGCGAGCGCGAGCCAGGCCATGTCGTCGTAGAAGTCGTTGACCCAGCGCACCCGGTTGCGCAGCCGGATCGTCGAGAGCAGCCGGTCACCCTGTCGGGCACGGGCCTCCGCGCCTGCCGGGTCACCGGCGCGCAGGGACCGGAGGCCGGCGTCGACGACCGCATCGAGGTAGTGCGCCTGCCACCAGTAGTGCCACGCCCCGCGGAGCCCGCTGAACGTCCGTGACCCCGGCGGCGCGGGGTGCACGATGCGCGCGAGGTGCGTCAACGGCATACGACCGAGCCGCCCGGCGAAGAGCGCCGTGACGGACCGCTCGGCCTCGGCGGCGCGCTCGTCGAGGACGGCCGGGGGAGCGGTCGGGGCGTCGGCGGCTGACACGCTGCGACGCTACCGCGACCCCCTCCACACCTGACTGTGGAAGGGTCGGTGGCGGTGTCGAGATCGCGGCCACGGCTCCGACGTCCCTGACGAGACGTGAACCGGCCGCCACGACGGCGCCAGGACGAAGGAGTCGACGTGAAGTACCTGCTCATGATCTGGAGCAACCC
This sequence comes from Terrabacter sp. 2TAF16, assembly GCF_052115065.1. Lineage (NCBI taxonomy): Bacteria > Bacillati > Actinomycetota > Actinomycetes > Micrococcales > Intrasporangiaceae > Terrabacter > Terrabacter sp. 2TAF16. The sequence goes on from NZ_JBFRFZ010000004.1 coordinate 295,087, forward strand.
GCAGACGTGGGGGCACCCGATCTTCCTGCGCACGCCCGAGGCCGCGGCCATGACCGACGACGAGCGCGCCGGGATGCTGCGCGACTTCGAGGAGCTCATGGGCGAGATCAGCGAGTCGGGTGAGCTCGTGACCGCGCAGGCGCTCGCGGACCCGCTGACGGCCCGGAGCGTGCGGGTGCGCGACGGCGAGAGCCTCGTCACCGACGGTCCCTTCGTAGAGTCGAAGGAGCAGATGGCCGGCTACTTCGTCGTCGACTGTGCGACTTCCGAGCGGGCCGAGGAGATCGCGGGACGCTTCCCCGACGCCCGGTTCGCTGTCGTCGAGGTGCGCCCGCTCATGGGTGGATCGGCCGAGGACCTCTGAGAAGGCTTGTGACGTGGGCGGATCCGTGGTGACCGACGACCTGTGGCGCAGCGTGACGCCGCAGGTCATCGGGGCGCTCGTGCGTCGCTACCGGGACTTCGACCGTGCCGAGGAGGCCGCCCAGGAGGCGCTGCTGGCCGCGGCAGCGCAGTGGCCCGAGGAGGGCGTGCCGGACGACCCCAAGGCGTGGCTCATCCGGGTCGGCTCGCGTCGCCTCATCGACGGCCTGCGCAGCGACGAGGCGCGGATCCGACGCGAGCTCGCCGACGCGACCAACGTGCCGGTCGACGACCTCGTCGTTCCGCCTGCGTACGCCGCCGGGCCGGCCGACCACGACGACACCCTGACGCTGCTCCTCCTCTGCTGCCACCCCGCGCTCGCCCCGGCCGCCCGGATCGCCCTGACCCTCAGGGCCGTCGGCGGTCTGACTACGGCGCAGATCGCGCACGCGTTCCTCGTGCCCGAGGCGACGATGGCGCAGCGGATCAGCCGCGCCAAGCAGCGGATCCGCGAGTCGGGGGCCGAGTTCCGGATGCCGCCGCCCGACGACGTGCCCGAGCGGCTGCGGGAGGTGCTCCACGTCCTCTACCTCGTCTTCACCGAGGGTCACACGGCGAGCAGTGGCGACTCGCTGCACCGGATCGACCTGACGGCAGAGGCGATCCGCCTGACGCGCCAGGCGCACGCCCTCCTGCCCGATGACGGCGAGGTCGCCGGGCTGCTCGCCCTCATGCTGCTCACCGAGGCGCGACGGCCGGCCCGGACGAGCGAGGCCGGTGAGCTCGTGCCGCTCGCCGAGCAGGACCGCTCTCGGTGGGACACGGCATACGTCCGGGAGGGCGTCGCCCTCGTGACCGACGCCCTGACGCGGACCCGGCTCGGGCCCTACCAGGTGCAGGCGGCGATCGCGGCCGTGCACGACGAGGCGCCGACGGCGGCGCAGACGGACTGGGAGCAGGTGCTGGCCCTCTACGGGCTGCTCGAGCAGCTCGCGCCCGGGCCGGTCGTGACGCTCAACCGCGCCGTCGCGCTCGCCATGGTCGAGGGACCTGTCGCCGGGCTCGCCGTGCTGGACGACCTCGAGCAGGACAAGCGGCTCGCCCGGCACCACCGGCTGCACGCCGTGCGGGCCCACCTGCTCGAGATGTCGGGAGACGCCGCCGGTGCTCGCGACAGCTACCTGCTCGCGTCCCGGCTCACGACGAGCATCCCCGAGCAGGACCACCTCCGACGAAAGGCCGAAGCCCTGTGAGCGACACCCCAGCCGCCCCGAGCGCCGTCACCGAGAGCGACGTCGATCTCGGCGACGGGCACGTGCTGCACGTCTACGACACCGGCGACCTCGGGGCCAGCGGAGCCACCGACGTCGAGCCGCTCGTCGTCGTGTGGCACCACGGGACGCCCAACATCGGCGCACCGCCACGGCCCCTCTTCGAGGCCGCGGCCCGGCTTGGCATCCGCTGGGTGTCCTACGACCGGCCCGGCTACGGCGGGTCGACGCCTCGGCCGGGTCGGGACGTCGCCTCGGCCGCCCGGGACGTGGCGGCCGTCGCCGACCACCTCGGCGTGGGTTCCTTAGCGGTCATGGGGCACTCGGGCGGCGGCACGCACGCCCTCGCGTCGGGCGCGCTGCTCGGCGACCGGGTGCGATCCGTCGTCAGCGTCTCCGCGGTCGCCCCGTTCAGCGCCTCGGGGCTGGCGTTCTTCGCCGGCATGGTGCCCGGCGGTGAGGCCTCCCTCCGCGCTGCAGCAGCTGGTCGCGAGTCCAAGGAGGCGCACGAGGCCGCGGCCGCACAGGCGCCGGCGGGTGAGACCGACGTCGGCTTCGTGGAGGCAGACGAGGCGGCGTTCGCCGGACCGTGGGGCTGGTTCGGCTCCGTCGTCGGGCCCGCCCTCGCTGCGGGTCCGGCGGCGCTCATCGACGACGACCTGGCCTACGTCTCCGACTGGGGCTTCGAGCCCGGCGCCGTGTCGGCCCCCACGCTCGCCGTGCACGGCGGGGCCGACCGGATCGTCCCGGCCTCGCACGGCCAGTGGCTCGCGAGTGCCCTCCCCGACGCCGACCTGTGGCTCCAGCCCGGCGACGGCCACATCTCGGTGCTCCGCACCGCCGAGGACGCGCTCACCTGGCTGGCCCGGACCGCTCGACGATCCTGAGGGCCGGCCCCCGGCTGGTTCGAGGTGATCGCGGGGTCCACGCGGGGCGTCGGCATCACCTCAACCGGGGTCTGGCAGCGACGGCGCGGCTTGCGTTGGAGTGCACTCGAAGTCATAGCGTCGAACGCATGACGAAAACGTGGTTCATCACCGGAACGTCCCGTGGGTTCGGTCGCGAGTGGGCGATCGCCGCACTCGAGCGAGGCGACAACGTCGCCGCGACCGCCCGCGACACCTCCACCCTCGACGACCTCGTCCAGACCTACGGCGAGCGGCTGCTGCCGATCGCCCTCGACGTCACCGACCGCGACGCGGACTTCGCCGCCGTGCAGCAGGCGCACGATCGGTTCGGCCGTCTCGATGTCGTCATCAACAACGCCGGCTACGGCCACTTCGGCTTCGTCGAGGAGCTGAGCGAGGCCGACGTCCGCGACCAGCTCGAGACGAACTTCTTCGGTGCGCTCTGGGTGACACAGGCGGCGCTGCCGATCATGCGCGAGCAGGGATCGGGCCACATCATCCAGGTCAGCTCGATCGGCGGCATCTCTGCGTTCCCGATCGTCGGCGCCTACCACGCGTCGAAGTGGGCGCTCGAGGGTCTGAGCCAGTCGCTCGCCCAGGAGGTCGCGCCCTTCGGCATCACGGTCACGCTCATCGAGCCCGGCGGCTTCTCGACCGACTGGGCCGGCCCGTCGGCCAAGCACTCCGACCCGTCGTCGACCTACGACGAGATCCGCGAACGCACCCACCGCGAGCGTGCGGCGCGCAACACGTCGGGCCCCGGCGACCCCAAGGCGTCGGCCGCCGCGGTGCTCAGGATCGTCGACGCCGACGAGCCGCCGCTGCGCGTCTTCTTCGGCGCGGCCCCGCTCTCGATCGCCAAGGCGGACTACGCCTCGCGGATCGAGACGTGGGAGAAGTGGGACGACGTGTCCCAGCTCGCGCAGGGCTGACCCCCGCCACGACCAGGGGAGGTATGCCGTCACGTACGTCCGTGACGGCATACCTCCTCCGCGTGGGGTGGCGGCCACGGCGCCCGCGTGACCTCCGTCGTGTCGGTGTCGTTCTCCTCGGAGACCGACACCGGACGAAGGAGTCCCGCCGTGCCCCGTTCCGCACCCACCGGCCGCCCTGCCCGCCCCGCCGCAGCCCTCGTCGCGGCGCTCGCCACAGCCGCAGCACTCACGGCCGGCGCGGCCACCGCTCCGTCAGCCGCGGCCTCCCCGACCGCCGCTCCGTCCGCCGGTGCTCCGTCCAACACGACTGCGCCGCACGTCGTCCAGCTCGGCGACTCCTACTCGGCCGGCAACGGCACGGGCAGCTACGAGGAGCGCAGCTGCTACCGGTCGCCCGACAACTACGGCTCGCAGGTCGCGGCCTCGATCGGCGCGAGCTACACCGACGTGGCGTGCAGCGGTGGGGTCGTCGCCGACATCCTCGAGCCGCGCGAGCTCGGCGACCCGTCCACGAAGAGCGCGACGTACTCGATCGACCCGGCGCGCCACCCCGACCAGAAGACCGAGTGGCTGCGCCGGGCGCAGAACGAGCGACTCTGCGGCGTCCCGTCCCAGCCCGACTTCTCCTACACCTACACCTTCGTCGCCGGGGTCGGCGTGGGCGGCCTCTACACCGGCACCGTCTCGTGCCAGCTCGTCGCCCGGCCGCAGGTCGACGCGGTCACGCCAGACACCGACTACGTGTTCGTCACCATCGGCGGCAACGACATCGGCTTCTCGACGATCGTCGTCGACTGCCTGACCCTCCGCGACCCGTCGAGCTGCAAGCAGGCGCTGGACGCGGCGACGGCCAAGGCGCCCGAGATGGTCGACCGCACCAAGGCGGCCCTGCGTGCCGTCGTCGCCCGGTCCGGTGGGCACGCGCAGGTCTACCTGCTCAGCTACCCGTTCCTCGTCAACTCCGAGAGCTACGGCATCCCCGAGGTCGCGCCGGTCTACGACGCAGGCACGGCGCTCAACGACCTCCAGCGCCTCGGCGACGACCTCCAGGCGCGCGGCATCGCCGAGCTCGACGCGGAGGTCGCGACGACGCAGTACCACTTCGTCGACACGGTCAAGGCGGCCTGGGGCGGCCGAGTCCACGGCCTCGACCCGCACGTCGTCGCCGACAACTCGAAGGCGTGGCTCGTGCCCGTCGGCACGCCGGGCCGTGACGTCGCCGAGTTCGTCCACCCGACCCAGCCCGGCTGGGACGCGACCGCCGGAGCCCTCCGGGTCGCCGTCACCGGCTGAGCTCCACGGGGTCAGAGAGACAGGCCCCGCTGGGACGAGGTATGCCGTCGTGTCCGGTCGCGACGGCATACCTCGGTCACGTCGTGGCGGGTCCGGGTGGTGTGCGGGCGGTGCTCAGTCGAGCGGCGAGACGGCGCCCATGACCTCGTCGAGCAGCGACGAGAGTCGGACCGAGGGGTCGGCGGCCCACGTCGTCTGCGCGATCTCGAGGCAGGCGAGGGCGCTGCTCGTCATCGCGGCCGCGCGCACGTCGGGACCTCGGTGGCCACGGCGGCGGGGCATGCGCCCGGCCACCAGGGGGGTCAGCGACTCGAGCCAGCGTCGGTGCAGCTCGGTGACGGTGCCACGCAGCACGGGCTCGCGATGAAGCATGAGCTGAAGCGGCCGGGAGCTGACGGCATGGGCCTCCATCACGCTGACGATGGCCTCGAAGGCGCCGCGCAGCGCCGTCCACGGCGGCTCGTCCGCCGGCCGCTCGTGCATCGCGTCGACGACGGACTCACCCGACTCGAGGAGGCGGTCGAGGACGAGGTCCTCCTTGCTCTCGAAGTAGCGGAAGAAGGTGCGGCGCGACATGCCTGCCGCGGCGGCGATCTGGTCGACGGTGGTCAGCTCGAAGCCCTGGGCCGCGAAGAGGCGCCACGCCTGCTTGGACACCTCGTCACGCACGGCCCCGCGCGCCCGGTCGCGGAGAGTGGTCGGCGTCGGCGGCATGTCCCGATCCTAGCACCGGATGGCATCTCATGCCGCGTTTGACACTCAGTGTCACAATGGGCGTACAGTGTCACCACACCCAGATCCTCCGGAGGAGTCCGCATGTCCGTCAGCACCGAGCCGCCCGAGACGGCCGTCGCCACCGCACCGAGCACGACGTCGAGGGCACAGTCGAGCCGGGCCACCGTCCAGCTCGTCTTCGTCGGCCTCGGTGCGCTCGTCGTCGCGCTCTCGCAGTCGCTGCTCATCCCCGTCCTCTCGTCACTGCCGGCCGACCTCAACACGTCGGCCAGCAACGTCTCGTGGCTGCTCACCTCGACGCTGCTCGTCGCCGCCATCTCCGTGCCGATCCTGGGCCGCCTCGGTGACATGTTCGGCAAGCGCCGGATGCTCCTCGTGGCCCTCGCCGCCCTCACCCTCGGCTCGCTCCTCACGGCCCTCACCGACAACATCGGCCTGCTCATCCTCGGGCGCTCGATCCAGGGCATGGCGGCTGCGGCGATCCCGCTCGGCATCAGCCTGCTCATGACGACGATGCCCAAGGAACGCGTCGCGTCGTCGGTCGCCCTCGTCAGCGCCATGCTCGGCGTCGGCGGTGCGCTGGGCCTGCCTCTTGCCGGCTTCGTCGCCGAGCACTTCTCCTTCCACGCGCTCTTCTGGATCACCTCGGTCGCAGGGCTCATCGCCTTCGCCGGCATCCGGATGATGGTCCCCGAGGCTCCGGGCCGCAGCGGTGGCCGCGTCGACCTCGTCGGTGCGACCCTCATGGGTGCCGCCCTGCTGACGCTCCTGCTCCCGCTCACCCAGAGCGCCGCCTGGGGCTGGTCCGACCCCCGCGTGTGGTGGCTGCTCGCAGCCTCCGCCGTGCTCTTCGCCGTCTTCGGCTGGAGCCAGACCCGCATCCAGGACCCCCTCGTCGACCTCCGGGCGCTGCGCCGCCGTCCCATCGTGCTGACCAACATCGCCTCGGTCCTCTTCGGCTTCGCCCTCTTCGCGTCGTTCCTCGGCACGGCGGCCTTCGTCGAGGCCCCCGAGGCGAGCGGCTACGGCTTCGGCGCCAGCCTCATGACCGGCGGTCTCGCCCTGCTCCCGAGCGGCATCGCGATGATCATCTTCTCGCCGATCGCCGCGCGCCTCATCGGCTCGTGGGGCGCCCCGAAGACCCTCGCCCTCGGCGCGGTCGTCGTCGCCGCCGGGTGGTTCATGCGCATCGTCTGGACCTCGAGCCTGACCGAGGTCATCATCGGCACGACCATCGTCGGGATCGGCACGGGCATCGGCTACGCCGCCATCCCCTCGCTCATCAACGAGCACACGCCGCGCACCGAGAGCGCCGCCGCCAACGGGCTCAACGCGCTCTTCCGCAGCCTCGGCAGCTCGCTCGCCTCGGCCCTCGGCGGCAGCATCCTCGCCGCCAACACCGTGATCCTCGGCAGCTTCGCGGTGCCGTCGCTCACGGCCTATCGCCAGCTCTTCGCGCTCTGCGCCGGTGCGGCACTCCTCGCCGCGGTCGTCGTCCTCTTCATCCGTCGGGCTCCCCAGGTGGCACCTGCCGCCTGAGCCCCGACCCACCACCGGACGAGGTATGCCGTCGCGCCCGGTCGTGACGGCATACCTCGTTCGCGTCGTGGTGCCGTGTGCAGGCGTCGGGGTCCTGACGCCGCCCCGTGCACACGGCGCCGGCGTCGGACCGGCGACTCAGAGCTCGAGGGTCATGAAGGTGCTGTGCGGGTCGAGGCGGTAGCTGCCGAAGGGCCCGCACTCGGCGAAGCCGTGGGCGGCGTACAGAGCCCGGGCGGGCGCGAAGAAGTCGTCCGAACCGTGCGAGCTCTCCGGGGGCGAGATGGAGCGCAGCTGCGCGACGTGCCCGTCGAGCAGGGCGATGACGGCCGGGTCGGTGAGGTCGTCGAGCGTGATCTGCATGCGCCCATCGTCGGACACGACTGCGCGCGTGCGTCGCTCAGGCCCAGATGGCGGCCGGGATGCCGTCGGAGAAGACCTCCGGCGGGTCGGGCAGGGACCGGGCCAGGCCTGCCGCGTGGCGCGCGGCCGACCACGCGACCGCGCAGGCGTCGAGGACGTCGTCCGCGGCATACCCCTGGCCCCGGAGCACGGACGGGCGCGCGATGCCCGCGGCCGCGAGCGCTGCGAGCCGCTGGTCGCGTCCGTCGTCGGTCTTCTTGCTCGCGAGGATCGGTGCGCCGGTCATCGTCGCGAAGGACACCTCCGGATGGACCTCGAGCACCGTCACGGTGGGGCGCGTGCGCAGCCAGGCGTCGACCTCGACGATCTTGTCGCGCAGGGCGAACGCCTGGGCACCCACGCCCTGGCCGACGAGGCCACGGTTGACGGCGTCGGCGTCGAGGCGCGTGGCTGCGGCGTAGGCGGCTCGGGTCAGCGTCGAGAAGATCGACGACGCCTTGCCGGGCAGTGCCTTGCGTGCGAGGACGTCGGCCTGGCGGATCGTGCTGTCCGGCAGGCCGATCGGGATGTCGATGCCGACGACTCGGATGCCGGTCGACTCGCGCACCATGGCGACGAGCTCGGCGATCGTCGGGGCGACGAGGATGCGCGGACGTGGGGTGCCGGGCTCGAGCAGCGCGCCGACCCAGCCGGCGGTGCACCCGTCGACACCGAGAACGGGCGCGACGACCTCGACCGGAGCGGGGCGCCCGGAGGTCGCCGCGGCATCGGAGTGCTGCTCGACGACGTCCGCGAGCCGGCGCAGCGCTGCGACGCTCTCCGCGAGGGCGGCCCTGATCTCGTCGCTGCCGCCGACCGGCCCGGCCAGCGCTGTCGTCAACCCGTCGGCGAGCCCGCGGATCCGCTGCGCGTCCGTCTCCATGGCACCACTCAACCCCATCGGAGGCTGTGCGGTCTGGCCCGGTGGGTGGACAGCGCGGAATGGACCGGTCTCCGGGGAGGTTGGCGCCCACATGGAGACACGCGCAACGATCGGCGTCACCGGCCTCGCGACGATGGGCCGCAACCTCGCCCGCAACATCGCCCGCCACGGCCACACGGTGGCGGTCCACAACCGCACGACCTCGCGGATGACGAGCCTCGTCGAGCAGTTCGGCGACGAGGGCGACTTCGTCCCCGCCGAGACGGTCAAGGACTTCGTGGCCGCGATCCAGAAGCCGCGAGCCATCATCGTCATGGTCAAGGCCGGTGACCCGACCGACGCCGTCATCGACGAGCTCGTGCCGCTGCTCGACGAGGGCGACATCGTCGTCGACGCCGGCAACGCGCACTTCGCCGACACGCTCCGACGGGAGAAGGCCCTCTCGGACCAGGGGATCCACTTCGTCGGCATGGGCGTCTCGGGCGGCGAGGAGGGCGCGCTCAACGGTCCCTCGATCATGGTCGGCGGGTCCGACCACGCCTACGAGCGCCTGGCTCCGGTCGTCGAGTCGATCGCCGCGCAGGTCGACGGGACGCCGTGCGCCGCGCACCTCGGCCCCGACGCCGCCGGCCACTTCGTCAAGATGGTCCACAACGGCATCGAGTACGCCGACATGCAGCTCATCGCCGAGTCCTTCGACCTGCTCCGCAGCGTCCTCGGGCTCGAGCCCGCCGAGATCGCCGACGTCTTCCGAGAGTGGAACGAGGGCGACCTCGAGTCCTTCCTCATCGAGATGACCGCCGACGTGCTCGCCCACACCGACGCCTCGACGGGCAAGCCGTTCGTCGACGTCGTCGGTGACGCGGCCGAGCAGAAGGGCACCGGCCGCTGGACCGTGCAGAGCGCCCTCGACCTCGGCGTCCCGGTCACCGGCATCGCGGAGGCGACCTTCGCGCGCAGCCTGTCGGGCCACACGAGCCAGCGCGCCGCGGTGCGCGAGACCTTCTCGGACCTCGCCGACCTCGACCCCGCCACGCAGCGCGACGTCGATCGCGACGCCTTCGTCGACGACGTCCGGGCCGCCCTCTACGCCTCGAAGATCGTCGCCTACGCCCAGGGCTTCGACCAGCTCGCCGCCGGCTCGGAGGAGCACGGTTGGGACCTGGACCTCGGTGAGGTCGCGACGATCTGGCGTGGTGGCTGCATCATCCGCGCCCGCTTCCTCGACCGCATCAAGGAGGCGTATGCCGCCGAGCCCGACCTCGAGACGCTGCTGACCGCGCCGTGGTTCGCCGACGCCATCGGCGACGGGGTGCAGGCCTGGCGCCGCGTCGTCGCCGTGTCGGCCGAGCGGGGCGTCCCGGCACCGGCCTTCGCGTCGTCGCTCGCCTACTTCGACGGCCTGCGCCGCGACCGTCTGCCAGCCGCGCTCATCCAGGCGCTGCGCGACAACTTCGGTGCGCACACCTACACGCGCGTCGACCGCGAGGGCACGTTCCACACCGACTGGGCCGGCGACCGCGCCGAGTCCGCCTCGGCCTGAGGACCCGGCGCTCGGGGAGCGGCGTCCGGCGTCCGGCTCCCGGCACCGGCCCGGTGCGTGAGTAGGCGGGCGGCTCACTGTGCCTTGAGTCGTGAGGTGACTCAGCCGGTTCGATGGGCGCAAAGGCGCACGAGAGTCACAGCGTGACCCAACGCACAGGCTCCGGTCCCCATCGTGGCGCGGTGTGGGGCAGCCCCCTGCGAGGGGCGGCCGGGCCGGCCGCGCCCGCGGACCCGGGCCCGGGCATACGCACCCTTCGACAGGGTCGGGAGTCGGACGTAGCGTGAAGCAATGACCCACCCCGACACCGGTCGTGCCACCACCCTCGGCGAGCTGCGCGACAGCGGCCACGTCCACCGCAGCGTCAAGAGCGAGATCCGCGAGAACCTCCTGGCCCGGCTGCGCGCGGGCGACGACGCCTTCCCCGGGATGGTGGGCTTCGAGGAGACCGTCCTGCCCGAGCTCGAGACGGCGCTGCTGGCGGGCCACGACCTCGTCTTGCTCGGCGAGCGCGGCCAGGGCAAGACCCGCCTCATGCGCACGCTCTCGGGCCTGCTCGACGAGTGGAGCCCCGTCGTCGAGGGCTGCGAGATCGGCGACGACCCGCACGCGCCGTCGTGCACCCGCTGCCGTCGCCTCGCGGCCGAGCTCGGCGACGACCTGCCCGTCGCGTGGCGCCACCGCAGCGAGCGCTACACGGAGAAGCTCGCGACGCCCGACACGAGCGTCGGTGACCTCGTCGGCGACGTCGACCCCGTCAAGGTCGCGCAGGGCCGCACGCTGGGCGACCCCGAGACGGTGCACTACGGCCTCGTGCCGCGCAGCAACCGTGGCATCTTCGGCCTCAACGAGCTGCCCGACCTCGCCGAGCGCATCCAGGTCGCCCTCTTCAACGTGCTCGAGGAGCGCGACATCCAGATCCGCGGCTACTCCCTGCGGCTGCCCCTCGACATCCTCCTCGTCGCGACGGCCAACCCCGAGGACTACACGAACCGCGGCCGCATCATCACGCCGCTCAAGGACCGCTTCGGCGCCGAGATCCGCACCCACTACCCGAACGAGGTCAGCGACGAGGTCGCCCTCATCGCGCAGGAGTCAGCGCTCGTCGCCGACGTGCCCGAGCACCTCCTCGAGGTCGTCGCCCGCTTCACCCGCGGGCTGCGCGAGTCGTCGGCCGTCGACCAGCGCTCCGGTGTGTCGGCGCGGTTCGCCATCGCGGGGGCCGAGGGCGTGGCCGGCTCCGCGCTGCGCCGCGCCGCCCGCTCCGGGGAGGCGTATGCCGTCGCGCGCGTCTGCGACGTCCCCACCGTCGTGCCCACCCTGCTCGGCAAGGTCGAGTTCGAGATGGGGGAGGAGGGCCGGGAGCGCGATGTGCTGACGCACCTGCTGCGCCTCGCCGTCGCCGAGACCTACCGCTCGCGCCTCGCGGGCCTCGACCTCACCGGCTTCACGAACCTCTTCGCCGAGGGCGCCGTCGTCGAGACCGGGGAGCTCGTGCCGGGCGCCGACCTGCTCGCGCAGGTGGGCCCGGTGCCGGGCCTGTCCAAGGTGCTCGACCGGCTCGGGCACGGCGACGACGCGACCCCCGGGCAGGTCGCTGCCGCAGTCGAGTTCGTGCTCGAGGGACTGCACCTGACGCGCCGCATCGACAAGGACTCCGTCGCCGGCCGCACCGTCTACGGGGCCTAGGTCGTGCCGATGACGCCGCGGGACGGGGACGAGGTGCACGGGCGGTTCCGCTATGCGCCGTGGTCGGGTGGGCCCGACCCGCTCGCGCCGCCCTTCGACGTCCGCTCGGCCCTGGACGAGGTCGGGCACGACGTCCTCGCCGGTGGCTCCCTGCGGGAGGCGCTGCGCGAGCTCATGCGACGGGGCATGGACGGACGTCGCGGCCTCGACGACCTCGCTGACCGCGTACGCCGTCTGCGGGAGGCTGCGCGTCGGCGCGGCGACCTCGGCGGCACCCTCGACCAGGTGCGCGCCATGCTCGACCAGGCGCTCGCCGAGGAGCGCGACACCCTCGCCGGTGAGGACGGTGACGACGCCCGGCTGGCCGAGATGGACCTCGCGACGATCCCCGACGACGTGGCCGGCGCGGTCCGCGCACTCGGGGACTACGCGTGGCACTCGCCCGAGGCGCAGCAGACGTACGAGCAGATCCAGCAGATGCTCCAGCGCGAGGTCGTCGGGGCGCAGTTCGAGGGGCTCAAGCAGGCGTTGTCGGGCAACGACCCCCAGGCGATGCAGGCGGTCAAGGACATGCTCGCCGACCTCAACCAGCTCCTCGCCGCCCACGCCCGTGACGAGGACACCGAGGACCAGTTCCGCGACTTCATGGACAAGCACGGCGACCTCTTCCCGGAGCACCCCGAGAACGTCGACGAGCTCATCGACGCCCTGGCGCGGCGACAGGCCGCGGCAGACCGGCTCATGGCCTCGCTGACCCCCGAGCAGCGCGAGCAGCTCGGCCAGCTCATGTCCGACGCCCTCGGCGACCCCGACCTCGCGTCGCAGATGGCGCAGCTCTCCGACAACCTGCGCGCCCTGCGGCCCGGTCTCGACCGGCGCAGCCCCGTGCAGCCGGGTCAGGGCGGCGAGCCGATGGGCTACGGGGAGGCTGTCGGGGCGGTCGCCGAGCTCGCCGATCTCGAGCAGCTCGGCGAGCAGCTCGGTCAGGGCTACTTCGGCGCGACTCTCGACGACGTCGACGTCGAGCGGCTCGAGCAGTACCTCGGCGCCGACGCCGCCCGTGACATGGAGGCCCTCCGCCAGCTCGAGCGCGAGCTCGAACGCCAGGGCTACGTCTCCCGCGGGGACGACGGCCTGCGACTCACCCCGCGTGCCGTGCGACGCCTCGGCGAGACCGCGCTCAAGCGGGTCTTCGACCGCGTCGAGGCGACCGGCCGCGGCGACCACGACGACCGCGCGGCGGGTCAGGCCGACGAGCCGACCGGGCTCACCCGTCAGTGGGAGTTCGGCGACGAGCTGCCCATCGACACGGTGCGCACCGTGTCGAACGCCTTGCAGCGCAACGCGGCCCGACGGAGCACCGCCTCGGGCGGTGGGGTGGAGCTGCTCGTCGACGACTTCGAGGTGGCAGAGACGGAGCGGCGCTCGGTGGCGGCGGTCGCGCTGTGCGTCGACATGTCGTTCTCGATGATGCAGGAGGGTCGGTGGGGGCCGATGAAGCAGACGGCGCTCGCGCTCTCGCACCTCGTGCAGACCCGCTTCCGGCACGATGCGCTGCAGATCATCGGCTTCAACCTCGCGGCCCGCAAGCTCACGCCGACGGAGCTCACTGAGGCCGAGCCGGAGTGGGTGCAGGGCACCAACCTCCAGCACGCGCTCATGCTCGCCTCGCGGCACCTGCGGCGGCACCCGGACGCGGAGCCGGTCGTCCTCGTCGTCACCGACGGTGAGCCGACGGCGCACATCGAGGTGGACGGGCGCCCGGCCTTCCACTGGCCGGCGACGCAGGAGACCGTGCGCGCGACCGTGGCGCAGGTCGACGAGCTGCGGCGCTCGGGGGCCCAGCTCAACATCTTCATGCTCGGCGACGACCCGGGGCTGGCGCGCTTCGTCGACGCCGTGGCCCGGCGGGCGGGTGGGCGCGTCTTCACGCCCGACATCTCGCGGCTCGGGGAGTACGTCGTCGCCGACTACCTCCGCACCCGCCGGGGCCGCCGCTGAGCGCTGGGCCGCACTGGTGGACGAGCACCTCGCAGACAGGAGAGCACCATGGGCAAGGTCGTGTCGTCGGCATCGATGTCGCTGGACGGGTTCGTCGCCGGTCCGGACGACGAGGTCGGTCCGCTCTTCGACTGGTACGAGGCCGGCGATGTGCCGTGGGAGTCGGCCGGCGGTGACATGACCTTCCACCTGACCCGGACCGATGCGGACTACTGGCGGTCGTGGGCCGGCAGCCTCGGCGCGCTCGTCGTCGGCCGGCACCTCTTCGACATCACGGACGGGTGGAAGGGCACGCATCCGCTCGGGGTCCCGGTCGTCGTGCTCACCCACGAGCCGCCCGAAGGCTGGGGCTATCCCGGCGGGACCGTCGAGTTCGTGACGGGGGGCGTCCACGACGCGGTGGCCCGGGCGCGCGAGGTTGCGGGTGACTCCGCCTTGGGTGTCGCGGCCGGTGAGATCGCGAGCCAGTGCCTCGCCGAGGGCCTGCTCGACGAGGTGGCGATCGACCTCGTGCCGTGCTTCCTGGGCGTCGGGCGTCCGTACTTCACCGAAGCCGCCGGCCAGGTCGTGCTCGGCGACCCGACCACGGTCGTCGAGGGTGAGCGGGTCACGCACCTCGTGTACCCGGTGCGCCGCTGACGCCGTAAACCGGTCGCTCGCGCGTGCCGCGGACTGTCATGGTGGCGCCATGGGGCGAGCTCACGACGCGCGGCTGGACCGCATCGAGGCGTACTACGACTGCGTCCCGCGCGCCGTCGCCCGCGCCATGGAGGTCGGGCCCTTCACCCTCTTCGTCGCCGAGGAGGGCACGGGGTGGCAGTTCTACGCGCGCCCCCGGCTGGGTGGCCGGGGCGCCTTCAGCGCCGATGACGTATGCCGTGTGCTCGAGACCCAGCGCGAGCTCGAGGTGCCGCGGGCCGTCGAGTGGGTCGACGAGGTCACGCCGTCGTTGCTGCCTGCGGTGCGTGCGGCCGGCCACGAGCCGCACCGCTACCCGCTGCTCGTCATGCCGTCGGACGTCCCGGTGGCGGCGGACCCACGGGCCCGGGCGCTGAACCCGGCCGAGCCGCACCTGTCGCTGGCCATGGGCGCGGTGTCGGCGGGCTTCGCCGGGCGCGACGAGGTGGAGCCGAAGGACCCGGGCAAGCGACCCGAGCTCATGGAGCGCGGAGACCTCCTCGTCGTGGCCTCGTTCGAGGGCAACCGCCTCTGCGGCGCCGGGTCGGCCGCTCCGCGTGGTGACGTCGCCGAGCTCATGGGCATCGCCGTGCCCCCGGGTCACCGAGGCCGCGGTCACGGTACGGCGATCACGAGCACCCTCGTGGCGGCCTGCCGCGAGCAGTGCGTCGAGATCGTCTTCCTGTCGGCCGGATCGGACGCGGCTGCCGACATCTACCGCCGGGTCGGCTTCGTCGACGTCGGGACCGCCTGCATCCTCGAGCTCGACGACTGAGGCACCAGCTGCATCATCACGCGCTCCCTACGTCACTGCTCCGCTGGTGGAGCTCCGACGTGGGGCGCGGGGCCGGGTGACCGCGGCGTCCTCCCGACACCGGTCGACGCGCGGTCAGACCTTGGCGGGGCGGAAACCGGCCGCCTCGGCGTCGGCCATCGTTGCGAAGCACTGCTCGGGCTTCGTCTTGGTGTAGTACCGGTCGCCCGGCTCGTGGGCGATCATCGAGTTCTCGTTGCCCTTGACCGGGCGCGACTGCGGGCAGGGGTACGTGTCGCCGGGCAGGGGCCAGGCCCCGGTGAACCCGCTGCCGCCCGTGGTGCCGTTGGAGGTGCCGGCACCGGGTTCGGCACAGGCGGCCTTGGGGCTTGCCGCGTCGGCGCGGACGTAGGCCGCCTCCCGGGTGTGCGAGCCGTAGCCGTCGCGCGAGTCGTAGCGGGCGACGGCATACCCCTGCTTGACGAGGCGCAGGCCCGCGTCGACGCCGTTCACGTCGACGTACCGCAGCAGTCGGCCGTAGCGGTCGACGTCGTCCCGGGCACCCGCGGTGAGGGTGACGCGCTGGCCCCCGATGATGCCGCGCAGCGCGTTGCGGGCCTCGGTGAAGCCGCACTCGCCGGTCTCGGGGGTGTCGATGCCGATGAAGCGGATCTTGCGGGATATCCCCGAGCGCGAGACCCAGATCGTGTCCCCGTCGACGACCTTCGTGACGGCCCACGTGGCGGCAGACGCCGAGGCCTTCGCCGCTGCGGCGGCCCGAGCCTGGTCGGCTGCGACCCTGGCCGCGGCGGCGCGAGCGGCGGCAGCCTTGGCATCCGCGGCCTTCTTCGCCGCAGCAGCCTGGTCAGCAGCAGCCTGGTCCGCAGCAGCTTGGTCAGCAGCAGCCTGGTCTGCGGCAGCCTGGTCTGCGGCAGCCTGGTCTGCGGTGGCCTCGGCGGCGCGTCGCGCTGCGTCCCCGTCGGTCGCCACGCTCGGCGCCGGCGTGCTTGTCACGGTCACGACGGGCGAGGCACCCGCGCCCGTGGGCGCGATCTCGTCCGAGCCTCGTGCGGCGTTGCCGCCGATCGCCGCGAGCGCGACGAGAGCCGCGATCGTGACGACTCCCTTGGTCCTGCGACTGCGCATCGTGCTCCCTGATCCCCTGGTGATCGGCTCACCGTAGGTGATCGGCACCGCCCTGTCCGGCGAATGGACCATGGTCGCCGGGCCCCCAGTGGGTCACACTGGCGAGGGACGACGCAGCAGCCATGAAGGGCACGAGGGGGACCGATGAGCGAGCCGGAGACCACGCCCGACACCACGCCCGACACCACGCCCGACACCACGACAGACACCGCGCCCGACGCGGGGGCCACGGGCGCACCGACGACCGTCGACGCCTACGTCCACGGGTTCCCTGACGGGCCCCGGCAGGTGCTCGAGCAGGTCCATGCCGCGCTCCGGCGGGCGGTGCCCGGCGGCGAGGAGAAGATCCGCTACGGCATGCCGGCCATCATGTTCACCGACCGCTACGGCATCCACTTCGCCGGGTGGAAGAAGCACGTCGGGCTCTACCCCGTGGGCGAGCTCGACCCCGCTCTCGAGGCCGAGATCGCGCCGCACCGGGCGGCCAAGGACACGGTGCAGTTCTTCTACAAGGACCCGGTGCCCTACGACCTCATCGAGCGGGTCGCCCGGGCGCTCGCGGCGCGCCACCGGGCGTGAGTGTCGTGGCGGCGCTCAGTCGGTGACGGTGACGCCACGCCAGAAGGCGACGCGGTCCTTGATCTCGGCTGCGGCGCTCTTGGGCGTCGGGTAGTACCAGGCGGCGTCGCGGTTGGTGTCTCCGTCGACGGCGACCGAGAAGTACGACGCCTCGCCCTTCCACGGGCACGTCGTCTGCGTGCTGCTGTCGACGAGCACGCTGTCGTCGACGGACTCGCGGGGGAAGTAGTGGTTGCCCTCGACGACGACGGTGTCGTCGCTCTCGGCGATGACCTTGCCGTTCCAGATCGCACGCACGCTGAGCTCCTCATCGGTCGGGCCCCGGTTGGGCCGTCCTCAGCGACAACTCCCGGAGCGGCGGATTCCTTCCGAACGTTGGACAGCCTCGGCGGCGGCGAGGCTCAGCCGCGGCGGCCGAGGAGGAAGGCCTGGGGCGTCTTCTCGTGGTCCTGCGGGACCCGTTCGGTGCGAACGGTGACGCGGAAGCCGGCGTCGGCCAGCTGTGCGGCGACGCCGTCCGGGTCGTGGCGGTGGGCCTCGAAGGTGACCGCGTGGCCGTAGGCCTGCTCGTGCCGCACCGAGAAGCCGCCGGCCTGGAAGGCGAGCAGCAGCAGGCCGTTCGCCCGGATGACCCGATGGAGCTCGACGAAGACCTCGGGGAGCAGCTCAGGGGGCGTGTGGATGATCGAGTACCACGCGACGACGCCCGTGACCGAGGCGTGGGGGAGGTCGAGCGCGGCGAGGCTCCCGGTGCGGAAGTCGAGGTCGGGGTGCCGCCGCTGCGCTTCGGCGACCATGCCCGGCGAGAGGTCGATGCCGCTGACGTCGAGCCCGAGGGTCCCGAGGTGGCCGGTGATGCGACCCGGTCCGCAGCCGACGTCGACGACGGGGCCGCCGCCCTCGAGGCCGACGAGCTCCGCGAAGTGCCCGAGCAGCGCCCGGTCGAGCGGGCTGCGCGCGAGCTCGCCCTCGAGGAGGCTCGCGTAGTCGACGGCGACCGTGTCGTAGGCGGCTCGCGTCTCGGTGACGTGGCTCGGCTCGCTGGTGTGGCTCGGCTCGGTGACGTGGCTCGGCTCGGTGGGGTGGCTCGGCTCGGTGGGGTGGGCTTCCGTCACGCCTCGGCCCTGATGAGCCCGAGGGCGTGCGCGACGACGGCGTTGGCGTGGCCGTGCCCCAGGCCGTGCTCGGTCTTGAGCCAGGCGACGAGCTCGCCGTGCCTGACCGTGCCGGCGGCGTGCTGCTCGCGGACGAGGCCGATCCAGTGCTCGATCGGCTGACCGTAGGTCTTCTCGATCGACGGGAAGTAGGACGCCGGGCCCTTGGGAGCGGGGCTGGCGGGGTTGCCGGTCGTGGGCTGCGTGGTCATGGCTCCTCCTGAGGTGGTCGTCATGCCACCACGTCGAACGGCGCCCTCGCATCTCGACACTCCGGCGACATCCGCCCGCGCGGCAGGGGCGACCAGGGTCGCCTAGGCGGTGCGGGCGGCGGCGAGGTCAGCGACCGCGGGCTCGGCGACCGCGGGCTCGGCGACCGCGGCCTCTGCGACCGCGGGCTCGGCGGGTGCCGGAGCGTTGCGGCCGTGGGCGGCATGGCGGGCGAAGTCGGTCACGACCTGCGCCGCCTTGCGCCGCGACGGCATGAAGCGCAGGAAGAAGGTCAGCCGCAGCACCCACGCCACCCAGCCGGTGAAGGGGATGCCGTAGAGCTCGGAGATCGAGCGGCCGACCCCGAAGGAGGCCGCCTGGCCGAGGCCGCGGTACGCGAAGGGTCGGGTCGGGCGACCACGCAGCGACCGCGCGAGGTTGCGCCCCAGGTGCTCGCCGCCCTTGATCGCCCACAGCGCGTTGGCCGGGACGGGTTCGCCGGACGTCGGGTGGACGACGCACGCCGCGTCGCCGGCAGCCCAGACGCCGTCGACGACGGAGAGGTCGGGGCGCGTCACGAGCCGGCCGCGCGGGTCGCGGTGGGCGTCGAGTCCCGGGACGTGCACGGGCCGCTGTCCGATGGTGGCGATGACGGTGCTCGCCGGGAGGCTCGTCCCGTCGGAGAGGTAGGCGAGGTCCTCGGTCACCGACGCGAGACGCACTCCCAGCCGGACCCGGACGCCGAGACGCCGCAGCTCGAGCTCGGCGCGGCGGGCCAGTCGGGGCTGCTCGTCGCGCAGCTCAGGCAGGATCCCGTCGCCGGAGTGGACGAGCTCGACGCGGAGGCGCGCTCCGCCGAGGTCGGCGACCGCCGCCGCCATCTCGACCCCGGCCATCCCGCCTCCGGCGACGACGACCGTGTGACGACGGAGGCCACGGTGCGCCGCCGCCTCTCGGACCCGGTCGGTGAGAACGGCGATGTCGCCGGGCGCTCGCAGGGTGAAACCGTGCTCCGCGAGGCCGGGCACCGCGGTCGCGGGTTCGCGGCCGCCGGTGCCGACGACGAGGGAGTCGTAGTCGAGGACGCGCTCGTGGTGTGAGTCGGAGTCCGAGTCGGAGTCCGAGTGGTGGTGCGGGTCGACGCCCCGGTCCGACTCGTCGCCGGCGAGCACGTAGCGCACGACTCGTCGCTCGGCGTCGATGGCGGTTGCTCGACCGAGGACGACGTGCGCGTGCGGCATCGCGTCGACGAGCGGAGTGCGGGTGCGGTCGTAGGGCAGCAGGCCGGCGAGCACCTCTCCGGTGAAGCCGTGGAAGCTGTGCGCGTCGTCCGTGCTGATGACGACGACCTGGACGTCGCCCGCGCGGACGGCACCGCCGGCGTGACGCATGAGGCCGGCATACGCGTGGAGGGTGACGTAGCCGCCGCCGAGGAGGACGACGCGGTGCTGCGCGCGGTGGCCGGCGCGGACGAGCGTCGTCACGACGCCATCCCCAGCGCCAAGGTGCTCGCGGTGTTCGCGGTGCGGACGATGGTCGCCATGCGGTCGGGGGTGACGGGCCGGCCGAAGCTCGTCGGTTCTGCGGCCCGGAAGCCGAGGTGCGCGAGGTCGGCGGCCATGCCGCGGGTGCGGTCGACGAGCTCGAGCGTCGGTACGCCGATGGAGAAGTGGCCGCGGTGACCAGTCAGGGCGAGGAGGGCGGTCTCGGCGAAGCACGCGTAGGAGCGCCCGTCGGGCAGGCCGATGTTGCCGCCGACGAGGCGCAGGCTCGGGATGTCGACGACGCCGCCGTCGACGACGAGCACGTCGGGCCGCTCGTCGACGAGGGTCGGCGAGGTGTTGCGCGGCTGGGTCGCGTCGAGCACGACCGCGCCGGGCGCGAGGTGCCGCGCCTCGAGGAGGGCGTCGGCGGAGGCGGTGAGCAGGATGACGAGGTCAGCCGTCGCGACGGCGTCCATCGTCGTGGCGGTCGTCGTCGGGACCTGGCGGCCGACGTCGGTGGCGAGCGCGTCGAGCCGGCCCGTCGACCGGGCGACGAGGGTGAGCCGGGCGGCGGCGCGGTCGCGGGCGAGCAGCCGGGTCACGGCCCCGCCGACGCTGCCGGTGGCCCCGACGATGGCGACGTGCGGGTCGGCCGCGTGGTCGACGGCGTCGCGCAGCAGGCGGCGGGCCTGGTCGTCGACGATCGCGGCGGTGAAGGCGTTGCCGTTCGTCACGCCGATGTCGGTGCGGCCGCGGAGCGAGACCCCGCCCGCGGTCACCGTGGCGGTCAGGGCGCCGAGCCCCACGACGTCGCAGCCGAGGGCGCGGGCCTTGTCGACCGCACGGTGAACGCGGGCCCGGCCTTCGCTGGGGGAGGTGAGCAGGTGGCGCGCCCCGAAGGGCACGAGCACGACGTGACCGACGTGCGCGCCGCCGATGTGGATGCCGGCCATGGAGATCGGGCGCAGCGGCAGCCGGCGCAGGGCGGTGTCGTAGACGGGGTCCGGCACGCGGCCGAGCGGCGACCAGACGCGGGCGAGATCGGCGCCGAGGCGGGCCCGCGGGTGAACGGTGAAGGCGAACGTGCTGCTCACGAGGTGCTCCTGAGGGGTCTGCGTATGCCGTGTGGCGCGGGGCGCCGCCGTTGCAGGAGAGGAGGAGCGGGCGGAGGGGGTGATACCTAAAGAGCGGGCGGGACGGCATACGCCATCGGAATTGGGTACGCGTGCCTAGGCTGCGGTCATGGCGACATCGCGCACGGGGAAGTGGTCGATCGCGTCGCGGGACTCGTTCCTGTCGATCGGGTCGACGGGGTCGGTGCTCTCGATCGGGAGCGTGGGATCGGTGCTCTCGATCGGCAGCGTCGGGTCGTTCGCGTCGTTCCTGTCGGTCGGGTCGTCGATGAGCATGGCGTCGCTGCTGTCGAACATGTCGCGCCTGTCGGTGCTCTCGCACCAGAGCGACGGGTCGATCCTCTCGGCGCGTTCGCAGCGGGCGATGCCCGGCTACCGCGTCAGCGGGACGCTGGGTCGGCGGCGCGCCTACGAGACCGGGGAGGCAGGGCGGTAGACGAGCCAGAGGGCTCCGCCGGGCGTGGGAGTCGCGCTGACGAGGGTCAGGCGCTGCAGCTCGGGCAGGCCGTCGAAGAGGCGGCGGCCCTCGGGGTCGAGGACCGGCGCGACGGCGAGATGCAGCTCGTCGACCAGACCCTCGGCCACGAGTGACTGCGCGAGCTGAATGCTGCCGTGGACGCCGATGTCGTTGCCGGGCAGGGCTTTCAGGTCGCGGACGATGTCGGCGAGCGGTCCCTGGACGGCTTCGGCCTCGCCCCACTGCGTGAAGAGCGGGGTGGAGGTGACGACGTATTTCGTGACGCCGTTGATGAAGTCGGCGAACGGCTGCTCGTCGGAGGTCGGCCAGTAGCGCGCCCACTCGTCATACATGTGGCGGCCGAGGAGCACGGCGTCCTGCTGCCCGATGAGCGCGGTCTCACGCTCGATGAGGACGTCGTCGAAGGTCGGCGGCTGCGGCTTGTCGGGGTCGACGTCGGGTGGGAAGCAGCGGGTGGGGTCGTCGACGGAGCCGTCGAGGGAGGTGATGACGTAGGCGACGATCCTGCGCACGGTGCTCTCCTGGAGGTCAGTGTGGTGCGGGGTCTAGGGCGCGGCGGGGCCGCTGAGGGTGAGTCCGAGCCACGCCGCGAGGTCGGCGATCTCGCGGTCGACGGCGGACCGGACGGCCTTGGTGAAGCGGACGTCCTCGTGGACGGCGTTGACGACGAGGGTGCCGGCCTTGCGATCGGCCTGGGGGTCGAGCTTCCCGACGAGACGGTCGTGGTGGAGAATCGGCAGCGCGAAGTAGCCCCAGCGCCGTTGGTCCTTGGGCTTGTACATCTCGAGGATGTACTCGAACCCCCAGAGCTGCTCGGCGCGGACCCGGTCGTGGATGAGCCGGTCGAACGGGCTGAGCAGCGCGGTCCGGCCCTTGAAGCTGTCGGCGACGTCGAGGTATGCCGGGTCGACGCGCCACGTGCCCGGCACGCCGTCGACCTCGGCGGGCTCACCGGCGTCGCCGACGTAGCTGCCCTCGCCGGGCATGACGGTGCCGGTGGGGCGGGCGATCCCGAGGGCGGCGAGGCGTCGCTCGTTGCGGTGGTCGACGGCCTGCTCGAGCGTGAGCCTCGGCAGGTCGGGCGGGTAGACGCGCTCGGGGAGGTCGAAGTAGCGCTGACGGCCCTTGCGTCCGGAGATGGCCACCTCGCCGCGCAGCGCCAGGGCCTCGAGCATCTTCGTGATGTTGCGGTTGTTCGTCCAGCCGGTCGAGGGCCAGGGGACGACGCTCGTGTCGGGGATGTCGCGGGAGAGGAGCGGGCCGTCGGCCTCTAGCGTGGCGAGGATGTCGCGGCGGAAGGAGTCGTTGGCCTCGAGCCAGGTGGCCATGAAGGGGTAGGGCTCGGCCTCGCGCACCTCGGCGATGACGGCGGGGATGTCCGTCGGGCTGCGCACGTAGGCGACGGTCTCGACGAGGGTGCGGTCGTGCTCGACGGTCCTCGTCAGGTCGGCGGGGTCGTAGGTGCGGCCGAGCCGGCTCCACAGGACGAGGTCGGCGCTGGGCGCGATGGCCGCGGTGGGGTCGATCTGGAGGAAGGTCAGGCGCTCGACGGCCTGCACGAGATCGGTCGGGCGCGGCAGGTCGAGCAGCTGTGCGTGCACCGCGATGCGACGTGCCTGCTCGACCGTGAGCCGGTGGACCACCATGCCCGAGACGCTAGTCGAGCGCGGGGACAGGGCGACGGATCTGCGGCCAGGCATCCTCGGCAGGCATCCTCGGTCAGGCATCCTCGGTCAGGCATCCTCAGCCACGCATCCGCGGCAGCGCCGGGACGGTCGCTCACGGCATACAGGATCGGTGTGGTCGCGACCGCGCGCGACTACTGTGGCGGCATGGCAGGTCAGGTGCAGGCGCCCTTCTGGGCCAAGGTGATCGCGACCTTCACCGGGTGCGCGTCGATCGGGGCGCTCGCCGGGCTCATGGGCGGCGCGCTGACCCAGGACGTCGGCCGCGGGCTCGTCGTCGGCATCGTCGTCAGTCTGCTTGTCGCGCTGGCCCTCGTGCTCCTCAAGCCGGACCGCATCCGCGGCGAGTGACTGCTGCCTCGACCGCGCGGTGGTCAGGCCCGGTCGCGCCCTGAGGGTGCCACCACGTGCGCCGCCCGCCCCAGCCGGAGCCCGGGCACGAGCGCGGGGACGCGGGCGGCATACGCGTCGTAGTCCGCCCCGAACGTGCGGCGGAGGTCGCGCTCCTCGAAGGTGATCCCGACGGCGATGTAGCCGGTCGCGGCGACGGCGAAGAGGAGGTGGGGCGCGCTCATCCGGGGGGTCGCCCAGAACGCGAGCACCATCCCGGTCATCAACGGATGCCGCACGATCGCGTGGAGCCCGCCGACCTGCAGCGCCGTGGGTCCGTCGTCGGACAGGGTCGTCCGGGCACCCCAGCCCGCCTGCCGGAGCCCGATCAGCTCGAGGTGGTCGACGGCGAAGGTCGCCGCGATCGCGAGGGCCCAGCCCGCCGCGCACAGCGACCAGAGGGCGTATGCCGCCAGCCCCTCGACGTGCCAGACGACCTGGTCCCACGGTTGCCACAGCGCCAGCAGGAGGGCGAGGCACACGTCGGTCGCGAGCACGTAGGTGGTGCGCTCGAGCTCGGCCGGGACCCGGCGCCGGAGCCAGGCCTTCGCCGGGCGGCGCGCCATCACCGAGTGCTGGAGGGCGAAGAGGAGCAGGAGGGCGAGGTCGACGGCGACGGCCCAACCGGTGCTCGTGCGTGCCGGGCCGTCGACGGTGCGGGGGAGCAGCGCGCCGGCGAGGAAGGCCATCGTCCACGCGGTGATGGCGACGAAGCCGCACCAGGCGGCGGCGGAGACGGCGAGGGGCACGATGCGTCGGGTCATCTCCTCATGCTGTCCACGGACAGTCAGCAGCACAGCCGTGGAACTACCCCACTTCTCGGGGTCTCTTTCTACGGGGTGCGCGCGACGTACCAGGCGGCCACCTGCGCGCGGGAGCTGAACCCGAGGCGCACGCGGATCCGCTCGAGGTGCGACTCGGCAGACCGCTCGGTGATGCCGAGCCGGTCGGCGATCTGGCGGTTCGTCAGGCCCTCCGCGACCAGTGCTGCGACCTCCGTCTGGCGCGTCGTCAGCCCGGTCGGCACGGCCCGGCGCAACGTCGGCAGGCCGAGGAAGCGCCGCACCTCGTCGACGACCGACTGCGCGTCGCCGATGGCGGGGAGGTGTGAGCGGCCCTCGAGCTCGACGAGCTCGGCGCCCGGGATCGCCTGTGCGAGAGTGCGTCCCCCGGCGATCGGTGCCGCCCGATCGCCGCGCCGGTGCAGCACGAGGGTCGGCGCGGCCACCTGCCTGAGGTCCGGGCTGACGTCGAGGTCGTAGGCGAGACGCAGCAGCGCGACCGCCGTCTCGGCCGAGGAGGCAGCGCGTTGGTAGCGAGCGAGCGTGCGCCTCGTGCCCGCGTCCGCGTCGGGGGCGAAGACGTCGGTGAGCAGGTCCGACCCGAGTCCCCAGTGGGTGGCGAGCAGGCCGAGCACGTGGTGCCGGCTGTCGTCGTCACCGATGGAGCTGCCGGTGGGCCACCCGCCGTAGAGCACGAGCCGCGACACGGTCTCGGGCCGCTCGGCGGCCCACTGCACGGCCGCCGCCGCGCCGAGCGACCAGCCCAGCAGGTCGAACCGCTCGGCGCCGACCGCGTCGGCCACGGCACCGATCGTCGCGACCTCGAGGTCCATGGTGCGGGGACCGTCGTAGGCGTCGGAGAGGCCGCAGCCGGGGCGGTCGTAGCGCACGAGCGTGCGTCCGGACGACAGCGCCTCGTGGAACATCCGCTCGGCCGGGATGGCCCACCCCATCTCGAGGTGGCTCAGCCATCCGGGGGCGACGACGAGGAACGGACCACTGCCGGTCACGGCATACGCGACCCTCGTCCCGTCCGTCAGGGGCGCCGTCCCCAGGCGCTGCGCAGCCACGCTCTCCAGTGAACCGCACCGGGGCGCCGGCCGGACCCGGGTGTCTCAGCCGGCGTCGGTCGGCATGGTCAGGCCCTCGCGCTCGTCGTCCCACGCGGCGGCGCTGATCCGCCACCCGTCGGCGGTGCGGACGAACTGGATCGTCTTCATCCCGCGCCCGGTGAACGGCTCGCCCTCCTGCGTGCCCGCCTTGGCGTAGCTGCCGAACCAGTGCGCGATGTCGCCGAAGACCTCGACGCGCCCCGCGGCGGGCCACTCGCGGAAGTCGGTGAGCGAGCCACCGGTCAGCAGGGCCTCGCGCGGCGCGATGAACTCCTCGACACCCATGACCGCCGGCTCCATCCCGCACGTGCGCACGATGACGGCCTGCGGGAGCAGCAGCCCGCGCAGCAGGTCCATCCGCTCGGCGCAGCCGGGCCCCGAGACGAACGACCCGAAGAACGCGTCGACCATCCCCTGGATCGCGGCGTGGTCGGTGGTCTCGTCTGCCGTCGGGTCTGTCGTCACGGCCCACACGCTAGCCGCGCCGCGTCGACCGATGGCGTGTGCCGTGTGGCGTGGGCCCGTGGCCGCCTGGCCGGTGCTGGTGGCCTGGCATCGTCAGTCCTCGAAGACGCCCCAGCAGATGGCGTTCCGGCGGACCTGGTCGTCGAGGACGAGTGCGCGGACCCGAGCGTCGAGCTGGCCCCGCTGCCAGTCACGCTCGAGTCGTCCGGCGTCGACCTCGTGGGGGTGTGCAGCGCGAGCGGCCTTGATCGCGTACGCGGAGGCGCCCAGATCGTGCTCGGCCACGTGGCCCACGCAGGCTGCCTGGCCGGCAGCGTATGCCGCAAACCGGGCCGCTCCCTGCAGCGGCCGGGCGGCCCCCATCGCAAGCCCACCGCGGGCTCGCGCATCCATCATCCTCATCTCGCCGCGGGCCCACGCCCGAGCCGCTTCGATGGCGTCCCGAGGGCGGGTGTCCGACGACGCCTCCGCCTCGAAGAGATGCAGCACGTGCTCGGCGCACGTGGCGGCCCACAGCGACAGCAGCCGGTGATCCCCGTCGGTGAGCAGTCCGCCACGGCGGATCGTCACGAGGCGCGGGTCGCGCACCTTCGGCAGGATCATGCGGCCAGCCTGCCAGTGCCCGTTTGGACGCGTCACCCCCACCGATGGCGTATGCCGGGTGCCCGGGTCTGCGTGGACGTGACCTCACGACGCCTTGCGGGTGAAGGTGAAGTGCGTGACACCGGTCGGGGAGGCGACGGTCTCGACGTCGAAGGCCTCCTCGACGCCCTCGAGACCGTCCCAGAGGCGGACGCCGCGGCCGAGCACGATCGGGACCTGGACGAGGTGCATGTGGTCGACGAGCCCGGCGGCGAGGAAGTCACGGACGACGGTGGCACCGCCACCGATCCGGATGTCCTGGCCGTCGGCGGCCGCGCGAACCGTCTCGAGCGCCTCGGCCGGGGTGGCCTCGAGGAAGTGGAAGACGTTGCCGCCCTCCATCTCGAGGGAGGGCCGGGCGTGGTGGGTGAGGACGAAGACGGGCGTGTGGAACGGCGGGTTGGGGCCCCACCACCCCTTCCAGTCCGGGTCGTCGTGCCAGCCGGGCGGGCCGAACTTGTTGGCGCCCATGATCTCGGCGCCGATGCCGGGGCCGTGGCGCTCGGCGTAGGCGTGGTCGACCCCATCGGTGCCGTTCGGGTCCCAGTACTGGGTGCGCATCATCCAGGTGTGGAGCTTCTGGCCGGCGTGCCCGAAGGGGGTCTCGAGCGACTGCGGCTCGCCGGTGGCGAACCCGTCGAGGGAGATCGAGAAGTTGTGGATCCGGGTGCGTGACATCGGTGTCCTCCGTGATGGTCCAGTCGCTCTCCGGTCGTCGCCGCGAGGCAGGTGCTCGGCGACCCGCCCGACTCTAGTGCTGGGTGACGACACTGTCGGCGATGGTGGAGGGGGATCCGGCTGGGCGCTTCCGAAGAATTCTCGAGACGTGTGTCGAGGACCTGCCCACCCGGTCGACGTACGAGTACGAAGGACACCACAGCAACCAGGAGGAGTGATCGACATGCCGCGTTTCATGGGGTTCGTGAGGATGGAAGAGGGGATCGGGACGCCGCCGCAGGCGCTGTTCGACGCGATGGACGTCCACATCGGCGAGCGGGCCGCCGCGGGCGTGTTCCTCGACGGCGGCGGGTTGTACGGGACGGAGGACGCCGTGAACTTCGTCGTCAGCCAGGGCGAGATCACCCAGCACGACGGACCGTACGCCGAGTCCAAGGAGGTCATCGGCGGGTGGTCGATCCTGCAGTACGACACCGTCGAGGAGGCCGTGGCCGACCAGCGGAAGTTCGCCGAGCTGCACGCCGAGCACTGGCCCGAGGTCACGGTGATCTCGACCCTGCGCCAGATCTCCGACGGCCCGGACGCGCCCGGCGACTGACGCAGGACGCATCGGCGAGCGACGGTGGCCGACTTCGGCACTTGGCCACCGTCGTCCGCCGCTCTGGCCCAGACTTGCGCCATGGGTGATCCACTGGACGAGACGAGCGAGGCGTCGGAAGGCGGGCTCGCGACGGTGACGGTCACGCCGGTGCTCGTCGCCGAGCTGCTCGCCGACGGCGAACGGATGCCGGTCTACGTGCACGTCGTCGACCATCCCGACGCGCGCGTGCTGGTCGACACCGGCATGACGCAGCTGCACCCTGGGGTCGACGACATGGATCCTCGGCTGACTCCACTGAGCGAGCAGGCCGGCTTCGACGTGGCCGGCATCGACGTCGTGGTCAACACCCATCTGCACTTCGACCACTGCGGTGGCAACCACCTCTTCGCCGGCAAGCCGGTGTACGTCCAGAGGGCGGAGCTGGATGACGCGCGGACCCAGGACGACTACACGATCCGCGAGTGGGTCGAGGCGCCGGGAGTGCACTACGAGACCGTCGACGGCACGCTCGAGCTGCTGCCCGGAGTCCGGCTCGTGTCGACGCCCGGCCACACGCGAGGCTCGCAGGTCGTCGTCGTCCAGACGGGCGGTCGCTCCGTCGTCATCGCCGGTGACACGGCGGTCTTCTTCGACGAGCTCGACCATCCGCGCACCGAGGGCCAGCGGCTGATCCGGGCACTCGCCCCCGACGAGGTCTGGCTCTCGCACCAGCACGAGCCCTGGCGTCCCGCGGCAGCCGGCCACCCCGTCGGCCGCCGATGACAGGATGGCCGCATGTCCGACGAGCAGGCGCCGGAGGAGCTGGCCGGTGAGCCGGTGATCTCGTTCGCCACGGCCTCCGACTGCGAGGCCTGGTTCGACGAGCACCACCTCGACCGCCGCGGCTTCTGGCTCAAGATCGGCAAGGCGGGGGCGGCCGAGACGGTCACCTACGTCGAGGCGCTCGACGTCGCCCTCTGTCACGGCTGGATCGACGGGCAGAAGCGGGGCTACGACGAGACCTACTGGTTGCAGAGGTTCACCCCGCGCGGACCGCGGAGCACGTGGTCCCAGATCAACCGGGACAAGGCCGAGGCGCTGATCACGGCCGGCCGCATGCGCCCGGCAGGGCAGGAGAAGGTCGACGCGGCGAAGGCGGACGGTCGGTGGGCGGCAGCGTATGCCGGTCAGAAGAGCGCGACCGTCCCCGACGACCTGGCGGTCGCGCTCGCTGCCGACCCGGAGGCCAAGGCGTTCTTCGAGACACTCACGGGCGCCAACCGCTACGCGATCCTCTACCGCATCGGCGACGCCAAGAAGCCGGAGACCCGGTCCGCGCGCATCGCCACGTTCGTCGAGATGTGCCGTCACCACGAGACCCTCCACTGACTCGCTGACCGACGTCGCCGCTGGGGCGCCGGCTCCCTTGTCTCCCCTGCCGGAGTGTGGTTGCGTGGCGAGACCGTCCCCGCCGCTCGGCGAGGCACCACGACGAGGTGGTAACGATGGGCTCGACGTACGACTACGTGATCGTGGGGGCGGGATCGGCGGGCGCCGTGGTCGCTGCCCGGCTGAGCGAGGACCCGGCTGTCACGGTGTGCCTGCTCGAGGCCGGCGGTCCGCCCCCGCCCGCCGAGCTCGTGCCAGCGGCGGTCGCGAGCCTGCAGAACGACCCCGCGACCGACTGGATGTACAACGGCGACCCCGGTGGAGTCGGAAAGGGCCTCGTCGGCGGCCAGATGATGGTGCCGCGCGGGAAGATGCTCGGCGGCTCGTCCGGCCTCAACTACATGGCATACGTGCGAGGGCACCCCGGCGACTTCGACTCGTGGGCCGCCGGCGGCGCGGAGGGCTGGTCCTACGACGAGGTCCTGCCCTACTTCCGCAAGGCCGAGGGCTTCGTGCACAGTCCCGAGCTGCACTCCGACCTCGACGTGCACGGCCACCACGGACCGCTGGGTGTGTCGGTACGCCAGCCGATCCTCCGCGCCTCGAACCAGTTCGTCGAGGCCGCGGGCGCCACGGGCCTGAAGCAGGGTGACTACAACGGTCGCGACCGCCTCGAACCCCAGGGGGTGGCCTCGCTCTTCCAGACGACGACGAAGGACGGCCGGCGCAGCTCGACCTTCCACGCCTACCTCGAGCCGGCGATGGACCGGCCGAACCTCACCGTGGTCACCGGCGCGCTCGTCGAGCGGATCCTCATCGAGGCGGACGGGGACGGGGCCCGCGCCACCGGGGTCGCCTACCGCACCGGGGACGGCACCCTCGAGGAGGTGGCCGCGGGCGCCGAGGTGGTGCTGTGCGCGGGCGCCATCGGGTCGCCGCACCTCCTGCTCCTCTCGGGGGTCGGAGCCCGCGACGAGCTCGCCACCGTCGGGGTGGACTGCCTCGTCGACCTCCCGGACGTGGGGCGTCACCTCAAGGACCACCTCCACACGCCCTTGATGTTCGCCGCCGACGGCATCGGCGAGACGATGACCGAGGTCGCCATGTCCCTCGGCCCGGACGCGCTCCGGGCGCCGGCTGGTCCGCTCCCGGCCGACCCGGCCGACGATGTCGACCTCCCCGAGCCCCTGGCCGCTGCCAAGGCCGAAGCCGAGCGCCGCATCGGCGAGTGGTTCACGACCGGCCGCGGCATCGCGTCATCCTCGCTCTACGACGCCGTCGCGTTCTTCTCGACCGGGCTGGGCGACGAGCACACCCATGACGCGCAGATCGGCTTCCTCGCGACCGGGTACACACCGGCGATCTGGGAGGGCGTCTTCCGACTCCCGCCGTCCGCGTTCTTCGAGGACCCGGAGTCCTTCCTCGACCCGACGCACGGCCAGGTGGTCGTGCTGCCCAATCCGGTGCAACCCCACTCGGAGGGTTCGGTGACGCTGGCCAGCGCCGACCCAGCGGTCCCACCGCGCATCGCGTTCAACTACTTCGGCGACCCGCACGACGTGTTGGTCATGGTCGCCGTGATGCGCAGAGCCCTCGAGATCGCGAAGGCGTGGCCCGGCGGGGGCCTCGGTGAGCCGGTCATCCCGCCGCACCTGGCGAAGGCCCATGGCCACGAGGTCGGATCCGAACCGAGCGACGCGTTGCTGGAGGACCTGGCCCGCCACTACGCGCTGACCGTCTACCACGCGACGTCGACCTGCCGGATCGGGGAGGTCGTCGACCCGCGGCTGCGGGTGCACGGCATCGGGGCCCTGCGTGTGGCCGATGCGAGCGTGATGCCGAACGTCGTCAGCGGCAACACCAACGCCGCGACCATCATGATCGGCGAGAAGGCCGCCGAGCTGATCGCCACGGACCACGGCGTCCACCTCCACGAGCTGGTCGGCTGACGACCGGGCCGGCTCGACGGAGCCACGGACGATCCCGATCCATCGCAGCCAGCTCCTCCGGGGTGATCGCTGGTCGATCGACCCAGCAGGGGCAACTGGGTCGTGGTCCCGCCGTGATCGGGCGGTCAGCTCTCGTGGTCCTCGCGCCGCCGCTTCATCCCGAGTCGCGTTGCTCCTGTGATGACCCGTGCCACGAGGCCCAGGAAGACGAGACCGAGCAGCATCTGCAGCGTTGCCACGAGGCGCGCGGTCTGCGACACGGGTGAGATGTCCCCGTAACCGACGGTCGCGAACGTCGTCACCGTGTAGTAGAGAGCATCGAGCCGTGTCATCGGCTGGGTGTAGCTGCCGGGATCGACGTTGTCGATGACGTAGTGCGAGCTGGCGAACACGATGAGGAACAGCGGACCCGTCGTCGCGAGGGCTTCCACCGTCCGGAGCAGGGGAAATGGCGAACGAACGATTCCGCGGGTCTGGAAGGCGAGCGTCACGACGACGATGACCAACCCGGAGACGAAGATCGTGATCGACCGCGCGTCCGACGACCCGGTGAGCGGGATGCGGAAGTAGACGACGACGGCCACGACCAGCGACAGGGTGACCCGGAGCAGCGCCACGACGACCACTCGACGCGGGGGCGCGATCAGGACCGCTGTCACTCGTGGCGCGGGGCCTTCAGCGTGCTGCGGCGAGGATCCGACCATCACCTCAGACCCCTTCACGCGCTTCGATCCGGCCCGAGCTGATGGCGTCCAGAAAGGCCTCGTAGTCGTGGTCGTTCTGGACGGCGTAGTGTTCCGCGAACTCGGCGACCGCCTTGTCGAACCGCCGCTTGCGGCCGAGGTAGGCCGCGATGGCGACGGGGTCGCCCGTCCGCGCGTGTGCGCGGGCCAGGGTCCAGCCGCAGATCTGGGCGTAGAAGGTCATGCCGGCCGGGATCATCGCCTCGACGACCGCCGCCCCCTTCATGTCTCTGAGCTGGCGCCAGTAGTAGAAGCGGTCCGTCTCGATGCCCGCGGACCAACCGAGGAAGATGTCTGACGCCGACTGGAGCAGGTGCTGGCCCTCGACGACGCGCTGGCCCGAGTCGGCGTACGCGCTTCTGGGCAGGTGCGCCTCGAGGACGGACCGGGTCGCCTCCTTCACCTGGAGGAACAGGGGGTCTCTCTCGTCGCGACCCTCCAGCAGCGCCACGAAGGCCCGGGTCCCCACGGAGCCGACGCCGACGACCTTGCGGGCGACGTCGACGATCGTGTAGCGGTCGAGCAGGCGCCGCTGGCTGTCGCTCAGCGTCACGCTGTAGCGCGCGAAGAACTGCCTGATGATGTCCTCGACGTCGGCGGCGTCCAGCTCGTAGTACTTCTCGAGCTCGCGGCGCGGGATGAGCACGGGTGGCTGGCTGACGATGCGCTGCTTTCCGTCGACGACCTCGGTGAGCTTGGCCAGCGCCTGCAGGTTGGTCCGGCGGTGTGCCTTCCGCAGCAGGGCCTCGCCCGACTTGATCGACGCACCCGCGTGTTTGGCCGAGGCGTGCTGGTGGCCCTTGCTGTCCTTGTCCAGGGCCACCAGGCTCCGGCGGGCCTGCTTCATCCCTGCTCGCAGCTCGGCTTCGGACAGGCGGGCATACCAGACGTCCAGCGTGTTCTGCTGTGCGAACTCCGCCATCGCCTCCCGGTAGGACCTGCCCACGGTCAGGCAGATCTCGCGGACGTCCGAGGGCTCGAACTGGTTGTGGCGCGCCGCGATGACGAAGCTGGCGGCCAACCGCCAGACGTCGAACTCGAACGGGCCGGGCAGCGTCTCGTCGAAGTCGTTGAGGTCGAAGAGCAGCTGCCGTTCCGGCGATGCGTAGACCCCGAAGTTCGACAGGTGGGCGTCGCCACACAGCTGCACATCGAGCCTTGCGGTCCGCCTGGTGGCCAGGTCGGCGGCCATGATCGCGGCCGAGCCGCGGTAGAAGGTGAACGCGGACACCATCATCCGGCCGTGCCGGACCGGAACGAGGTCAGGTTCTCGGGTCGCGTTCTGGGCCTCGAGCAGGCCCACCGGGTCGGGCCGTCCCGGCGGTGGTTGCCAGCCGGCCTGCGCCTCGAGCGGCACGCGGTGCCGCGCCTCCCTGCCGAGGGCCCGTCGCTCGGCAGCGCTCAGGTGCGATGGGGTCCCTGTAACGGTCATGACAACTCCTACGTCTCGGCTGATCGAGCGCCGGGGCCGGGCTTCGGCGACGACGAGCGGAACGCAACGACGGCATCCGCGACGGTCGGGTAGATCTGGTCGACGGAGAGCATCTGCAGGACGCCGAGCTTCTCGAGGGTCGTGCGGAGGTCCGGGTCGACGGCGGCCAGCGCCACCGTCGCTCCTCGGTTGTGGACGAACGTCACGAGCTGGTGCAGCGCGGCCCCTGCCGAGTAGTCGATGTCAGGGATCGACGAGCAGTCGAGCACGAGCCACCGCACCGGGTCCGGCGTCGCCGTGATGAGCTGCTGGACCCCGTCGGAGAACTGGTTGGCGTTGGCGTAGAAGAGGTCGGCGTCGTAGCGGAAGACGAGCAGCCCCGGCGCACTCTGCATGCCCTGCTGCGCTCGGGCGTAGGTCGGCTCGCCCTCGGCGTCGATGCCCATGACGAACCGGTGTGGTCGGTACTGACGCCGCACCATCTCCACGATGGAGAGCACCACCGCCAGGACGATGCCCTGCTCGACGCCGACAGCGAACACGACGACCGCCGTGAGGATCGCGATGTAGAACTCGCTGGGTCGGGCCAGCCAGACCCGGCGCAGCCCGGCGATGTCGATGAGGTCGACGCCGATGAGGAACACGATCGCCCCGAGCACCGGCTTGGGGAGGTTCGTCAGCGCGCTGGTGAAGAACAGCACGATGACGAGCACCACCAGTGCCATGGTGGCGTTGGCCAGCTGGGTCTTGCCCTTCTGCTCGTCGAGGATCTGTGTCTTGGTGGGGCTGCCGTTGACCACGAAGGTGCCGCTCAGGCCTGCCGCGATGTTGGCACCGCTCAGACCGACGATGTCCCGGTTGACGTCGACCCGCTGGCCGTGTCGGGTGGCGAAGCTGCGCGAGGTCGCGGCGCTCTGGGCGATGATGAGGACGAAGCACGAGAAGGCCACGCCCAGCAGCTGCCGCACGTCGGACCAGCCGACTCCCTCGGGCAGTCCGATCGGCGGGAAGCCGCCCTGCATCGGCCCGACGATCGCCACCCCGTGCGACGAGACCTGCAGGGTCGAGGCCAGGATGATCGACAGGATGACCGCGATGATCGCGCCCGGGACCTTCGGGACGAAGCGCTTGAAGCCGAGGATGGTCGCGAGCGTTCCCAGGGCGAAGGCCAGTGCGGGCAGGCTGGTGTCGCCCAGGTGGGTCAGCGTCGACCACTGCTGCTCGAACCAGCCGCCCTTTCCCTTGGGGATCCCGAGCATGTCGGGCAGCTGGCCGGTGAAGACCTGGATGCCCACGCCGGTGAGGAAGCCGATCAGCACCGAGGCGGACAGGAAGTCGCCGAGGAACCCCAGCCGCAGCAGTCGGGCGAGCACGAGCAGGACGCCGCACATGAGCGCGGTCAACGAGGTCAGGGCGAGCCACTGCGGCGAGTTCGGCGTGAGCCCGGCGATCCCGAGGGTGGCGAGGCCACCAGCGAGGATCGCTGCGGTCGCGGAGTCGGCACCGACGACGAGGAGCCGGGACGAGCCGAGCAGCGCGAAGACGAGCGCCGGGAAGAGAACCGTGTAGAGACCGGTGATCACCGGCACCTGGGCGATCGAGGTGTAGCCCATGGTCTCGGGGATGGCCACCGCCGCGAGGGTGAGCCCCGCGATGATGTCCGCCTTCAGCCACGATCGTTGGTAGCCACGCAACGACTCCGGAGCCAGCCGGGACGCGCTGGTGGGCCGATCCGTACTCATGTGCGGCTTCCCTCCTTGGTCGGCCGGGCGTCCTCTGCGCGATACCGCTCCAGCAGCTCCAGCTCTCCCTCGTGCTTCGGGAACAGGGTGAACACGATGACGGCACCTCCGAGGATCGCGATGATGCCCGCCGTATAGGCCCAGTCGGCGCCCGACAGGAACGACTCCCGGGCCGCGGCGATGATCTGCGCCGAGTACTGCGGGTACTGCCCGGCCACGGCGTCGGCGCCGGCAAACGACTTCGTGAGCTCGTTCTGCACACTGCTGGTGATCTCGTCGCCGTTCGAGGCGGCGGCGATGCTGGCACCGACGGCGGCGGCATACCCCGCGGTGAGCAGGGCCCCGAAGACGGACTGCATGATCGCACCGCCGAGGTCACGTTGCAGGTCGGCGGTGCCCGAAGCCATTCCGGCCCGCTGCACCGGGACGGAGCCGGTGAGCGAGTGCGACGCCGGCGTGCCGGCGAACCCGACGCCGATCCCGATGAAGGCGTAGGCGAGGGCGATCTGCCAGTAGGCGCTTCGTTCGGACCAGAAGCCGAGCATCCAGGCGAACGCGAGGAACAGGAACACGTAGCCGGAGAGCAGTGTGAACCGGGATCCGCGTGACTCGATCAGCTTCGCGGAGCGTGGCGCGACGAGGACCATGAAGACCACGGCCGGCAAGAAGGCCGCACCGGCTTCGAAGGTGGAGTAGCCGAGGACGTTCTGGAGGTACTGCTGGCTGACGAAGGCGGATGCCATCAGCGAGCCGAAGACGATGATCCCCGCGCACGCCGCCACCCAGAAGACACGGCGCCCAGCGATGTGGAGGTCGTAGAGCGGTACGGAGGCCCGCCGCTGTCGCACGACGAACGCGACCAGCGCGGCGGCCGCGACGACCGCGAGGCCGAGTGCCAGCGTGCCCTTGCCGGGGACGGGGGCGAAGTTGATCGCGAGGATCAGCGCGCCGACGAGGACGACGGACAGCACGCCGCCGAGGTTGTCCACCGGATCGGTGGTCTCGTTCACGTGAGCCGGCACGAGCATCACGGCCATGACGAGCGCGATCGCGGCCAACGGAAGCGTGACGAGGAAGACCGACCCCCACCAGAAGCGCTCGAGCAGGAAGCCGGCGACCAGCGGTCCCAGAGCGGCGATGCCGCCACCGACCGCAGACCACAAGGCGATCGACCGGGTCCGGGCCGGGCCGGCCCACAGCGCGGCGATCAGCGCGAGGGTCGTCGGGTAGGCCATCCCTGCGGACACGCCGCCGAGTACCCGCCCCAGGAACAGCAGGACGTCGGAGGGGGCGTAGGCCGCCAGTAGGCAGGCCGGCACGGAGAGCGCCATGCCGAGGATGAGCAGCAGCTTGCGGCCGTAGCGGTCGCCGATCGCTCCGAGGTAGAGCACCGACCCGGCGAGCCCGAGGGAGTACCCGACTGCGATGAGGTCGAGCGTCGTCTGGGAGGAGCTGAAGGCGCGGCCGATCGATGGCAGCGCGACGTTGGCGACGGACAGGTTGAGGTTCGCGACCGCTGCGACGGTGATCAGGGCGAGCAGGACGAGCGCCGCGCGCTTGGGCTGGGTCGATGCCTCCGCGCCGGTCGCGCCGGTCGCGCCGGTCGCGCCGGCCGTCGGTGGCCCCTCAGCCATGACGTTCGCCCCTCCTGACGGGCGACATCCCCGGCATCTGCGCTGGTGCAGTTGTCATCGTCAACCCCTCCCGCTCGAGAGCACCGGTCACCATGGTCGGCCTGGTCGGGGCGGGCGCGCATCACCCCGATGGGGTGGGTCTGCAGCTCGCCTCGCGGCTTGAGCAGCTCAGCTGGTTGAGCGGCGGATCGAGATGCCCAGACCCGCGAGGAGGAGCGCTGCCGCGAGCAGACCGGCTGCCGCGCTGAGGTCGATGTCCTGCTCGCTGACCGTGACGTGCTTGGGGAGGTCGGCCAGGACCTGGGTCAGACCGTCGGCGTCGGTCGCGGCGAAGTACTCGCCACCCGTCGTCTGGGCGACTCCCTTCAGGGCACCTTCGTCGACGACGAGGAAGTTGCGACCACCCAACGTCCCGCCGCCCGGACCGCCGAAGTCGCGCGCCCGAGGCTGGAAACCGCCGTACTGGTCGCGCGTGCACGCCATCTGCGTCGGGTTCGTCGTGCCGAAGCCGATCGGATAGACCCGCACTCCTCGCGCCGCGGCCTGCTCCGCGGCCTGCGCCGGCGTCACGCCGCGCGTGTTCGCTCCGTCCGTCAGCAGCACGATGATCTCCGGCGCCACGTCCACGGGCACTCCACCGCCGCCCCCACCCGCACCGCCCGTCGGCGTGGGCGCAGGAGTCGGGTCAGCCAGGCCCGGCCCGTCCGTCGACGGCTCGTCCACGGCATCCGCCGGCGCCACGTTCGGGTCCAGCTCGGCGATCGCGTCGATCGACCGCAGGATCGCCGCGCCGATCGTCGTCCCGCGCCCCGTCGTCACCGCGTCGATCGCCGACAGCAGCTCGCCCCGGTCCGCAGTCGGCGCCACCGCCAGCTGTGCGAACCCCGAGAAGACGACGAGCCCGACCTTCGTCTTGTCGTCCTGCCCCTCGACGAACGACCGCACCGCCGCCTGCGCCGCGCTCAGCCGGTTCGGGGACACGTCCGTCGCGCACATCGACCCCGACACATCCAGGGCCAGGATGATCGTCGCGCTCGACGTCGGCACCTCGGCCCGCACCGTCGGCCGCGCGCTCGCCAGCCCCAGCAGCCCG
Source organism: Terrabacter sp. 2TAF16 (assembly GCF_052115065.1). Lineage (NCBI taxonomy): Bacteria > Bacillati > Actinomycetota > Actinomycetes > Micrococcales > Intrasporangiaceae > Terrabacter > Terrabacter sp. 2TAF16. Next base: position 332,581 of record NZ_JBFRFZ010000004.1, read on the forward strand.
AGAGCCCCGAGCACCAGGGCAATGGGCACGTGCCGCTTCCACGACGCCGACCCGGCCCCCGCCGCCCGCAGCAGCGCGACGTTCGAGTAGCGCACCGCCTGCCTCCGCCGACGCCGCAGCTGCCACACGTAGACCCCGAGCAGCACCGGCACGAAGACCAGCGTCACGAGCAGCAGCGGCACTCCGAACGACACGTCAGATCACCCGCCCCCGCCGCAGCACCGACACCGTCGCCCCGCCGAGCAGCAGCAGCGCAGCGAACGCCGCCACCCAGGACGTCACCTCGTGCGGCACCGTCCGCGTCGTCCACTGCAGCTCGATCGCGTCATACACGGAAGCCAACGACGCAGCGTCCGACGCCCGGCGGTACGTCCCGCCGGTCATCTCCGCCACCGCCTGCAGCGACGACTCGTCGAGCGCCGTCGCGATGCTGAAGCCGTCGACCTTGATCGTCGTCCCCGCCGGCGTCCCCAGCCCGATCGGCTCGATCCGCACGCCCGCCGCCGACGCGAGCTCGGCCGCGCCGGAAGGCCCGTCGTCCGTCGTGTCCTCGCCGTCGGTGAGCAGCACGATCGCCGTCCCGCCGTGGTAGCCGATCGGCGTCTCCTCGTCCGTCCCCTTCTCCGCATCGCCGGGCGCCTTGACCGGCTTGCCGACGATCGCGCTCAGTCCGCCGAGGATCCCGTCGCTCAGCGACGTGTCGCCGGCCGGCTTGAGCCGCGCCACCGCCGCCAGCACGGCCGCCCGGTCCAGCGTCGGTCGCTGCGTCACGAGCCCCGTCCCGCCGAACGCCACCACGGCGATCCGCACGGACGCCGGCTGCTTCTCCACGAACACCCGCGCCGCCGCCTTCGCCGCCTCGAGCCGCGACGGCTTCACGTCGGTCGCCGCCATGCTGTTCGACACGTCGAACGCGAGCACGACCGTACCCTCGCGGTGCGGCTCCGCGACCGACGCCACCGGGCGGGTCAGCGACAGCACCATGACGGCCAGGGCCGCGATGAGCAGCGCCGGACCCAGGTGCCGCCACCGGGAACGGCCCTGAGCCGGCATGACGAGCCCGTCCGCTGCCAGCGCCGCCCGCCGTGTCTCCTGCGCGCGCAGCACCCGCCGGTAGCCGACGACGAGCACCGGCACGACGAGCAGCCCCGCCAGCGCCCACGGCCACGTCAGCGACAGCTCGCTCATCGCAGCCACCTCATCGCAGCCACCTCATTGCAGCCACCTCATTGCAGCCACCTCATTGCAGCCACCTCATCGCCGTCGCCTCCGCCGCAGCTCGGAGATCCGCAGCAGCGACCGCACGAGGTCGTCGTCGGTCCGCACCGGGTAGAGGTCGACGCCGGCCGTGCGCGCCCGCGCCTCGAGGTCGGCCTGCCGCGACTCCGCGGCCGCCGCGAGCCGGGCCCGGAACGCGACGTCGCTCGTGTCGACGAAGATCTGCTCACCCGTCTCCGCGTCCTCGACGTAGAGCCCGCCCGCGTCGGGCAGCTCGCTCTCGCGCGGGTCGACGACCTGGATCGCGACCACCTCGTGCCGTCGCGCCAGCCGCGACAGCGGCGCCTCCCACCCGTCCGCCGAGATGAAGTCCGACACGACGAGCACGAGCGACCGCCGCCGCGCGATGCCGTATGCCGCCGCGAGCAGCACCCCGAGGTCCGTGACCGTCCCCGAGGGGGCTGGGACTCCAGCCTGCTCAGAGCGACCCAGCACCCGGCGTACGCCACGACGGAGGCTCGACGCTCCACCCTCCCGGGTCCTGGCCTCTCGACGGTTCGGGACGGGGGTGCGGGCCTCGCGGCGGTCGAGCAGCGTCTTCGCGATCCGCAGCACCTGGTTGCGGCCCGACGCCGGCGGGATGACGAGGTCGACCCCGGTGTCCATGACGATGGCGCCGACCCGGCTCCCGCCGCGGGTCAGCACGTGCGCGAGGGTCGTCGCCACCTCGGCGAGCACGAGGTCCTTCTGTCGGTCGACCGGCCCGAAGCCCATCGACGCCGAGTGGTCGAGCAGCAGCCACGCCGTCAGCTCGCGGTCCTCGACGAACTCGCGCACGTAGGGCTCGTCGAGCCGCGCCGTGACGTTCCACTCGATGTGCCGCAGGTCGTCGCCCGGCACGTACTCCCGCAGGTCGGTGAAGTCGAGACCGGCACCGCGGAAGAGCGTCCGGTAGTCGCCCTGGAGTCGCCCGTCGAGCCGCCGCACCACCCTCCACTCGAGGCGCCGCAGCAGGCTCTCGGCGCTCAGCGTGGTGGTCGCGCCCATGTCGCGTCCCCACCGGGGCCGCCAGCACCACCATCAGGCCCAGCCCCGAAAGCGCCTGCCACAGAAGCCGACCCGGCAGCCCGCTCGCGCAACGGAGCCGTCGGCACCGGGACGGCCGCGAGGAGCGGCGTCAGCAGGTCGTCGGGCGAGAGGTCCTCGGCCAGCGCCTCGTAGGACAGCACGATCCGGTGCCGCAGCACGTCCCGCGCGAGGTCGCGCACGTCGTCGGGCAGCGCGTAGTCCCGTCCCCGGAGGAAGGCCAGCGCCCGCGCCGCCAGCACGAGGTTGATCGACGCGCGCGGGCTCGCGCCGTACGTCAGCAACCGGGCCAGGTCGTCCCGGCCCACGCTCGCCGGCTCACGGGTCGCGGTGGCCAGCCGGACGCCGTACTCGATGACCGCGGGGTCGACGTAGACCGCGTCCGCCTCGCGCTGGAAGCCGCGCAGCATCTCCGGGTCGAGCACCGTGACGGTCGCGACCGCCGCCGAGATCTGCCGCTCGACGACGACGAACTCCTCGGCGGCAGAGGGATATCCGATGAGCACCTTGAGCATGAAGCGGTCGACCTGGGCCTCGGGCAGCGCATACGTCCCCTCGGACTCGATGGGGTTCTGCGTCGCCATCACGAGGAACGGGTCCGGCGCCGGGAAGGTCTCGCGCCCGATCGTCACCTGCCGCTCCTGCATGACCTCGAGCAGCGCGCTCTGCACCTTCGCCGGCGCGCGGTTGATCTCGTCGGCGAGCACGAGGTTGGCGAAGACGGGCCCGAGCGAGACCTGGAACTCGCCGTCCTTCTGGTTGTAGATGCGCGTCCCGACGAGGTCGGCGGGCACGAGGTCGGGCGTGAACTGGATGCGCTGGAACTCCCCGCCGATGGCCTGCGCGAGCGTCTTGATCGCCATCGTCTTGGCCAGCCCCGGCACGCCCTCGACGAGCAGGTGCCCCCGCGCCAGCAGCGCGACGAGCATCCGCTCGACGAGCACGTCCTGCCCGACGATCGTCCGCTTCACCTCGTAGAGCGCCTGCTCGAGCGCGTGTCGAGCGTGCTGACCAGTGGGTGCCTGTCCGTCCATGCCGTCCTCCTGCTCGTTCACCGCTGCTGGGTCACGCTGCTCGTTCACGCTGCTGGGTCACGCTCGTCGATGGCGTATGCCGGGTGCTCGCCTCCCCGCGGAGGCTCGGTCTCAGCGGGGCGGGCTGCCCGCGGCCCCTCCCGCCGTCGCGATCGGCACCGCGAAGCCGATGCCGACGAAGAGGCTCTGGTCCGTCGGGTTCGCCAGCCCCGTGACGATCCCGACGACCTGCCCGGCCTTGTTGAGCAGCGGTCCGCCCGAGTTGCCCGGGTTGACCGCCGCGTCGATCTGGATGAGGTGCTCGAGCTTGCGGTCGCCCTCGACGCGCACCGTCCGGTCGAGTGCCGACACGACGCCCGCCGACAGCGAGTCGGTGAGGCCGAGCGGGTGGCCGACGGCGAAGACCGGCGCCCCGACCGCCACCCCACCGCCGAGCACGGCGGGCACGACGGTCTCGGGGAGCTTCGAGGGCGTGAGCGTCGCGATGTCGCTCTCCGGCTTCTCGGTCGCGACCTTCGCCGGCGAGGTCGTGCCGTCGGCGAAGGTGATGGTGATGTTCGTCGACCCGTCGACCACGTGCAGTGCGGTCAGCACGGTGCCGTCCTCGTTGACGACGACCCCCGCGCCGCTGCCCTCCTGCTGCCCCCCGGCCACGGTGTCGCGGGTCTCGATGAGGACGAGCGACGGCGCGATCGCCGCGTGCGCGGCCGACCCGTCGGCCGGCGCGGCGGCCTCCGCCTCCGCCTGCTTCTCGATGCCGCGCCGGACGCTCGTGTCGACGTCGCGCTGCGTGAGGACGGGCGGTCCCGGAGGTCGCGTCACGGCGTACGTGCTGACGAGCGCGACGATGACCGCCAGCGCGACGAGGCCCCACCACGCGCGGCGCGGCACCCGCGCCGCCCGGTCGCGGACGCGCTGCCACCGGCGCGGTGGGGGAGGCTCGGGCTCTGGGTCGGGCGCGTCGAGGAGGAGCCTGGCGCCTGGGGCGACGGCGGTGTCGATCGCGGGAGGAGCGGTGACCCGTGCCACCTTCTCGACTGTACGTTTCCTGAGACCCGAGCGGCAGGGGCTGTCGAGTCTTCACAGGATCCGGCGAAGCGGGGACGTCGACGGTGGTGAGGGGTAGACAATGCGTATGCCGACCGCCGCGTCCCTGCTGAGCGAGCACCTCCGCGAGCAGCGGGAGGCCCTCGCGACCGCCGAGGCCGCCGTACGCGCAGGGGAGCCCGAGGGGGTCCACGACCTCCGGGTCGCGATGCGTCGGATCCGCAGCGCCCTCGCCAGCTTCCACGCGCTCGTCGACCCGGCCGTCACCGAGCCGCTCCGCGACGAGCTGCGCTGGGCGGCCGGTCGCCTCGGGGAGGCACGCGACGCCGAGGTCGTCCAGGACCTCGTCGACACGCTCCTCGACGACATCGGCCCCGCCGGCCTCACCGGCATCGACGAGGCCGTGACCGGTCTCCGGGCCCGGCTGCACCTCGACGCCACAGCCGCCACCGAGGTCATCGACGAGACCCTCGGGTCGAGCCGGTATGCCGCCGCGATCGCCCTGCTCGACAGCGTCGTCACGCACCCGCCCTTCACCGACGACGCCGAACGGGGCGCGAAGAAGGTCGTGCGCACCGTGCTGCGCAAGGAGGGCAAGCGCGTGCGTGAACGGGCGGACCTCGCCGAGGCCGCCGTCGCCACGGGTGACTCCGAGCTGAGGTCCGCCTGCCTCCACGACGTGCGCAAGGCCGCCAAGCGGCTGCGCTACGCCGCCGAGGCCGTGGCGCCGGTGACCGGGTCCACGGTCGGCCTCGTGGCCGAGCGGGCGGCTGACGTGCAGGGGCTCCTCGGCGAGCACCACGACGCCGTCGTCACCCGGGCGACGCTGCGGCACCTGGCCATCGACGAGGACGCGGGCGTTGCGGCGGCCTTCCTCCTCGGCCACCTCGACGCCGACGAGCAGCGCGCCGCGGACCGTCTCGAGCGCCGCGGCGGCAAGGCACTGCGTCGCCTCGACCGCGCCATCGACCAGGCCATCGCCTAGGAGACCGAGCCTGCGTCGGTGATCAGGCGGGGGACGGGCTGGTCCGGGTGGGGGTCGTCGCCGACCTCCTGCTGCGCGAGCCACATCCGCGCCTCGAGCTCGTCGCGCACCTCGGCATAGGAGGGGTCGTCGGCGACGTTGACGAGCTCCTCGGGGTCTGCCTCGAGGTCGTAGAGCTCCCACTCCTGCGCGAAGCGCCGGTCCGAGCAGCCCGGCAGCCCGAGCCCGTCGTTGTAGAAGAAGATCAGGGTGTAGCGGTGCGTGCGGTAGCCGTAGTGCGCCCCGACCTGGTGGCTCCGGTCGTCGTGCATCCAGTAGCGGTAGTAGAAGCCCTCCCGCTCCCGATCGCGCTGCGCCCCAGCCGGATCCGTGAGGTCACCCCAGAACGAGCGCCCCTGCATCCGCTCCGGCACGTCGACGCCGGCCGCATCGAGCAGGGTCGCCGCGATGTCGACGTTCGTGACGATCCGGTCGAGCGCCTGCCCGGCCGCGACGGCGCGCGGGTAGGAGAGGACGAACGGCATCCGGATCGACTCCTCGTACATGAAGCGCTTGTCGAACCAGCCGTGGTCGCCGAGGAAGAAGCCCTGGTCGGAGGAGTAGACGACGATCGTGTCGTCGAGCTCGCCGCGGTCGGCGAGCCACGACGTCAGGCGACCGACGTTGTCGTCGACGGACGCGACGCACGCGAGGTAGTCCTCCATGTAGCGCTGGTACTTCCACAGCGCCTCCTCGTCCGCCGACAGCCCGGGCGGCACCGGCTGCTTGAGGTCCTCCTCGGTGAGGTGGTCGGCGATCCGCATGGCCGCCCGCCGCGCCGTGTCGGACCGTCCCGCCAGGTCGTCGGTGAACGTCGCCGGCACTGGGATCGGCATGCTCCCGGCGGGCCCGCCCTCGGCATACATCCCCGCGTGCGCGGCGTCGGGCTCCCACGGTCGGTGCGGCGCCTTGTGCCACACGAGCACGCACCACGGCGGCTTCTCCCCGTCGCCGTCGCCGTCGCCGTCCCCGTCGCCGTCCCCGTCGTGGTCGCCCTCGTCCAGGGACTCGACCCAGTCGATGGCGAGGTCGGTGATGAGGTCGGTCGCGTAGCCCGGCTCGACGCGCAGCCCGTCGGCGGAGAGGAAGCGCGGGTCGTGGTACTCGCCCTGGTCGATGAGCGCGTCCCACCGGTCGAAGCCCTGGGGGTCGTGGTCGATGCCGCCGCTCGAGCCCTGCCCCATGTGCCACTTGCCGACGAACGCCGTGCGGTAGCCCGCCTCGCGCAGCGCCGTGACGAAGGTCGGTTGCGACGCGTCGATGAACGTGTCGAGGGTCGTCACACCGTTGACGTGGCTGTAGGTGCCGGTGAGGATCGAGGCCCGGCTCGGCGCGCACAGCGAGTTCGTCGCGAAGAGGTTGTCGAGACGCACCCCGGCCGCCGCGACCGCGTCGATGTGCGGCGTGCGGTTGACGACCGAGCCGTAGGTGCCGATGGCGTGCGCGGCGTGGTCGTCGCTCAGCATGAAGACGATGTTGGGCCGGCGGTCGCTCATGAGTCGGCCCCGCCGTCGGCTGCGTCACCGGCTGCGTCACCGGCCCCGTCACCGGCCGGCGGCGTGCGGTGCGCGTCGGCGGCGGCCTGGATGCGCGCCAGGTGGTCGGTCCACCACGCCTCGCCGCCCAGGTCGTCGTGGTCGCGTCCGCCCCGCCCGTCGATCGTCTCCCGGAGGATGTCAGCGTGGCCGCCGTGCTGCGACACCTCGGCGACGCAGCGCACCAGGAGCGAACCGAGGGTCGTCGACCGGCGCTCCTCCGGCCACCACGCGACGCTCGCCGGGGCGTCGAGCCCGAGCTCGCGCACGACGGCGTCGCAGTGCACCGCGGCCCGCTCGTAGAGCCCGACGAGGTCGGCTCGCGACTCCTCGGCCGTCGCCCACATGTCGGCCGAGCCCCAGATCGAGTCGTCCTCGACCCACGGCAGCCGCTCGCCCGACGGCCGCCCGACCGAGTCGCCGAGGTAGGCGAGCTGGACGCCGGCGACGTGCTTGACGAGCCCGAGCAGGTTGGTCCCGCTGGGCGTGATCGGGCGCCGCACGTCGTAGTCGCCCAGCCCGTCGAGCGCCTTGAGCAGCCCGTCACGCCCCTCCTGCAGGTAGCGCAGGAGGTCGTCGACGAGGTGGGGCCCGCCCACCCGCGTCGACTCGCTCGTCCCACTCACGTGGCTGGTCCCGCTCGGCGTCGTGCTCACGCCGACCACGCTAGACGCCTCCCCCGACCACGGCGAGGGATCGCGCCCTCACCGCAGACGGGTATGCCGTGTCACCGGGTCGTCAGGAGGGGGCGCCTTCCAGCGCCTTGGCGTCACCTCGCCTCGCGGCCGGTGAGCCCGGCGTCGGGGCGAAGCGCCAGATGATGCCCTGCTGTGCGAAGGTCCAGGCGTTGTTGACGAACCAGTAGGCGATGAGGCCCGCCGGCACGACGAGCGCCGCTGCGAGGACGCCGACCGCGCCGAGCCACGGCATGAGTCGCTGGACCGTCGCCATCCCCTCGGGCAGGTCGGTGGCGTCGGTCATCGGCAGCACGAACCAGCGCTGCGCGAGCAGGCTCAGCGCGGCCGCCCCGAGCGCGACCGCGACGAGGACGAGCCCGGCCACGGGGTTCGACCCCAGCGTCGTGCCGAGGTGGCTCGTCAGGTGCAACCCGGCGAGGGACGCGGCCGACGCCGAGGCGACGAGCCCGGCGTCGAGCGCCCCGACCGAGTGTCCGGCCGTGAGGTCGGAGACGACGCGGTAGAGCGCGTAGAAGAGCGGCAGCTGGAGCAGCGCCGGCGCGAGGCTCCACCCCGAGACGCCGTGCTCGGCGTGGATCGCCTTCTGCTCGGCGCGCATCGCGGTCAGCTGCTCGAGGTCGCGGCTGCCGGCATACCTCTGGCGCAGCTCGCGCAGCTGGGGCGCGGCGTGGGCGCGGGCGTGCGAGCTGCGCACCCCGTGGATCGTCACGGGCAGCAGCACGGTGCGGACGGCGACGACGAGCAGCGCGACGGCGAGCAGCCAGGCGCCCGCGGAGCCGGGGCTCAGGCCGAGCGCGCCGGTGACGTCGTGGGTGGCCGCGAGCACCGCGGCGACGGCATGGGTGAAGGGGGACAGCAGGTCAGGCATGGGTGAGCTCCTCGGCTCGGGCCCGCGCGGGGCCGGGATGGGTGGGCAGAGGCCCGGACGTCGCAGGTGCGACGAACGGGGTCAGTGCCGACCCGGAGCCCGAGGACGCTGTGGGCAGCGCGGTGCGTCGAGGGCGCACCAGTACGCCGTCGACGCGGGCACGGCGCCGGGGACCCCCGACGTGTGGACGCGCACCGGCAGAGGACGCACCGGGCGCACCGCGGTCCTGGCGAGCACGACGGTCAGGACGCCGACGGTCGCCGCGGTGAGGAGCACCTGACCGGCTCCCGCACCCGAGACGGTGCCGAGAACGGTGCCGAGAACGGTGCCGAGAACGGTGCCGAGGAGGACGACGACCGCCGCGGCGAGGCTCGCGGCGAGGCTCGCGGGGAGCACGGCCACGTCGGCGGACGCGCGGTGGCGCAGGACCCTCATGCCCTCTCCTCTCGTGACCTGGCTGCTCGGCAGCCCGGGTTCGTCGACCCACCTCGAGCGTACGTCACCGTCTCTGCCCGACCACGCTCGCGGCGGCATACGACCCGTGCCGGCGCGACGGCTGCGCGACCCCGAGGACCAGTTCGACTCCGACGGGAAGGAGGCGCTCGTGGCCCTGATGCGGTGGGACTTCGGTGAGATCGGCTGGTGGGTTCGGCACGTCCGCGCTGACGCCGGAGGAGACCGCCGAGCAGGGTGCTCGTCCAGGCGTGCGCCCTCGGTCGGCGCGGTCTCTGACGACCTACGGGCGCGGGTGGCCCCACCGCCCTATCCTCGGACTCGGGAGCCCATCCCCCGCGACCCTCGAGGAGGGCGGCATGGCCGAGTCCAGCAGCGGGCCCGATCACGGGCAGGAGCGTGGGCAGAAGCGTGGGCAGAAGCGCGGGCCCGAACGCGGGGCGGACGACGACGCGAAGGCGCCGAGGACCGCCCCGACGAGTGCCCCCGGCCGGCCCGGCCCTCTCGACCCTCTCGACCGTTCCGGCCCGACGAGCCGCGCGGAGCGCCGAAAAGTCCTCGTCGGCCTGCCCCTCCTCGATCGGTACGGACTCGTCCTCGTCCTCGTGCTGGCCACGATCGCCGTCCAAGGACTCGTCGACACCCGTGGCTCGGTCGTCTCCCAGCTCTTCGCGCACGCGATCAGTGGCCTGGCGCTCGTCGCGGCGGCCCGTGCGTCAGGGCTGCGACGTCGCTGGCGTCGCGCCGTCAACGTCCTCGTCGCCGCGGTCCTCATTCTCAGCGTCGCGACGTTGACCTACCGTCGCGCCGATGGCAACCAGACGGTGCCCCCCGAGACGGTGTGGCTGCTCGCCGCCGCGCTGACCCCGGTGCTCATCGCCCGACGGGTGCTGCAGCACACCGTGGTCACCGTTCAGACCATCATGGGCTCGGTCGCTGCCTATCTCCAGATCGCCGTGACCTATGCCTTCCTCTTCCAGACCCTCGACGCGTTCACCTCGACCCCGTTCTTCGGTGAGGACGTGCCGACGACGACGTACATGTACTTCAGCCTCGTGACGATCTCGACGGTCGGCTTCGGTGACGTCGCAGCAGTGACGGATCTCGGCCGGATGGCTGCGGCGAGTGAGGCCGTCATCGGCCAGGTCTACCTCGTCACGTTCGTCGCGCTCATCGTCGCTCGCTTCGCGGCGGGTATGCCGCGTGCCTCGGCCGCTGTCGGCGCCGGCGGGGTGCCCGGCGGGGCCCGGGCCCCTCGCACCCTCTTCGAGGCGTTGGACTCGTCCAGGACGCAGCAGCCGCCTCCCGAGGGCGAGCCGGAGGAGCCGGAGGACGGCCCACCGGGCAGACCCGGGGCCGAGGGCTCGGCCTAGCATCGGCGCATGTCCGACGTGCCCGACGTGCCCGACGTGCCCGACGTTCTCGACCGGATCGCGGCGACCGGTACGACCGGTACGACCGGTACGACCGGTACGACCGGTACGACCGATGCGCCGGCGGTGCGTGATGCCACGCCCGCCGACGCCGCGGCGTGCGCTGCGATCTACGCCCCCTACGTCACCGGCACGACGGTCACCTTCGAGACGGAGCCTCCCGACGTCGCCGAGATGGAGCGCCGGATCGCCAAGGCGCAGGCGCGGCACGCCTTCCTCGTGCTCGAGGACGCGGGAGAGGTCGTCGGCTACGCGTATGCCGGACCGTTCAAGGAGCGGGCGGCGTACCGGTGGTCGTGCGAGGTGTCGGTCTACCTCGCGGGCGATCGGCGGGGTCGCGGCGGTGGGCGGCGGCTCTACGAGGCTCTGCTCGAGCGGCTCACGGCCCGCGGCTACCGGATGGCCGCAGCCGGGATGACCCAGCCCAACGTGGCGAGCGGCCGACTGCACGCGGCGATGGGCTTCGAGCCGGTCGGCACCTACCGCGACATCGGTTGGAAGTTCGGCGCCTCGCACGACGTCGTGTGGGTCCAGCGACCCCTCGGTGACCCGCTCCCGTCCGGGGGCGCCGCCGAGAACCCGCCCGAGCCCACCTGACGGGCCAGCGCCGGTGCCCACCTGACCGGCCTGCGCCGATGCCCATCCGACCTGGTCCAGTCGAGTGAGCGCTCCGTCCCAGTCGAGTGAACGCCCCGCCACAGGTGGTCTGTGACGGGGCGCTCACTCGACTGTTACCGGGCGCTCACTCGACGGTGTGATCGGGGAGGGCGGGGTAGTCCGTGTAGCCCTCGGCGCCGCTGCCGTAGAAGGTGGCGGAGTTCGGCTCGTTGAGCGGGGCGCCCTCGCGCCAGCGACGGACGAGGTCCGGGTTGGCGAGGAACTCGCGCCCCACGGCGACGAGGTCACCGAGGTCGCGCTCGAGGATGTCCTCGACGTCGGCCAGCTCGGTGACCTTGCCGAAGCCGGTGTTGAGGATGACCGGGCCGTCGAAACGCTTGCGCAGATCGCGGACGAGGTCGGACTCCGGGTCGCCGAGGATGCTGAGGTAGGCGAGCCCGAGCGGGGCGATGCCCTCGACGAGCGACTCGTAGGTCGCGGCCGTCTCGGCCTCGTCCTCCTCGAGGACGCCCTGGATGTTGTGCGCGGGCGAGATGCGGATGCCGACGCGGTCGGCGCCGATCGCCTCGGCCACGGCCTTCGTGATCTCGACGGTCAGGCGGGCGCGGTTCTCGGGCGAGCCGCCGTAGGAGTCGGTGCGCTCGTTGCTCGACGGCGCGAGGAACTGGTGCGGCAGGTAGCCGTTCGCAGCGTGCACCTCGACGCCGTCGAGCCCGGCCGCGACGGCCTGGCGCGCAGCGTGGACGAACTCCGCCACGAGCGCGGGGATCTCGTCGGTCTCGAGGGCCCGGGGGACGGCATACGCCTGCTGGCCCTTCGGGGTCACGATCTCGCCGGGCGCGGCGATGGCGCTCGGCGCCACGCTCTCGAGGCCGCCCTTGTTGTCGGGGTGGGCGATGCGGCCGGCGTGCATGAGCTGGACGACGACGTGGCCGTTGCCCTCGTGCACGGCATCGGCGACGAGGCGCCAGCCGGCGACCTGCTCGTCGGAGTGCATGCCGGGGGTGTCGAGGTAGCCCTGCCCGACGGCGCTCGGCTGGGTGCCCTCGGTGATGATGAGGCCGGCGCTCGCGCGCTGGCCGTAGTACTCGGCGTTGAGCTCGGTCGGTGCCTGGCCCTCGCCCGCGCGGTTGCGGGTCAGCGGGGCCATGACGAAGCGCTGGGGAAGGTCCCAGCGGCCGATGCGGATGCTCTCGAAGGCCGTGGACACAGGCCTGCTCCTCACGTCTAGGGGACTGTCGGTGGCGGTTGGCGGCCCCCACCGTCGGTCGGTGGAGCCTTCAACTACCTAGGCGACAAGGAGGGCAGGCGGTCGATCATTCCCGTGTGTCCAGGGTTGCGCGTGTGGGGGATCCCACGCGGCCGGAGGGTTTCGGGTGGGTATGCCGAAGGGGAGGATGCGCAGGCATCCTCCCCTTCGTACGCGCTCAGCTCGTGGAGAACTCCGCGGTGGTCGTCGCGGAGGTCGTCGAGATGACGACCCGGTGGGTCACGGCGCGTAGATGTACTTCATGCCGGGACCGTCGGTCAGCGTGCGCGTGTTGTAGTTGTACGCACCGGCGAGGGCGTTCATCTCGATGATCGTCACCTCGTTGCCGTTGACCGCGGTCACCCAGGCGACGTGGCCGACGCTCGAGGATCCGTGGACGCCGGGCTGCATGACGAGGATCGACCGCGTGCGCGGCGTGCCCGTCACGGTGTAGCCGGCGGACGCTGCGCCCGAGGCCCACGCCATGGCGTTGCCGGTCCAGCCACCGGGGTAGTAGCCCTCGGACTGGTACCACTTGTTGAGAGCGCCCCACGTGCACTGGCCCGCGGTGGCCCAGTTGGACGAGGCGCGCACGCCGGACGAGGCGCTCGGTGCTGCGGTGTTGACGCTCGCCTTCGCCGACGACGTGCTCGTCGTCAGGGTGGCGCGGGTCAGGTCGCGGGAGGCGCGCTGGACGGCGACCTTGCGCGAAGCGGCAGTCTGGGCGGCAGTCTGGGCGGCGGCCTTGGCGGCAGCGCGCTCGGTCTTGACCTGGACGTCCTCGATGACCTGCGGCTTGGCCGGCGCGACGCGGTGGGCGACGGCCTTCTGCACGGCGGGGGCGAAGCCGATCTTCGACAGCGCGGTCGACGCGGCCGGGGTGGCAGCCGTGGCCGGACCGACAGCGGCGGGAGCCGCGGTGTCGACACCGGCAGCAGCCGCGACGTCACCCGAGTTGGGCGACAGGGTGTCGGCGCTCGCCGGGTTGGCGAAGGTGGCGACCAGTCCACCGGTGGCGGCGACGACGGCGCCCGCCTTCATGGCCGGCTGAGCCGACTCACGGGCGAGGAGCTTGAGTTCGTTGAGGGGGTTGTGGCGGCCTGGCGCACGATGGCGACCGCGGATGTTCTCAGTGTTCACGCGTGTTACCTCTCCGCGCCTACGAAGTTAGCTGTCGGGTTCGGGCGGAAAGGTGCCCGGGCCACGCCCGCCCCGCGAAGCTCGCGTGGCGGGTGGGTCTTCACCCCAAGGACGTCCGAAGTCGTTGCGTAGGACGTCCGGAGAAACGTGTGGTTCCTCCGCTCCTGTCACAAGGTTCGATCTCTCTCGTCAGGCGGTGACAGGACTAGGCGGTCCACCTCACGAGAGCCCGACCAGGTGGCCGGACTCCCGGAAGACTAGACGAGGCGACTGGCAAATGTCACGCCACGGTAACGACGACGCGCGCCGATCGCCCCTGAATGTCCGAAGTGCCCGTCTATACCAACGCTTTACCTTCGGATGGGTGAGACGTGGATCACATCCGGCCGTCGTCCTCGACAAGCCCCCCACGGGTATGCCGCGGGGTCCCTCGTGGGGACCCCGCGGCATACGCCGGACTGGTGTGGCTCAAGTGTGGCTCGAGCGTGGCTCGAGCGTGGCTCGAGTGCGGGTCGGGCCGGGCGCGGTCCTGACGCGGTCCTGACGCGGTCCTGACGCGGTCGTCAGGTGGCGCTCGAGAGGTGGCCGAAGACCACGACGTTGTCGCGGTACTCGTTGCGACTGTCGGTCGGCCCGCCACACGTCACGAGGCGGATCTCGGCATGGGTGAGGTCGCCCTTGTAGACGAGCTCGGTCGGGAACTGGGACTTCTTGTAGGCCGCGACCTTGTCGACGGTGAAGGTCAGGTGCGACCCGTCCCGCCGCGACACCGTGACGACGTCACCGGCCCTGACCTTGCCCAGCTCGTAGAAGATGCCCGGGACGCCCGAGGGGGTGTCGACGTGTGCGGCGAGGACGGACGGGCCGAGCTGGCCCGGCGTGGGGCCGGCGTCGTAGATCCCGACCTCCTGGGCCGTGCCCGGCACGGAGATCGTGCCATCGGGCTGGATGCCGAGCCGGACGAAGTGCGAGGAGCGCACCCCGATCGACGGAATCTCGATCGACGTCGGCTCGGAAGCCTCGAGGAAGTCACCCATGCCGACGGTGCCCGGCGCGGCGCCGGCCGTCCTGCCCGCCGTCGGTGTCCCACCCTGACCGGGGGACGCCGACGGGCTGGACGAGGACGGGCCGGGCGCCGCGGGGGCGCTGGCCGTGGCGACCCCGCCCGCCGCGGGCTGCGGCGGGCCGGGGGTCCCCGGGCTCCCTCTGAGGCCGACCACGAGCGCGACGATCCCGATGACGACGAGCACGGCCGTGACCGCCAGCGCCGCCGCCACTCCGGCGCTGATGCGGCGGGTTCTGCGGTCGCCGGTGGGCGACGTCGGCTCGGGCGTGGAGCCGGTCGGTGCGCTCATGGTCGGGTGACTCCCGGTCGGTCGTGTCGGTGTCGGTCGTGTCGGTGTCGGTCGTGTCGGTGTCGGCCGCTCAGTGTCGGTCGCTCGATGTCGGCCGCTCGGACTCGGTCGCTCAAGTGCGCGACGTCGGTCTCGGTCACTCAGGCGCGCGACCGGGCGCGACGGGCGGCGAAGGCGCCGGTCCCGGCCGCGGCGAGCAGGGCGCCAGCACCGACGAGCATGAGGGCCTCGTTCTGGCCACCGCTCTTGAGGCCATCTGCGGCCTGGCCGCCGCCGGTGTGCATACCGCCGGCCGGGGCGACGCGCAGCGCGCCACACAGGGCCGGGTCGGTGGCCTCGGTCGGGAGCGACGGCATGAGGTCGCTCTTCGTGGCACCGGAGTACTTGCCGTCCTTGTTGTAGTCGACACCGTGGATGACGACGACGGACTGGCCGGCCGAGATCGCCTTGGCGACGTCGCTCGAGACCTTGATGCTGCCGCGCTGGTAGGCGATCTTGCCGCCGGGCGCCGTGCTGAAGCGGTCGATCGCGAGGCCCGACTTCGGGCTCGTGTCGCCGGTCTTCGTCAGCGACACGACGATGTCGCCGTAGGCCGGTCCGCCCTCGGTCGTGTTGAGGTGGCCGTCGCCGTTCTTGTCGTCGGACAGGACCGGGCACTCGTGGCGGGCCTCGGCGCCGAAGTGGATGTGCGCGGCGTGCGGGTTGTCGGGGAGCAGGCCGTTGGCGGCCATCGTCACGGTGATCGTGTTGCCGGTGACCTCGACCATGGCGGTACCGCTGCCGTCGACACCGTTGCCGGCGACGGGCTTGAGGTTGGCGCTGACCCAGGCGTCCGCGGCGAAGGCCGGGCCGACGCTGAAGGCCATGGCGGCGGCAGCAGCGAGGCTGGCGCCGGCGATCCGAGTGGTGGTGGTGCGCATCTGTGTTCCTCCTTGACGAGGAGACAAACCGTCCATCCTGCTCTGCTTCAGACGGGGGGTCGTCGTCGACCGTCTCCGGGCGGGGGTTCGCCGCGGGCAGGCCCACTGGATTGGGGTTCCACCGAAATTTCTTCGATGGAGGCGCGCCGTGGCGCGCCCCACGGGTCTTCACTGGAGGGGTCGGGCGCGCTGCGCCCCCTCACCTGCCCACCTTCACGGAAGGACACACCGTGCTCCAGGACTCCCACGCCTTCAGCGGCTTCTCCGTCGACGACGTCGGCGCCGCCCGGACGTTCTACGCCGACACCCTCGGCCTGCGCGTCACCGAGGAGAACGGCATGCTGACGCTCCACCTCGCCGGCGAGGGCGGCGAGCGTCCCACGCTCGTCTACCCGAAGCCGAACCACGAGCCGGCGTCGTTCACGATCCTCAACTTCCCGGTCGACGACATCGAGGCCGCGGTCGACGAGCTGACCGCGAGGGGTGTCATCTTCGAGACGTATGCGGGGACGCCGATGGAGACCGATGCCAAGGGGGTCTTCCGCAAGGGAGGGCCGCTCATCGCGTGGTTCACCGACCCGGCCCGCAACGTCCTCGCGGTCATCGAGGCACCGGGCCCCGGCTGATCCGCGGCGGGCAGCGTGTCAGGCGTCGTGGCCCTCG
The DNA here is from genome assembly GCF_052115065.1 of Terrabacter sp. 2TAF16. Classification (NCBI taxonomy): domain Bacteria; kingdom Bacillati; phylum Actinomycetota; class Actinomycetes; order Micrococcales; family Intrasporangiaceae; genus Terrabacter; species Terrabacter sp. 2TAF16. Next base: position 348,922 of record NZ_JBFRFZ010000004.1, read on the forward strand.
GAGACGGCCGCGCGGCGCTTGAGGCAGAGCTCGGTGATCTCGGAGACGAGCTCGAGCGGGACCGGTCGGCTGATCGGGAAACGCACGGTGTCCTTGGCGCGGCGGTAGGGGCTGATCGCCTCCTCGAACTGCGCGTCACCCGTCGGGACGGGGTAGAGGCCGACGTGGTTCTTCCAGCCGGCGTAGTAGATGAGGGGCTTGCCGTCGACGGTGAACGTCGCCATGCCGTAGCTGATCTTCTCGCCTGCGTGAGGGGCTACCTCGCGGATCGTACGGCGGACCCCCGCAAGCTGAGTTCGCGTCTCCTCGGGGTAGGAGGCGATGTAGTCATCGACTGACGCAAATCTCGGGGCCAATCCTGGTCCTCACTTCAGTTCCGGACCGGTCGTTGGAGGGGGTGACTCGACTGTATTGGGCGAAACGGACGACTGCAAAGTAAGTACACGTTTAGTGACCAAACGGTCACAAAACTACAAAAGCTGAATTGGACCGACGATCTCGCCGCAAGACGTGCTGAAGGCCGTCCTCCGTGTGTCTGGGGCCCTGACGTTCGAAGGCCCTGGCGTTCGAAGGCCCTGACGTTCGAAGGCCCTGGCGTTCGAAGGCACTGACGTTCGAACGCCCTGGCGTTGGAGCCGACGTCCGGTCAGACCTCGGCTCAGACGTCGACCCAGGCCTCACCGGCGAGGACCCGGCCGACGACGCCCTCGGGTCGGCAGCCGAGGAGGGTCGCGACCGCGAAGTCGGCGGCCAGGCCGTCGAAGACGCCGTGGCGCCGGAGCATCGCGTGCTTGCCCCCCTCGACGGTGACGTAGCCGACCTCGGCGGTACGGGCGAGGTCGCGGGCCACCGCCGCCGAGCTAGTCGGTCGGGCGATGCGGTCGTCGTCTCCGTGGACGACGAGGACGCGTCGCCCGGTCAGGTCGAGGTGCCCCTCGGTCGGGTAGACCCACGGGTTGAGCGCGACAGCGCTCACGACGGGGTCCTCGCCGGCCGCGAGCAGCGCGGCCCGACCGCCGAGCGAGTGACCGACGAGGCAGACGGGCAGGTCGGGACCGAAGCGGTCGGCGACCTCGCCGAGGGCCCAGCGCACGTCGTCGACCGGGGTGTGGTGGGCGTCCCAGCCGCGCGTCGAGTTGAGCAGGCGCAGCACGGCCAGCTCGCCCTTCGCGGCGCGCGCGATGCGGCCCGCGATCGGCACCATCCGCAGCACCGACAGCTGGGTCGGGCTGACGCGCATCGGTGTGCGCCGCGCCGCGCCGCCGTGGAGCACGAGGACGATGCCGCGTGGCGCGCTCGGAGCCGTCGCGTCGATGAGCCGGGCGTGCGTCACGTCTCGCTCCTGGTCCGCAGCTGGGTATGCCGTGTGCTCGGGTTCGCGGGTCACGTGCGGTGTTCGGAGCGCGAGCGTCAACGGCTTGGTGTCCTCACGGCATACCCGTTCGGTGTCGCCGGTCAGCCACTGTCCAGGGTTGGTGAGGCTGGTTCAGGGGCGCAGCAGGACCTTGATCGCACGCCGCTCGTCCATGGCGCGGTAGCCCTCGGCGACCTCGTCGAGGGGAAGCGTCAGGTCGAAGACCCGGCCCGGGTCGATGCGGCCGTCGAGGACGCGCTCCAGCAGGTCGGGCAGGTAGGTGCGCACGGGAGCCATGCCACCGGCGAGGCCGACGTTGCGGACGAACATCTGCCGGACGGGCAGCTCGACGCCGTGCGGGGCGCCGACGAAGCCGACGGTCGAGCCGGGGCGGCCGATGCGGAAGGCGGTCTTCATCGACTGGTCGGTGCCGACGCACTCGAGCACCGAGTCGGCGCCGATGCCGCCGGTCAGCTCCATGACGGCCTCGACACCGGCGTCGTCGCGCTCGGCGATGACGTGGGTGGCGCCGAACTCGCGGGCCAGCGCCTGGCGCGGCTCGTGGCGCGACATCGCGACGATGCGCTCGGCGCCGAGCTCCTTGGCGGCGATGACGCCGCACAGGCCGACGGCCCCGTCACCGATGACGACGGCGGTGCCGCCGGGCTGCACGCGCGAGGACACGGCGGCGTGCCAGCCGGTGGCCATGACGTCGGAGAGCGTGAGCAGCGAGGGGAGCATCGCGTCGTCGGGCATCCCGTCGGTCGCGACGAGGCTGCCGTCCGCCTGGTTGACGCGGACGAGCTCGGCCTGGCCGCTCTCGGTCCAGCCCTGGTGGTCGCACACCGAGGTCATGCCGGCGAGGCAGTGCGGGCACGTGTTGTCGCAGTGGACGAAGGGGATGACGACGAAGTCGCCCTTCCTGATCTGCCGGACGTCGGCGCCGATCTCCTCGACGACGCCGACGGCCTCGTGACCGATCGTGGAGCCGGCCGTGATCGGGTTGGCGCCCCGGTAGGGCCAGAGGTCCGAGCCGCAGATGCAGCCGGCCACGATCCGGACGATGGCGTCGGTCGGCGCCTCGATCGTCGGGTCGGGGACGTCGGTCAGGCGGATGTCACCGGGGGCATGGATCGTCGTCGCGCGCATGGGCCCATCCTTGTCATGCCGATGGCCCGATCCCAAACCCCGGACGTCGAAACCCTGGACGTCAAAGCCTGGACGTCAAAGCGTGGACGTCAAAGCGTGGACGTCAAAGCGTGGACGTCAAAGCGTGGACGTCGAAGCGTGGACGTCGAAGCTTTGACGTCAAAGCTGACGTTCCCTCGCGCTCAGCCGCGGGAGCGCAGGCGCAGGTTGGGCAGGCCGGGGGCGGGGAGGGTGTGGTCCCAGGCGTCGGGGAAGGTGCCGTAGCGCGCGCCGGGTGCCGCGGCGGCATACGACCCCTCCTCGCGCGGCGACCGCTCGCGCTGCCAGTCCTCGCGGAAGCCGACGACCTCGTCGTGGCTGCGGCCGATGAAGTTCCACCACATGACGATCTGCTCGCCGAAGGGTGCGCCGCCGAGGACGAGGAGGCGCGCGGGCCCGTCCGGGCCGGCCTCGACGGTGATGCGGCTGGTGCCGGTGGCCATGAAGGCGATCTCGCCCGGCTTGGCGGTGACGTCGCCGACCGTGAGCACGCCTGTGTCGCAGAGCAGTCCGTGCTCGTGCTCCGGGTCCACGTCGATGTCGAGGGAGGCTCCGGCGGCGAGCGTCACCTCGGCGCCGACGAGGTCGGAGAACATCGTGACCGGTGAGGTCTGGCCGAAGAGGGTGCCGAGGAAGACGAGGACCCGGGCGCCGTCGACCTCCGTGACCGGCGGCGCGTAGTGCTCGAAGCCCGGCTGCGTGCTGCGGTCGGCCTCCGGGAGCGCGACCCACAGCTGTGCGCCGTGGAGCACCGTCGTCTCGGGGGTGGAGTACTCCGAGTGCGCGATGCCCGAGCCTGCGGTCATGATGTTGAGCTCGCCGGGTCGGACGAAGGCGTGCGCGCCCGTGGTGTCGCGGTGCTCGACCTCGCCGGTGAAGAGCCACGACACCGTCTGCAGGCCGGTGTGCGGATGGCCGGGCACGACCATGCCGCCGGTCTGCGGGACGTCGTCGGGGCCATAGTGGTCGACGAAGCACCACGCCCCGATGAGCGAGCGCTCGCGCTGCGGGAGGCTGCGACGGACCGGCATCGCTCGCGGGCCGCCGAGCGGCACCTCGCGGTAGGGCAGGACGATGGCGGTCGAGGGGTTCGGGTCGTCGCCGCAGACGACCTCGGCGGGGTGGCGGTCCGGGTTGCTCACCCGTTCAGGCTAGGCCCGGAGGGCGCTCTGGTCGCGGGTCCCGTCGCAGCCGTCGTCGCGGGTCCCGTTGCAGGCCTCGTTGCAGGTCGGGTCGCAGATCGGGTTGCAGGTCGGGTTGCGGCTTTGGTTGCAGGTCGGGTCGCAGGTCTGGTTGCTAGGTTGCCCCGCATGACCGACCCGGCTGCCACCACTCCCGGCGGTGTTCCCGCCGCGGCCGATCCCGGACCCGGCCGGGGCCGCTGGTCGGCGTGGCGGGTCGTCTGGTGGTTCGGCTTCGTCAGCCTGGCCGCGGACATGGTCTACGAGGGCGCGCGCTCGATGTACGGCCCGCTCCTCGCCTCGCTCGGCGCCACGGCGCTCGTCGTCGGGCTCGTCACCGGTGCGGGCGAGGCGATGGCGCTCGTGCTGCGCCTCGTCTTCGGGCCGCTCGCCGACCGGACCGGGCGCTACTGGGGGCTGACGATCCTCGGTTACGGCCTGACCGCCGTCTGCGTGCCGTTGCTCGCCGTGACGCCCTTCGTCGGCGGGGCGGGCCTCGCGCTCGCGGCCGTCCTCATCCTCCTCGAGCGCTCCGGCAAGGCCGTGCGCAGCCCGTCGAAGTCGGCGCTGCTCGCGCACGTCGAGTCGGCGGTCGGACGTGGCCGCGGCTTCGGCGTGCACAAGGCGCTCGACCAGGTGGGGGCCTTCGCCGGACCGCTCGTCGTCGCCGGCGTCATCGCGGCCACCGGCGCGATCTGGCCGAGCATGGCCGTCCTCGCGATCCCCGGCACGGCGGCGATGCTGCTCCTCGCCGTCATCCGCTCCCGCGTGCCCGACCCTTCGGTCTACGACGTCGAGACCACGATCGCGCCGAACAGCCTTGCAACGCAGTCGGTCCCGGGTGGTGGCGCGGTTCGTGGTGGGCTGCGGGGGTGGGTCGCCGATGCCGTCGGGTCGGGTCTGCCGCGCGAGTTCTTCGGCTACGCGCTCGCCGCCGGCCTCATGACCGGTGGCCTCGTCACCTTCGGGATCATCGGCTACCACCTCACCGTGGAGGGCCTCGTCCCCGTCGCCACGGTCCCGGTCGTCTATGCCGGCGCGATGGGAGTCGAGGCGCTCGCGGCCCTCGGGGTGGGGCTCGTCTACGACCGCCGCGGCGGCGCCGTGCTGTATGCCGTGCCGGTGCTCGTCGCGCTCGTGCCCCCGCTCGCGCTGTCGGGCTCGGTCGTGCTCTCCCTCGTCGGGGTCGCCGTCTGGGGCCTGGCCTACGGCGTGCAGGACTCGACGGTGAAGGCGCTCGTCGCGGAGGTCGTGGAGGCACCGCGGCGCGCGACGGCATACGGCGTCTTCGCGGGGGTGCAGGGGGCGTTCGCGATCGTCGGCGGGCTCGTGGCCGGCTGGCTCTACGACCGCTCGCTCCCGTCGCTGGTCGCCGTTGTTGCCGTCAGCCAGCTCGTAGCGCTGGTCCTCCTCAACCGCACCGTCCGCTCCCTCCGCCATCACCCCGTCGAGTGAGCGCTCCGTAACACTCGAGTGAGCGCCCCGCCCCAGCCGTCACGGGTGTCGTGTCTCGGGTTCGTCCGGACGGTTTTGATGTCTTGGGTCAGTCTGGACACTCAGGGCTTGCCGGGTCGATAGGTCTTGGGTCGTCCGTTGCTGTAGTACCGCTTTCCGGGTTCCAGGTGTTGGCTGCGGATGTGGGTGCCGGCGGCGTCGAAGACCTCGACGTGGTGTTCGTCGTGTAGGACGGTCACGCTGGTGTGGGCGTACTCGCAGCCGAGCAGGATCGCGACGGTGCGCACCCGGATCTTGCCCTTGGCATCGACGCGGCGGGGCTGGACCAGGACCCCGGTGGGGGCTTGCACGCGGGTGCGGTCGCGCCGTCCGGGTGGGTCCAGCGGGCGGGGCGGGGGTATCGGGGCGATCGCGACGGGACCGTCGGCCAGGGCCTGGGCCGGGGTGCGCATGCGCAGCGACTGGTGGGGCCGGTGGTGGTTGTAGTAGTCGTCGAACTGCTCGATCTGGGCCTGCAGCTGCGCGATGGAGCCGGCCCGGGGTTGGGCCCGCAGCCACCGTTGGGTGCTCTGGTGGATRCGTTCGTTCTTACCTTGGGTTTGGGGGTGGCCCGGGCGTCCGGTGATGCACTGCACGCCCAGGAGCGTGAGGTGCTCCACCAGCCGGCTGCGGCTCCCGCGGCGGGTGGCGTTGAACGCCGACCCGTTGTCGGTCAACAGCACCTGCGGCACCTGGAACGCCGCGATGCCGSAGTCCACCACGCGGACCGCGCCGGCGGAGGTCTCGCCGCGTTCCGCGAGCGAGGCGATGACGAACCGGGACCGGTCATCCTCGAGCTGGTACACCGCAGCGTTCGACCCGTCGGTCAGCGGCCAGACGAAGCTGTCCAGCTGCCAGCACTGGTGGACCATCGCGAACTCGAACCGTCGGGTCGCGGACCGGGGCCGTTTCTGAGGTTGCGCCGTGACCAGCCCGCGGCGGGTGAAGACCCGCGCCAGCGTCGAGGGCGCCGGCGCCGGTAGCCCCCTCGCGGCCAGGTGGTGGGCCACCGTGACGGGGCCGTGGTCCCACCCRGCGTCGGCCAGCTCCTTGCGCAGCAGCACCGCTGCTTCCTCGATCGCGACCGAGATCGCCAACGGCGAACGCTTGCCCGGATCACGAGGCCGGGGCGACAACGCCGCGACCACGCCCTCAGCGGCGGCCCTCGCCCGCAGCTCGTAGAACYAGGACCGTGACACCCCGTGCTCCCGGCAGAACCGGGTCACCGCGCCACGCGCAGGGTCCTGCTCGAACACGACGACCAGCGCCCGAACGTCCATCCCGACCACCTTGTCCGCCATGGCGGAAGCATCCGCCGAGGCCAGTCACAGTGTCCGGACGAACCCGAGACAGAAGTGTCCACGTGCACACA